>NZ_JAQZAB010000118.1:54941-272750 GCF_028640915.1 Pseudomonas sp. B3G-3 | reverse complement strand
CGACGTCGACAGCGCCGCAACCTTCATTGCCCAAACCGACACCGCTGGCAACTACGGCAAATTCTCCATCGACACCGGCGGTGCCTGGACCTACGTCGCCGACTCCGCGCACAACGAGTTCGCCGCCGGCACCACCTACACCGACACCTTCGCTGTGAGCAGTGCCGACGGCACCCTCACCTCGGTTACCGTGCATATCGCCGGCAGCAATGACTTGCCGACCATCACCTCCAACGGTGGTGGTACGACGGCTTCGATCAACCTGGAGGAGAACACTGCAGCGGTCACGACCGTGGCGGCAACCGATGCCGATCTGCCGGCACAGATATTGAGCTACAGCATCGTCGGCGGAGCGGATGCCGCGAAGTTCTCAATCGTTACCAGCACAGGTGCATTGAGCTTTATCTCTGCCCCCAACTTTGAAGCACCGACCGATTCGGGAACGAACAATGTCTATGACGTGATTGTGCGGGCGTCGGACGGCACGCTGTTTGACGACCAGACGATCGTGGTAACCGTGACGGGCGTCAACGACAACAGCCCGGTGATCACCTCCAACGGCGGGGGGGCGACGGCTTCGGTCAACGTGGCGGAGAACACTACGGCAGTCACGACGGTGGTGGCGAGCGATGCCGATCTACCCGCGCAGACGCTGAGCTACTCGATCCTGAATACGGCCGGCACGGACTTCAGCAAATTCTCGATCAGTTCGAGCGGAGTGCTGACCTTCAATTCGGCCCCCGATTACGAAAATGCCCAGGATATCGGGGGTACCGATGGCGACAATGCCTACGTTGTGGACGTCCAGGTGGCCGACGGCAATGGCGGAACCGACACGCAGACCCTTACGGTAAACGTGCAGAACGTTGTCGAGACGCCAGTCGATAGCGTACCGCCAACGGTGACAGTGACGGGAACGGCCTTGGGCAGCTCGATCGGCTCTACGTCGACGGTCACATTCCAGTTCAGTGAGGCAGTGAGCGGTTTCAGCCTTTCGGATGTCTCGGTGACTAAGACGAGCGGAGCGCCCCGCGGAACCTTCAGCAACTTTACCCAGGTCGATGGCGATACCTACACCGCGACGCTGACCAGAACGCTGGGCGGTAGCGTGAAAGTCGACGTTGCCGCGAACAGCTACACCGACCTGGCGGGTAATGCTGGGGCTGCCGGGAGCAGTGCAAACCTTCCGGCAGGCGTTGCCGGCGAGCCCATCAACCTGGCCCTCGACATTCCACCGGCCGAGATTGACGGCCCCGTAACGGTGGCCATCAGCGGCGTTCCTTCGGGGTGGGTGTTCAATGCAGGAACCGACAATGGCGACGGCACCTGGACCGTGCAGACCAACGATCCCGGTGCCTTGACCGTGACAACCCCAAGCGACTTCGCGGGTGCGTTGGTGCTTGAGGTCAACCTGTACTGGAGCAACAGTGACGGCAGCAGCGCAAGCGCCTACGTGTTCAACAACGTCGAAGTCTATGCCCCGGGCTCGCCGATCTTCGCCTTGTCCGCTGACGATAACCTGAGCGGCTCGTCCGGTGCCGACACGTTCGTCTTCGCCCAGCCGATCGGCAACAA
This sequence comes from Pseudomonas sp. B3G-3, assembly GCF_028640915.1. Lineage (NCBI taxonomy): Bacteria > Pseudomonadati > Pseudomonadota > Gammaproteobacteria > Pseudomonadales > Pseudomonadaceae > Pseudomonas > Pseudomonas sp. B3G-3. Next base: position 271,175 of record NZ_JAQZAB010000118.1, on the reverse strand, counting down.
CCAGATCTACAACTTCGACGTCGCGGCGGACAAGATCGACTTGATCGGCTTCACAAGCGCCACCGCCTTCGCTGACTTGAGCATCAGCAACGACGCAAACGGCAATGCCCTGGTCAGCATCGGCTCCGGCCAGACGGTCACCCTCAAAGGCGTCGATGCGGCGGACCTGGGCGAAGCGAACTTCCGGTTCGATACGGACCCACTCACCCACAACAGCGGTACCCTCACCATTGCCGACGGCGCGATCATGCCGTTCGGTGGCGGCCTCCATAACAGCGGCACCATCGAACTCGGCTCCGCCGGCAACGAGACCAGCCTGGAAATTCTGTTCCGTGGCGCGACCTTGACCGGTGGCGGCCAGGTACTGCTATCCGACAACGCGCAAAATGTGATTTTCGGCGGCAGCGCCGACACCGTGCTGACCAATGTCGACAACCGCATTTCCGGCGCCGGCCAGTTGGGTGCCGGGCAAATGATACTGGCCAATGCGGGGCTGATCCTGGCCAGCGGCATGAACAGCCTGGTGCTCGACACCGGCACCCACACCATCAGCAACAGCGGTGTACTGGAGTCCACCGGCACAGGCGGCATGACAGTGGCCAGCGCGGTCGAAAACACCGGCCATCTGTGGGCCAACGGTGGCGACCTGCGCCTGCTGGCCGACGTGACCGGCAATGGCAACGCGACCATCGACGGCGACGCCAGCCTGACCTTCGCCGGTGCCGCACACACCTCCGTCGCCTTTCACGGCGCAGGTGCCGGCTCGCTGGTGATCGCCCAGGCTGAAGCGGCGGGCTCGCTGGTCGGCATCCTCGGCCTCGAGAGCGATGACTTGCTGACGTTCGGCGATCTCGCTTTCGGTGCCAATACCCAGCTCAGCTACACCGCCAACGCCTCTGGCGCCGGCGGCCTGCTGACGGTGGACGACGGCGCACATCGAGCCGAGGTGAACCTGCTGGGACACTACTCGGCGGAAGACTTCCAGGTCACCGATGGCGGCGAAGCCGGCACCCAGGTCAGTTACCACGGCCAATCCAGCGGCACACTGGTGGGCAGCATGCTCGCGGACACGCTCAGCGGCAGCGACGGCAACGACATCATCGTGGGTCGTGGCGGCGAGGACAGCCTCAGCGGCGGCGCGGGAGCCGACATGTTCGCCTACCTCAACGCGAATGAAGGCGGCGACCATATCCTCGACTACAACTTCGCCGAAGGTGACACCCTCGACCTCTCCACGCTGCTCAACGCCAACTTCGTCAGCGGCACCAGCCAGGTGGCCGACTTTGTCCAACTGGCGCAGTCCGGCAGCGACATCACGGTGCAGGTGGATCCCGATGGCGCCAATAATGGCAAGCACTTCGTCGATGTCGCGGTGCTCGACCACATTGGCACACCCAATCCCGATCTGGTGCGCACCTGGTTCGGAGAGGCCGACCAGACGCTGACCGCGTGATGCATTGGGCTGGAGCTGACTGGGAGGGTAAGTGTTCTCGATGTGGATCGAGCGCCCCCTCGAAATCCCAATAGGGGAACAAGCGGGGGAATAAAAAACAGCCAGAAACGACGAAGCCCCTGAAAACTTTAACGTTTTCAGGGGCTTCGGCTACTTCAATAATGGCGGAGAGATAGGGATTCGAACCCTAGGTACCCGCGAAGGTACAACGGATTTCGAATCCGTCCCATTCGGCCACTCTGGCATCTCTCCAACGGCGCGCATCATAACAGCACCTTTGCCCGAAGCGAAGCCCCTCGGGCAAATTTTTTCCGTGCTATCAGTCGGTTGCGTCGATTACAGCGGTACGCCCAGACGGTTTGCGACTTCTTCGTAGGCTTCGATCACATCACCGAGGCCCTGACGGAAGCGGTCCTTGTCCATCTTCTTGCGGGTTTCCTTGTCCCACAGGCGGCAGCCATCCGGGCTGAATTCGTCGCCCAGGACGATCTGGCCGTGGAATACGCCGAACTCCAGCTTGAAGTCCACCAGCAGCAGGCCAGCGTCGTCGAACAGCTTGCTCAGGACTTCGTTGACCTTGAGCGACAGTTCTTTCATGCGCGCCAGTTGCTCGGCGGTGCCCCAGCCGAACGCCACGACGTGGGATTCGTTGATGAACGGGTCGCCCTTGGCGTCGTCCTTCAGGAACAGTTCGAAGGTGTAAGGGTTGAGTTTCAGGCCCTCTTCCACACCCAGGCGCTTGACCAGGCTGCCGGCGGCGTAGTTACGCACGACGCACTCGACCGGGATCATGTCCAGCTTCTTCACCAGGCACTCGTTGTCGCCCAGCAGTTTGTCGAATTGGGTCGGCACGCCGGCCTCTTCGAGCTTCTGCATGATGAAGGCGTTGAACTTGTTGTTCACCATGCCTTTGCGATCGAGCTGCTCGATACGCTTGCCGTCGAACGCCGAGGTGTCGTTGCGAAACAGCAGGACCAGGCGGTCGGCGTCGTCGGTCTTGTAAACCGATTTGGCTTTGCCACGGTAGAGTTCTTCACGTTTTTCCATGATGGGCTCCGCTTGCTAAGTAGGTGGGCTAGGCGATGTGGCGCCAGTCGAGCCCTGAATCTTGATCGGCCAGTTGCAGCCAGTCCGGGTCGCACCCGAGGGTGTCGACAAAACATTGCCGGGCCAGCTGCGGCAGGTTGTTCTTGCTGCTGAGGTGGGCCAGTACCAGATGCTGCAGGTCCTGCCAGCCCAACTCGGCCACCAGGCTTGCGGCCTGATGGTTGTTCAAATGTCCCATTTCCCCACCGACCCGCTGCTTGAGGAAATACGGGTAGTAACCTCGGGCCAGCATGTCGCGGCAGTGATTGGCCTCGATCATCAAGGCATCCAGCCCGCGATAGCGGTCGATCACCGTGTCGCAGTAGGAACCCAGGTCGGTCAGCAGGCCGAAACGCCGCTGGCCGTCACTGAACACGTACTGCACAGGTTCCAGCGCATCGTGGGCGACGCGGGTCACGTCGATGCTCAAGGCACCGACCTGAAGCGTCTCGCCCCCGGCGAGAAAACCCGCGGCGTCCACCGGCTTGCGCATCCCGCGCAACGTGCCGCGACTGAGGTAGACCGGTAAATTGTAGCGCCGAGACAGCAAACCCACGCCATGCACGTGGTCGGCATGTTCGTGGGTTACCAGAATCGCGCTCAGCTGCGCGGGGGCTACCCCCAAGCGCAACAGGCGCCGCTCGGTTTCGCGCAAGGAGAAACTACAATCCACCAGGACGTAGGTGTCGTCACTGGCTATCAGCGTGCCATTCCCTTGACTACCACTGCCGAGAACGGCGAAACGCATCGGATCAGCCCAGGTTGTCCTGAATCACAGTCAACACTTTGCGCGCCACTTCAGGCGGGGCAACGGTGTTGATGTCTTTCTCGACGGTGACCTGGACGTTGTCGCCCACCTTGCTCAGGCGAACCTGATAACGCTCGGCGCGGGCTTCGATTTCTTCCTTGGCCGGTGCGCTGCCGAACAACTTGCCGAAGAAGCCCGGCTCGTCGTTTTTCTTCTCGGCTTTTTCCGCCAGGTTGATGTAGTACAGGCCCAGGCTGCGGTTGATGTCTTCAACGCGCCACTCACCCTGTTCCAGGGCGCGGCCGACGCTCGACCAGGCGCGGTCGAGGTCTTCGCCGAGGTTGAGCACCACGTTGCCGCTGCCGTCCTCGGTGAGGCTGACACGGCTTGGGGTATCGAAATCACGCGCAGCCAGCAGGGAGACCGAACCGCCCTTCTCGGCACTGCGGCTCATGCTGGCAAGCATTTCGTCGACCAGCGCGGCATCCAGGCTGGTGTTGACCGAACGGTTGGTGAAATCGACGTTGGAGGTACTGCCGACAGGACGCTCGGCGCTGACCACGTAGACTTCACTGGTATTGCGCTGCACGCCGGGTTCGATACGCACCCGCACGCGGGTTTCGTTATCGGCCGAACCTACGCTGCCCAGGCGCTTGGCCATGGATGCGGAGAGCTCGTCGGAACGCTGCCAGGCGGTGCTGAACTCGCCGGTTTGCGGGCGTTGGTCGTCGATACGGAAACCGTTGTCCTGGAAGAACTGCATGGCCACCGGCCAGACTTCGGCCGGGGCGTGCTGGGCCATGACCCAACGTGCATCGCCGCTCTTCTGCAGGGTGTAGTCGCTGGCATCGGCCACCGAGCCCAGCGGCTGCGGACGCGGCACGATGTATTCGCCCTTGACGGTGTCGTCGGCCACGTTGCGCGGAATCGGCAACAGCGGATCAAGGCGTTTGGAGGTGCTGACATCCGACGGCAGTTGCATCGGTGCGGTCTGTTGCGCTTGCAGGTAATCGCTGCCGCGGTCACGGAAGTAGCCTTCCGGCCCCCAGATCCAACCGCAGCCACTGGTGCTGGAGATAATCAAGGCAAGTGCGGAAAGTCCGGCCAATCGCTTCATGCGTAGTACTTCCTCAATTAAACCAATACGCCGGACTGGCGCATGGCCTGCCGCAGCGGTTCGTGACAGGCAGCACTGAGCCAGGTGAGCGGCAGACGGATACCGTTCGCCATCAAGCCCATCTCGCACAGGGCCCATTTCACGGGAATAGGGTTGGATTCGATAAACAGCGTCTTGTTGAGCGGCATCAGCTTCTCGTGGATCGCCCGGGCGGTGGCGGCATCGCCACGCATCGCCGCGGCGCACATCTCGCTCATGGCTTTTGGCGCCACGTTGGCGGTCACCGAAATATTGCCCTTGCCGCCCAGCAGGATCAGTTCGACGGCGGTTGCGTCGTCGCCGGAATACACCAGGAAGTCGCTGCTCACGCCGGCCAGGATGTCCTTGGCGCGCTGCAGGTCGCCGGTGGCTTCCTTGATGCCGATGATGTTCGGCACGGTCGACAGGCGGATCACGGTCTCGGCCTTCATGTCGCAAGCGGTGCGACCCGGCACGTTATAGAGGATCTGCGGGATATCGACGGCTTCGGCGATGGCACGGAAATGCTGATACAGGCCTTCTTGCGTCGGCTTGTTGTAATAAGGGGTCACCAGCAGGCACGCGTCGGCACCGGCGATCTTCGCGTTGGTGGTCAGTTCGATCGCTTCGCGCGTCGAGTTCGCGCCGGTACCGGCGATCACCGGGATGCGCCCTGCAACCTGAGCGACCACGCGACGAATCACTTCGATGTGTTCGTTCACATCGAGGGTAGCCGACTCACCTGTAGTGCCGACCGCCACAATGGCGTTGGTGCCCTCTTGCAGGTGGAAGTCCACCAGTTTGCTCAGGCTGTCCCAGTCGAGACGACCCTGTGCATCCATGGGTGTGACCAGTGCCACCATACTGCCCGCAATCATGCAACCGCTCCTGCCGGAAAAAGAGAGCGGTAATGGTACTGGCGCCAAGATGCTTGCACAAGCGAAGTACCGCGCTGCGAGCATTCCCCTGAGCGATGTATTTCGCTACCCTTCAGACTTTGATCGGTACTGCTAAGCTCGTACGCCGGGTTCCAGCCTCCCTTTTCGGCATCCGAAGCCCCAATCCCGCGTTGCCGCCCTTCGCTCTCGCCTTTATGGAGTTCGTTGCAACCGGGCGGTTCAGGGCTTCTGAAACCGCATCCGGACGTTTACCCAGTACTCGAGCCTGTAAAAGTATCGACCGCTCATCGCTTTAGGAATGCTGCATGTCCACCCCCACAGTCCGCGAACAATTCCTTGTCATCAGTGCCCTCGGCGCCAACCCCATGGAGCTGACCAACGTCCTGTGCCGCGCCAGCCATGAAAACCGCTGTGCCGTGGTGACCTCCCGCCTGACCCGCCACGGCGAGTGCAGCGCGCTGGTCCTGGAGGTTTCCGGCAGCTGGGATGCCCTGGCGCGCCTGGAGGCCGGCCTGCCGTCGCTGGCGAAGAAATACGCCTTCACCGTCAACGTGGTACGCAGCGCGGCCCTGGAAAACCGCCCGCAGGCCCTGCCTTATGTGGCTTACGTCAGCGCCGCCTACCGCCCGGACATCGTCAACGAACTGTGCCAGTTCTTCATCGACCACCATGTCGAGCTGGAAAACCTGACCTGCGACACCTATCAGGCCCCGCAGACCGGCGGCACCATGCTCAACGCCACCTTTACCGTGACCTTGCCGGCCGGCACCCAGATCAGCTGGCTGCGCGATCAGTTCCTGGACTTCGCCGACGCCATGAATCTCGATGCGTTGATCGAACCCTGGCGCCCACAGAACCCAATGTAAGGAAGCCCCAATGGCCGTTGCCATCGACCAACCTGTTGCCAACTTCGAAGCCCCGGCCACCAGCGGTCAGACCGTCAGCCTCGCCGCGCTCAAGGGCAAGCAGGTGGTGATCTACTTCTACCCCAAGGACAGCACCCCGGGCTGCACCACCGAAGGCCAGGGCTTTCGCGATCAATACGCCGCGTTCAAGGCCGCCAACACCGAGGTGTTCGGCGTATCCCGCGATGGCCTGAAGTCCCATGAGAACTTCAAGTGCAAGCAGGAATTCCCCTTCGAGCTGATCAGCGACAAGGACGAAGCCGTCTGCCAGCTGTTCGACGTGATCAAGCTGAAGAAGCTCTACGGCAAGGAATACATGGGCGTCGATCGCAGCACCTTCCTGATCGACAAGGATGGCGTGCTGCGCCAGGAATGGCGTGGCGTGAAAGTGCCAGGCCACGTGGATGCGGTACTGGCTGCCGCGCAGGCGCTGAATAAGGCCTGAGCGGGGTAAACGACTAAAAAAGGGGGCGGCTGAATCAGCCGCCCCCTTTTCATTTCCAGGACAGAGCCGTTCTAGAGCAAGGGCGCCACGACCGGCTCCTTGCGCGGCCAGGCATCCAGTACCGCCTTGAACAGAGTGGCCAGGGGAATCGCGAAAAATACGCCCCAGAAGCCCCACAACCCGCCAAACAGCAGCACCGCACAGATGATCGCCACTGGATGCAGGTTCACTGCCTCGGAGAACAGCAGCGGCACCAGCACGTTGCCGTCCAGGGTCTGAATGATCCCGTAGACCGCCATCAGATAGATGAACTGGTCGCTCCAGCCCCACTGGAACAAGGCGATCAGCGCTACCGGCACGGTCACCACCACCGCCCCGACGTAGGGCACCACTACCGAAATCCCCACCAGCAATGCCAGCAGGGCCGCGTAGTTCAGCCCCAAGGCCACGAAGGCGATGTAGGTCACTCCACCACAAATGACGATCTCGATCACCTTGCCACGAATGTAATTGGCGATCTGCCGGTTCATCTCCTGGGCCACCCGGGTGATCAGCGCCCGCTCGCGCGGCAGGTAACCGCGCACCCACTGGCTGATCATCGCCCGGTCCTTGAGGAAGAAAAACACCAGGATCGGCACCAGCACCAGATAGATCATGATGTTGACCAGCAGTGGCAGGCTGGACAGCGAGAAGGTCAGCGCCCACTGGCCGAACTTGCCGATCTCGCCACGCGCCACCTCGATCGCCTGCAACACCTGTTCGTCGGACACCAGGTGTGGGTAACGCTCCGGCAACAGCAGAAGCAGCGATTGCCACTTGGCGAGCATTCCCGGCAGCTCGTTGAACAAAGTGATCAACTGATGCCACAGCAGCGGCACGACGACCACGATGAACACCAGCAGCAGCCCCATGAACAAGGCAAACACCAGGCCCACCGCCGCCCCGCCAGGCAAACGCCAGCGCTCCAGCGTGAGCACCAGCCCCTGCATCAGGTAGGCCAGCACCATTCCCGCCAACACTGGCGCGAGCATGCCGCCCAAGGTCAGCACGGCGGTGAAGGCCAGGAACAACAGAACGGCCAGCACCACAGCCTCTTCGTCGGAGAAGTAGCGCTGAATCCAGTCGCGTAACACTTTGAACATCAATGATCCTTAGACAGAGGCGCGATGATTTCCGGGGCGGTTCAGGCCTTCTTCAGCCAGTAACGATAGACCCCGGCTTCGTCTTCCTCGCGCAGCAGGGTATGACCGGCCAAACGGGCAAAGGTGCGAAAGTCGCGCTGGGAACCGGCATCCGTGGCGATCACCTTGAGCACCGCGCCGCTGGCCAGGCGATTGAGTTCCATCTTGGCCTTGAGCAGCGGCAGCGGGCAGTTCAGGCCGCTGGCATCGAGCTCGGCGTCGTGGGCTACAGCATCAGTCATTGCGTCACTCCGGGAGGGTCGTCGAGGTGCCTAGAATATCTGGTCCAAGGCCTGGTGTCCGGCTACAGTAGACTCTTTGTCGACTAAGGCTTTGTGCATGACTTTTTTGCGCCCTACCCTGCTGACGCTCGCTTGCCTGCTCGCCTCACCAGGCTTCGCCGACGACCTGCCGTCACTCGGTGATGCCAGTTCTGCCATTGTCTCGCCCCAACAGGAACACCAACTGGGCCGCGCCTGGCTGGCGTTGCTGCGCAGCCAGGTTTCGCAACTCAACGACCCGCAACTCAAGGATTACGTCGAAACCAGCGTCTACAAGCTGGTCGAGACCAGCCAAGTCAACGACCGGCGTCTCGAGTTCATCCTGATCAACAGCCCGCAGCTCAACGCCTTTGCCGCTCCCGGCGGGATTGTCGGGGTCAACGGCGGGCTGTTCCTCAATGCCCAGACCGAAGGCGAATACGCCTCGGTGCTGGCTCACGAATTGGCGCACTTGTCGCAACGCCACTTCGCCCGTGGCGTCGAGGCCTCGCAACGCATGCAGGTGCCGATGATGGCCGCCCTGCTGGCCGGTATCGTGATCGCCGCGGCGGGTGGTGGCGACGCCGGGATCGCCGCCATTGCCGGCACCCAGGCCGCGGCCATCCAGGAACAACGGCGCTTCTCTCGGCAAAACGAGCAGGAAGCCGACCGTATCGGCATCCTCAACCTGGAAAAGGCCGGTTATGACCCGCGCTCCATGCCGACCATGTTCGAGCGCCTGATGCGTCAGTACCGCTTCGACGCCAAGCCGCCGGAGTTCCTGCTGACTCACCCGGTCACCGAATCGCGGATCGCCGACACCCGCAACCGTGCCGAACAGGCCAAGGCTGGCGGCAAGGAAGACAGCCTGCGCTACCAGCTGATCCGCGCACGCGTGCAACTGATCTACGAAGAGTCTCCCGGCATGGGCGCCAAGCGTTTCCGTGCCCAGCTCGACGAAAACCCGAAAAACGACATCGCCCGCTACGGACTCGCCATCGCCCAGATCAAGGGCAGCCAGTTCAACGATGCCCGGGAAAACCTCAAGCAACTGCTGGCCAAGCAGCCTAACGACATCACTTACAACCTGGCCCAGATTGATCTGGATACCGCCACCAGCCGTTTTTCCGACGCTCAGGCCCGGGTGGATAAAATGCTTGCGCAGTACCCGGGCAACTATCCACTGAACCAGGTCAGGGTCGATCTGCTGCTCAAGCAGAATCGCCCGGCGGACGCCGAAAAGGCTCTGGAAAGCCTGCTCAAGACCCGCTCCGATGATCCGGACGTCTGGTACTCGGTGGCGGAAACCCGTGGCCTGTCCGGCAACATCATCGGCCTGCATCAGGCGCGGGCCGAATACTTTGCCCTGGTCGGCGACTATCGCCAGGCGATCCAGCAGCTGGATTTCGCCAAACGCCGCGCCGGCAGCAACTTTCCCCTGTCTTCGCGGATCGACGCACGTCAGCGTGAGTTGATGGACCAGGAGCAGATGGTCAAGGACATGATGCGCTGAGCCCGACCGGCGCCCACAAAAAAGCCCGCCTCTTCCGAGGCGGGCTTTTTATTGCGCGATCAACCCGCTAAGCGGATTACTCGGCCAGCTTGAAGGTAATGAAGCTGGCGCGCCCCTGACGCAGAACCCGCATCGAGACCGAACGGTTCTTTGGCAGCGCCTGGGCGATTTCGGTGAAGTTCTTGGTTGAAGTGATCGCCTGATTGTTCAGGTGAGTGATCACATCACCCGGCTGCAGGCCGATCAGCGCGGCTGGGCCATCCTGGACTTCCTTGATCACCACACCACCCTTGAGGTCGAAGGCTTTCTTCTGCTCATCGGTCAACTCGACCACCGCAACGCCCAGACGGTTGCTGCTGCGCTCGGCACCGGACTTGCTGATGACATCCAGGGTCTTGTCTTCGTCCGGAATCGCACCAACGGTCAATTCGACGTTCTTGCGCTTGCCGTCACGAATCACTTCAAGGTTGGCTTTCGCGCCTGCCTTGAGGGCACCGACCAGATGCGGCAGGTCCGCCGACATGATGATCGGTTGACCGTTCATGCTCAGGATCACATCGCCCACCTGCAGGCCGCCCTTCGCTGCCGGACCGTCGTCCTGGATCTGTGCCACCAGCGCACCGGCCGGTTTCTCCAGGCCGAAGGATTCCGCCAGGTCCTTGTTCACTTCCTGGATGACCACGCCCAGCCAGCCGCGGCTGACTTTGCCACCGGCTTTCAGCTGGTTGGAAACATCCATGGCGACATCGATCGGGATAGCGAAGGACACACCCATGAAGCCACCGGAACGGGTGTAGATCTGCGAGTTGATACCCACGACTTCACCGGCCAGGTTGAACAGCGGACCACCGGAGTTACCCGGGTTGATCGGCACGTCGGTCTGGATGAACGGCACGTAGTTTTCGTTCGGCAGGCTACGACCGATGGCACTAACGATGCCCTGGGTCACGGTGTGGTCGAAACCAAATGGCGAACCAATGGCCACCACCCACTGGCCGGCCTTCAGGTCCTGGGATTTGCCCAGTTTCAGCACTGGCAGGTCCTTGCCATCGATCTTCAGCAATGCCACGTCGGAACGTGGATCGGTACCGATCAGCTTGGCTTTGAGTTCGCTGCGGTCAGCCAGGCGGACAAGGATTTCATCCGCGTCGGCGATCACATGGTTGTTGGTCAGGATGTAACCGTCCGACGAAATGATGAAGCCAGAACCCAGGGACTGGGCTTCACGCTGGCGATCGCCCCGTGGCGAACGCGGCTGCGGCGGCATGCCACGCTCGAAAAACTCGCGCAGCATCGGCGGCAAGCCTTCGAGGTCTGGCATCTGGGCGGAAACCTTGCGGTCCGGGAGCTTCTGCGTGGTACTGATGTTGACCACTGCAGGCGATGCCTGCTCGACCAGTTGTGTGAAGTCAGGCAAGTCCGCCGCCTGCGCGGTAACGGCCTGACCGAGCACCAGCACAGTAGCGAAAATGGAGAGATAGGATTTCAAACGTGGTATCGACATACGGCTCCCATTACAACGAGCGTGGTTAAGCGATAGGGACAAGAAATACCAGGCGACTCGCGCAGTACTTTTGTCCCGGAAACGACAAACAAGGCCAGAACCTAGTGGCTCTGACCTATAAGAAAAAACAGGGGGTTTTGCAAATGAAAATGTTCACCGAACATTTAGATATCTCGATTGCAGAGCTGGCATTGCAGACCTCTTACACAACCAACATTAACGCTCGATGAACACCTGGGCTGTACTCACTGCGCCTTGGGCGCAGCGGCGTCGGTACGCATCGACAAGGCGATCCGTTCGGCGGTGCCGATAGGGATCTCGCCCACCACCGTTACCATCATTTCGCCTTCAGGCGTGGTCAGGCGCCGGGATACCGCCACGGTTGGGCCCAGTTGAGTGCGAGTGTCGGTCACCGTCGCACCGTTGAGCGGCTCGAGGAACACCGAGAAGCGGGCCAGGCCATCGTCATACATCAAGCTGTTGACCATGGCCTTGGTGTCGGGATCCTTGCGCGCACTGCTGCTGGTCAACTCGAAGCCTGGCGGTAACCAGTCGGAATGCCAGACCTGCGCAGCCTTCACCGCGGAAGCCTTGTCGCTGTCCAGGGCCACAGCCTTGCATTCGGCGCTGGCCTGCAACTCGCTGTCCTTCGGCACATCAGCCGTATCCAGGCGAGTGAACTGGAAGCGCTCGAGCAACTGCCCCTTATCGTTCAATAGCAACGATTTCAGCGGCAGGCCCGTCTCGCGGTCCAGATGCAATTCAAAACCATAACGGTGCTGGTCCCGTGGGGTCAGGGAAACAATGACCGCCGCACGCCCAGCCACACGCGACTTGCCGATGACGGCAAGGTCGTACCAATTCTTGAGCTTTTCTGGATCGAGTGAGTGGGCCGAAGCGTTGGGAGCATCCCCCAGTCCAGCCACCAGCGTACCGCTGACACATTGGGTACGCCCATCAACACGCACAACCTCTTGAGCGGAACCGTCGAGCTGAATCAACCGCTCGCGGACCTGGCCATCCTGGACGCGATGCCAGATGTTATGGGTAGAAAAACTACCGTTACGCTCGTAGACGAAAGTACCCTGGAAGCTTTGCTGCTGTTCGGCTTGCCCAAGACGTTTCAACCAATCCTGAGCTTCGTCGGCGTGGGCTGGAACGATGAACCAGCCACTGAGCAGAAGCGAGAGTAGAGGGATGGCGCGCATGATCCTCCTTAACGGTTTTCCAGGCTCGCCGCACGAGCATAAGGCAGAGCGCTTTCAGTGCCCTTCAGTGCAGCTTGTTGAGCATGCTGACGCAAGTAGCTTGGCAGACGCTGATCGTGCCAGCCTGGCTGACCTTGCAATACGCCGTTGGCCATAGGGCCAGTGGCTTCCGAACTCTCATTGTAGCCGGCCAATACAGCTGGGCCTTTTACTTGAGGAGCGGCCAGGGTTGGCTGGTTCGATTGCTGTGCCAGTTCGACACCAGCGATCTCGTCCTGGTTGTACAGGCGAACACCCGCCAGCACGGCAACGGTCACCGACGCAGCAACAGCCAGGCGACCCAGGCTGCGCCATGGACCACGAGTGGCCTTGGCCGGTACGGCTTCGTCAGCCAGCGCAGCAGAAACGGCCGCGGCGATGTCCAGACGCGGAAGCAGCAATTCCTTGTGCATGGCCGCCCGGGCGATCTGGTAACGAGCCCAGGTCTCACGGGTTTCCACTTCGTCGACGGCATTCAATACCCGACGCAATTCCAGTTCGTCCGCTTCGTTATCCATCACCGCGGACAGCGATTCCTGCAGGGCTTCACGACTCATGGCGGTTCCTCTCTTGGCTGTCGCCGCTGTCTCAGGTTTCCTGCAACAACGGCTGCAGGGCTTTATCGATGGCCTCCCGAGCGCGGAAAATCCGGGAGCGCACGGTACCCACCGGACATTGCATGACGCTGGCAATGTCCTCGTAACTCAGACCATCGAATTCACGTAAAGTTAAAGCCGTACGCAAATCTTCTGGCAGTTGCTGAATGGTTCGATGGACGGTGCCTTCGATCTCATCCCGCAGCAATGCGCGCTCTGGAGATTCGAGATCCTTGAGGCCATGATCGCCATCGTAGAACTCCGCATCCTCGGAACTGACATCGCTATCCGGCGGCCGGCGGCCGCGTGAAACCAGATAGTTTTTCGCCGTGTTGATGGCGATACGATACAGCCACGTATAAAACGCACTGTCACCGCGGAAATTACCAAGCGCACGGTAAGCCTTGATAAAGGCTTCTTGTGCAACATCCTGGGCTTCATGGGTGTCGTGCACGAAACGCACGATCAACCCGAGAATTTTGTGCTGGTATTTCAGCACTAGCAGATCGAAAGCTCGCTTGTCGCCGCGCTGAACGCGCTCGACCAGCTGCTGATCCTCTTCCTGGGTTAGCATGAACACTCCTCGATAAGCTCGGAGGAAGCTTGCATAACTAAACGATCAGGCTTGCAAACATAGACTCGGGCTTTTCGCAAAAGTTCTCCCCCTCCAAGCAAGTTTCCTGCGGGCTCTGATTTGGCACGCACGAAAAACGCAGCGCGGGCAAGGCCGGCTGCGCGAATAATCCTGTCGTCGAATTGAGTTGCATGACCACAACACAAGTCCTGCATAAAACCGACGCTGTCCCTTCTATCAGGCAACCTTCTATTGAGTTTGGGGCCGTGTCAAAAGTTCCCAATCTTTATAGCCGTGCAGGGCGAACATTGTGTAACCATGAAGAGAAAAAGGTTGCTACATCTTCGATACAGTCGCCAGTTTCCCGATTTGACGGAAAAATCTAACCGCCCGCCACTGCCTCGCAACACCGCCTTTTCCCGCGCCCATAATTTCATAATGCCACGAAGGCACCGCTATTGTGCCGATCCCCCCCTCTATATACTAGTGGGCTGCATGGCTGCTTTGACTCGCCGATCCAGGCGTCTTGCGCCAACCCCGACCCGGGTCGCTTTTGAGCGGAATCTTCCAATGAGCCAACAGTTTCAACACGATGTTCTGGTGATAGGCAGCGGCGCTGCCGGTTTGAGCCTTGCGCTGACCTTGCCCGGTCATCTGCGCATCGCCGTATTGAGCAAAGGCGATCTCGCCAATGGCTCGACCTATTGGGCTCAGGGTGGCGTCGCGGCAGTGCTGGACGACACCGATACCGTCGAATCCCACGTCGACGACACCCTCAATGCCGGTGGCGGCCTGTGCCACGAAGACGCGGTGCGGTTTACCGTCGAGCATAGCCGCGAGGCCATTCAATGGCTGATCGATCAGGGCGTGCCCTTCACCCGTGACGAACAATCGGGCAATGAAGACGGCGGTTTCGAATTCCACCTGACCCGCGAAGGCGGCCACAGCCATCGCCGCATCATCCATGCCGCCGACGCCACCGGCGCGGCCATCTTCACGACATTGCTGGACCAGGCCCGGCAACGCCCGAATATCGAGTTGCTGGAACAGCGGGTCGCCGTCGATCTGATTACCGAAAAACGCCTGGGGCTGGAAGGCGATCGCTGCCTCGGCGCCTATGTACTCAACCGCGCCACCGGCGAAGTCGACACCTACGGTGCGCGTTTTGTCATCCTCGCTTCCGGCGGTGCCGCCAAGGTCTACCTCTATACCAGCAACCCCGATGGCGCCTGTGGCGATGGCATCGCCATGGCCTGGCGTTCGGGCTGCCGGGTGGCCAACCTGGAGTTCAACCAGTTCCACCCGACCTGCCTCTACCATCCGCTGGCCAAGAGTTTCCTGATCACCGAGGCCCTGCGCGGCGAGGGCGCACTCCTGAAGCTGCCCAACGGTGAACGCTTCATGCCGCGTTTCGACCCGCGTGCCGAACTGGCGCCGCGGGATATCGTCGCCCGGGCCATCGACCATGAAATGAAGCGCCTGGGTATCGACTGCGTGTACCTGGACATCAGCCACAAGCCGGAAGCCTTCATCAAAAGCCACTTCCCGACCGTGTACGAACGCTGCCTGGAATTCTCCATCGACATCACCAAGCAGCCGATCCCGGTGGTACCGGCCGCGCACTACACCTGCGGCGGGGTGATGGTCGACCAGCAGGGCCGCACCGACGTTCCGGGCCTGTATGCCATTGGCGAAACCAGCTTCACCGGCCTGCACGGCGCCAACCGCATGGCCAGCAACTCGCTGCTGGAATGCTTCGTCTATGCCCGTTCCGCGGCCGCCGACATTCTCGAGCAACTGCCACAGATCGCCATTCCGATCGCCCTGCCCGCCTGGGACGCCAGCCAGGTCACCGATTCCGACGAAGACGTGATCATTGCGCACAACTGGGACGAACTACGGCGATTCATGTGGGACTATGTCGGTATCGTGCGCACCAACAAGCGCCTGCAACGGGCTCAGCACCGGGTGCGCCTGCTGCTGGACGAAATCGATGAGTTCTACAGCAACTACAAGGTCAGTCGCGACCTGATCGAGCTGCGCAACCTGGCCCAGGTCGCCGAGCTGATGATTCGTTCAGCCATGGAGCGCAAGGAAAGCCGGGGCCTGCATTACACCCTCGACTACCCGAACCTGCTGCCCCAGGCACTGGACACTATTCTGGTGCCGCCCACCTACGGCGACTGAACTTGAGCCGCACGCGCAGGCGCCGATGCACATCGGCCGCCTGCGCATCCCGCGGCACACAGACCGACCTCACCCAGCGCTCGCCCGGCAAGCGAAAACGCAACACCACCAGCAACGGCAGCGCCAGGCTGTCAGGCCGCAGTTGCACCGGCCGCCAGCCCTGCCCCGCGCACCACAACTGCCAGCCATCGGCATCGCGACGCAGACCGCTGAAAGCCGAGGGATGACTCAGCAGAATCCGCCGCGGCAACGTCCAGACTGCGTGGCCCAGGCACAGCAGAGCCCCGAACAGACCGGCCCAAAGCGGAATATCGAGCATCAGCAAGGCGCCCAGCGCAAACAGCTGGGCCAGGAGATAGGCCGCCAGCAATTGCCTGGAAGGCTGCCAGCGGCATTCGAAGGTGTTACTTGGGTTGGACACGATCCAGGATCATGCGGACCATGCGTTGCAGCTCGGGATCTTCGGATTCGGAGCGTTCCATGAACCAGCCGAACATGTCCTGATCTTCGCATTCGAGCAGCCTGACGTAGCAGGCACGGTCAACATCGTTCAGATGCGGATAGACTTCTTTCACGAATGGCACCAGCAACACGTCCAGTTCCAGCATGCCGCGGCGGCTGTGCCAGTAGAGGCGGTTCAGTTCAACATCTTCGACCATGGAGCGCTCCTCAAATAGAGCGCAAGTATACAGTCCGACGGACGCCAGAACAGTCGGCTTTGGTCGATCGCCACCCATCCTTTGTGAACTACCCATTTCAAGGGCACCACCTTATGATGTTCGCCAGACTTTTTACCCTGCGATGACCCATGGCTGATTCCGCTTTTTTCTGCTCCCTGTCCCACGAGGGCGTTCTCGCCGTCCGCGGCCCCGATGCCAGCAAGTTCCTTCAGGGCCAGCTGACCTGCAATCTCAATTACCTCAGCGATAGCCAATCCAGCCTGGGCGCCCGTTGCACCCAGAAAGGCCGCATGCAATCGAGCTTTCGCATCCTGCTCGAAGGCGATGGCTGCCTGCTGGCCATGGCCACCGAGTTGCTGGAGCCGCAACTGGCGGACCTGAAAAAATACGCGGTGTTTTCCAAGGCCAAGCTCAGCGATGAAAGCGCCCTGTGGGCGCGCTTCGGCCTGGGCAACGCCGATGCGCTGCTGGCCGGTCTCGGACTGCAGCTGCCGGCGGAAGACGGCGCGGTCGCCCGCAGCGACGGCCTGATCGCCATTCGTGTCTCAGCGGACCGGGCCGAGCTCTGGGCCCCGGCAGATAAAGCTGAAGGCCTGCGCGAACAGCTGGCCGCGCAACTGCCCGAAGGCGATCTCAACCAATGGTTGCTGGGCCAGATCCGCGCCGGTATCGGCCAGGTCATGCCGGCCACCCGCGAGCTGTTCATCCCGCAAATGCTCAACCTGCAGGCCATCGGCGGCGTCAGTTTCAAGAAAGGCTGCTACACCGGCCAGGAAATCGTCGCGCGCATGCAGTACCTGGGCAAACTCAAGCGCCGCCTCTACCGCCTGGCCCTGAACGTCGAAGAGTTGCCGGAACCCGGTACCCCGCTGTTCTCCCCGACCCACGGCAGCTCCATCGGCGAAGTGGTGATCGCCGCGCGCGCCGAACAAAACATTGAACTCCTGGCCGTACTGCAAGCCGAAGCAGCAGAGGATGGCAATCTCCATCTCGGCGCGCTCGAAGGTCCCGGGCTGCAGTTGCTGGACCTGCCTTACCAGCTGGATCGCGATCGAGAAATCCAGCGCTGATCGCCGCAACTTCCTGCAATACCCCTAGAGAACAGAAATGAGTGAGCTGGCGGAAAAGGTCCAACAGGATTTGGTTGAGGCCATCGATAACGATGACCTGGTTCTGCCAACGTTACCGGAAGTGGCCCTGCAGATTCGCCGGGCCGCTGAAGATCCGGAAATCAGCGTCAGTACCCTGAGCAAAGTGATTGGCCGTGATACGGCGCTGTCGGCGCGCCTGATCAAAGTGGTCAACAGCCCCCTGCTGCGCGCCACCCAGGAAGTCACCGACCTGCACACCGCGATTACCCGGCTGGGGGTCAATTACAGCAGCAACCTGGCCATCGGCCTGGTCATGGAGCAGATTTTCCATGCCCGCTCGGAGGTGATCGCACAGAAAATGCACGACGTCTGGCGCAAAAGCCTGGAAGTGGCCGGCGTCAGCTATGCCCTGTGCCGCAGCCATACCCAGTTGAAACCCGACCAGGCCGCCCTTGGCGGACTGGTGCATCAGATCGGCGTGCTGCCGATCCTGACCTATGCGGAAGATCATTATGAGCTGCTGTCCGACCCGGTCAGCCTCAACCACGTGATCGAACGCATCCACCCGTTACTGGGCGACAAGTTGCTACAGGTCTGGGAGTTTCCGGAACAGCTGGCCAAATTGCCGGGGCAGTACCTGGACTTCAAGCGTCAGTCCACACGTGTGGATTACGTCGACCTGGTGCAGGTCGCCAGCCTGTATTGCCACAAGGACACCAACCACCCGCTGGCGAAGATCGATCTCCTCAGCGTACCGGCCTTCAAAAAGCTCGGAATCGACCCCGAGAACAAGGTGATGTGCAGCGACCTGGCCGAGTCGCAGTCAATGTTCTACTGAACCTGTACCGCTAGCCGCTAGCCCGCGTTAAAACTTACCCGCACCTTCAGCCCCGCCTGCGCGCCATCGTGCAGGCTGATCTGCGCCAGATGGGCGCGACAGATTTCGCCGACGATCGCCAGGCCCAGGCCGGAACCGGCGACATGGGGGTTGCGCCGGTAGAAACGCTCGAATACCCGGTCGCGGTCTTCCAGCGGAATCCCCGGGCCGTCGTCCTCCACCTCCAGCACCGCCGGTGCACTGACCCGCAGGATCACGTTTCCGCCCGGCCTGGTGTGGGCCAGGGCATTGTCCACCAGGTTGCTCAGCAGCTCGTTCAAGAGGGTCGGCTCGCCGCGTAGCCAGACCGGCTCGTCGGCTTCCAGGGCCAGGGCGATCCCCCGGGCGTGGGCCAAGGGCGCCATGGCCATGCCCAGTTCGCGGGCCAGCTGGCTGAGATCGAGCAATTGCGCGCCGCCCTCGGCAATCGCCCGGGCACCGTTTTCGATCCGCGCCAGGGACAGCAACTGATTGGCCAGGTGAGTCAGGCGATCGGTGCCCTGGGCGGCGCTTTCCAGGGTGCTGCGCCAAGTCTCGGGTTCCGACGCCCGCAGCCCCAGTTCCAGGCGTGCCTTGAGTGCCGCCAACGGGGTGCGCAATTCGTGTGCGGCATCGGCGATGAACTGCGCCTGGCGCTCGAACTGCCCACGCAGCCGCTCGGTGAAGTGATTCAGCGCCCGCACCAGTGGCCACAGCTCGCGCTGCACCTCGACCAGCGGCAAGGGGCGCAAATCATCGGGCTGGCGCTCTTCCACCGCGCTGCGCAAACGCTCCAGCGGACGCAACGCGGCGCTGACCGCGAACCACACCAGCAGCAAGGCCCCCATGGCCAGCATGCCCAGGCGCAACAGGGTATCGGCCATCAGGCTGCGCGCCATGCGGACCCGCGCCTCGTCGGTCTCCGCCACGCGAATCTCCGCCATGCCGTTCATGTTCGGCTCGCTGACCGCCTTGAGCAGGCTCACCACCCGGACGTTCTGCCCTTGATAGGTGGCATCGTAGAACCGCGCCAGCGCCGGGTAATCGTCGGTGCGCGGCGTGCCCGGCGGCGGACCGGGCAGGTTTTCGTAACCGGAAATCAGTTTTTGGTGGATGTCGTTGACCTGGTAATAGATCCGCCCGGCGCTGTCGTAGGCGAAGGTATCGAGGGCGACATAGGGCACATTGGCGCTCAGGCCGCCGTCGCGCTGGGACAGGCCGGCGGCGATGGTGCGGGCCGAGGCCAGCAGGGTCCGATCGTAGGCGGTGTCCGCCGCCTCGCGGCCGTTCCAGTAGGCACTCAGGCCGCTGGCCAGCATCAATACCACCAGCAGCAGCGCCAGGTTCCACAGCAGGCGCCAGCGCAGGCTGCTGGGCCTATGCATCGCGGCTTTCCAGCAGGTAGCCGAGGCCACGGAAGGTGACGATGGCCACCGGCTGGCCGTCGAGTTTCTTGCGCAAGCGATGGACATAGATTTCGATGGCATCCGGGCTGGCCTCTTCATCCAGGCCGAAGACCTGGGAAGCCAGTTGCTCCTTGCTCATGACCCGCCCCGGCCGGGCGATCAGCGCCTCGAGCACCGCCTGCTCGCGAGAGGTCAACGTCAGCAGTTCTTCACCGAGGGTAAAACGCCGGGTATCGAGGTCGTAGGCCAGCACTCCGCAGCGCTGCACCCGCTCGCCGCCGAGCACGCTGCGCCGCAGCAGGGCCTTGACCCGCGCTTCCAGCTCGGTCAGCTCGAAGGGCTTGGCCAGGTAGTCGTCCGCCCCCAGGTTGAGGCCGTGGACCCGGTCCTTCACATCGCTGCGCGCGGTCAGCATCAGCACCGGCAGGTTCTTGCCCCGCGCTCGCAGGCGCGCCAGCACTTCGAAACCATCCAGGCGCGGCAGGCCCACATCGAGGATCGCCATGGCGTAATCCTCGCTACCCAGGGCCAGGTCCGCGGCGACCCCATCGTGCAGCACATCCACGGTCAAGCCCGTGCTCTTGAGCGCCTGGGCGACACTTTCAGCCAGCTGCAGGTGGTCTTCGACGAGAAGCACGCGCATGGATTTCCTACCTCGTTCAGGGGATCGACGGCACTTTTTATTGCCGCGGAGTTTACAGCCGGGACCGCTGCTGTGAAGCCCGAAAACCGTGAAAGTCTGCTGAAAGGTTAGCGAAAGGTTGGCCCTTTAGAGTCCTGTCACGGATTGTTTCGACTTCCGTGGCTACCCCCCGGTGGCCTCCCGAAAAACGCCTCGAAGCGTTTTCGCCAATAAGAACAATAACGGAGTACAACACGATGCTGTCCATGCAGCCTCAGGCCTGCCAGCCTGTTCGTTTTTCCCGTCTCAGCCACACCGCCCTCGCCAGCGCCGCCGCCCTTGCCGGTTTCTCACCGATCAGCCAAGCCGCCTTCTTCGAAGACAGCAGCGCCACCCTCGAAACCCGCAACATGTACTTCAACCGCGATTTCCGCAGCGGCACCAGTGCCCAGCAATCCAAGCGCGACGAATGGGCCCAGGGCTTCATGCTCAACCTGCAATCGGGCTACACCGACGGCACCGTGGGCTTCGGCGTCGATGCGCTGGGCATGCTCGGCATCAAGCTCGACTCCAGCCCCGACCGCACCGGCACCGGCCTGCTGCCGACCCACGACGACGGGCGCGCCGCCGACGAGTACTCCAAGGTCGGCCTGACCGGCAAAGTGAAGATCTCCGCCACCGAACTGAAGATCGGCAGCCTGATCCCAGAACTGCCGACCATCAAGCCCAACGACGGACGCATCCTGCCGCAGACCTTCGAGGGCGGCCTGCTGACCTCCAGGGAAATCAAGAACCTGACCTTCACCGGCGGGCGCCTGGAGAAAGCCAAGGACCGCGACAGCACCGACTTCGAGGACATCGCCCTCAACAACAAGAACAGCCGCTTCGCCGGCACCGTCGCCGGCAAGCACTTCGACTTCGGCGGCCTGGACTACAAGTTCACCGACAAGATCACCGGCAGCTACCACTTCGCCCAGCTCGCCGAGGTCTACAACCAGCACTTCTTCGGCCTCCTCGCCTCGCAGCCAATGGGCCCGGGCACCTTCGCCACGGACCTGCGCTTCGCCGTCAGTGACGACCAGGGCCAGGCCCGCGGCGGCAAGATCGACAACAAGTCCCTCAACGGTTTGGTGAGCTATGCCCTGAACGGGCATAAACTCAGCGCCGGCTACCAGCACATGTCCGGCGACAGCGCCTTCCCCTACCTCGACGGGGCCGACCCGTACCTGGTCAACTTCGTGCAGATCAACGACTTCGCCGGCGCCGAAGAACGCTCCTGGCAAGCCCGCTACGACTACGACTTCGGCAAGCTCGGCATCCCCGGCCTGACCTTCATGACCCGCTACCTGAGCGGTGACAACATCGCCCTGAAAAACGGCGACACCGGCAAGGAATGGGAACGCAACACCGAGATCAAGTACGTGGTGCAAAGCGGCACCTTCAAGGACGTCGCTGTGCGCCTGCGCAACGCCACCTACCGTTCCAACTATTCGGCCCGCGATGCGGATGAAGTGCGCCTGCTGGTGAGCTACAGCCTGGCGCTCTGGTAATCGACCGACCTTCGGCAAGTGCTGACACCTGCCGAAGCCCCTGGCATGCAATACACAACAACAACTCCTGTGGAGACAAGCATGAACCCATCACTGCGTAAATTGGCCCTCGCCACCGGCTGTATGCTGTTCGCCGGTCAACTGCTCGCCGCCAGTGGCGAACCCAAGCGCCCGGAATGCATCGCCCCGGCCTCCCCCGGCGGCGGTTTCGACCTGACCTGCAAACTGGCGCAGAGCGCGCTGGTCAACGAAAAGCTGCTGACCAAACCAATGCGCGTGACCTACATGCCCGGCGGTGTCGGCGCGGTGGCCTACAACGCGGTGGTGGCCCAGCGTCCGGCCGACGCCGGCACACTGGTGGCCTGGTCCAGCGGTTCGCTGCTGAACCTGGCCCAGGGCAAGTTCGGCCGCTTCGATGAAAGCGCAGTGCGCTGGCTGGCCGCGGTCGGCACCAGCTATGGCGCCATCGCCGTGAAGAGCGACTCGCCGTACAAGACCCTCGACGACCTGGTCAAGGCCCTGAAGAAAGACCCAAGCTCGGTGGTGATCGGCTCCGGCGGTACCGTCGGCAGCCAGGACTGGATGCAGACCGCGCTGATCGCCAAGGCCGCCGGGATCAACCCGCGCGACCTGCGCTACGTGGCCCTGGAAGGCGGCGGCGAAATCGCCACCGCGCTGCTGGGCGGGCACATCCAGGTCGGCAGTACCGACATCTCCGACTCCATGCCGCACATCCAGAGCGGTGACATGCGCCTGCTCGCGGTGTTCTCCGACAAGCGCCTGGACGAGCCGGAAATGAAAGACATCCCGACCGCCAAGGAGCAAGGCTACGACATCGTCTGGCCAGTGGTGCGCGGCTTCTACCTCGGGCCAAAGGTCAGCGACGAAGACTACGCCTGGTGGAAAGACGCCTTCGACAAGCTGCTGGCTTCCGAAGAGTTCGCCAAGCTGCGCGACCAGCGCGAACTCTTCCCGTTCGCCATGACCGGGCCGGAACTGGACGCCTACGTGAAGAAACAGGTGGCCGACTACAAGACCCTGGCCAAAGAGTTCGGCCTGATCCAGTGATCGCCCCTGTCTAGCGGTCCTGCCCCTTTCGCGGGGGCAGGGCCCAGGAGTTTCCCATGCTCTTACAACGCATTTTCGCCTCGCTGCTGCTCCTGGTCTGCCTGGGCCTGGCACTGATGGCCTGGCCTTACCAGGCCGCTTTTTCCTACGAACCGGTCGGCCCGCGCGCCTTTCCCCTGCTGATGCTCGGGCTGATGGGCCTGGCGCTGCTGTACATGGTGTTTCGCCCGGCGCCGATCAAGCACAGCGAAGACGAACCGCCGCTGGACCGTGAAACCCTGACCAAGATCAGCATCTGCGTGGTCCTGCTGCTGATCTTCGCCGGTCTGTTCGAACCCCTGGGTTTCATTCTCAGCAGCATCCTGATCGGCATTCCGATGGCGCGCCTGTACGGCGGCCGCTGGGTGCCCAGCGCCGTGGTCACCACGCTGATGGCCATCGGTCTGTACGTACTCTTCGACCGGGTGATGGACGTGCCACTGCCCCTGGGCCTGCTCGACGTTCTGGAGAACTGATATGGATACGCTTGGCTATTTGGGCCAGGGTTTCGGCGTTGCGCTGAGCCCCTACAACCTGGTCACCGCCCTGACCGGCACCCTGATCGGCACCGTGGTCGGCCTGCTCCCGGGCCTGGGCCCGATCAACGGCGTGGCGCTGCTGATCCCGATCGCCTTCGCCCTCGGCCTGCCACCGGAGTCGGCGCTGATCCTGCTGGCGGCGGTGTACCTGGGTTGCGAATACGGCGGCCGGATCAGTTCGATCCTGCTGAACATCCCGGGCGAAGCCTCCACCGTGATGACCACCCTCGACGGCTACCCGATGGCGCGCCAGGGCCTGGCCGGGGTGGCCTTGTCGCTGTCGGCCTGGAGCTCGTTCATCGGCGCCTTCATCGCCACCTGCGGCATGGTGATGTTCGCCCCGCTGCTGGCGAAATGGGCAATCGCCTTCGGCCCGGCGGAGTACTTCGTGCTGATGGTGTTCGCCATTGTCTGCCTCGGCGGCATGGCGGGTGACCGACCGATCAAGACCTTTATCGCGGCGCTGATCGGGCTGTTCCTGTCGTCGGTCGGCATCGACGCCAACAGCGGCGTGTACCGCTTCACCGGCGACAACATCCACCTCACCGACGGCATCCAGTTCGTGGTGCTGGTACTGGGCCTGTTCTCCATCAGCGAGATCCTGTTGCTGCTGGAAAAAACCCATCGCGGCCAGGAAGCGGTGAAAGCCACCGGGCGTATGATGTTCAACTTCAAGGAAGCGGCGTCGGTGTTCGTGGTGAACATCCGTTGCGGCCTGCTGGGCTTCATCATGGGCGTCTTGCCGGGTGCCGGCGCGACCCTGGCCAGCGCCGTGGCCTACATGACCGAAAAACGCATCGCCGGCGCCAGCGGCAAGTTCGGCCAGGGCGACAAGCGCGGCCTGGCGGCTCCGGAAACCGCGATCGGCGCCTCGGCCTGCGGCGCCCTGGTGCCGATGCTGACCCTCGGCGTCCCGGGCTCGGGCACCACCGCGGTGATGATCGGCGCCCTGTCGCTGTACAACATCACCCCGGGCCCGCTGCTGTTCCAGCAGCAACCGGACATCGTCTGGGGCCTGATCGCCTCGCTGTTCATCGCCAACATCATGCTGGTGATCCTCAACATCCCGATGATCCGCGTCTTCACCCGCATCCTCGCCGTGCCGAACTGGGCCCTGGTGCCGGTGATCGCAATCATCACCGGGATCGGCGTCTACGCGGTGCACGCCACCACCTTCGACCTGTTCCTGATGGTCGGCATCGGCATCTTCGGCTACATCCTGCGCAAGCTGGATTTCCCGCTGTCGCCAGTGTTGCTGGGCTTTATCCTCGGCGGGCTGATGGAACAGAACCTGCGTCGCGCGCTGTCGATCTCCAACGGCGCGATGGAAATCCTCTGGTCCAGCCCGATCACCGTCGGCGTCTGGGTGCTGACCGTGATCATGCTGCTGATGCCGATGATCCGCATCTGGCGCAAGCGCTCGGCCCTGCAACGCGCCGTGGCCGATGTCTGAGGTCAGCTTCAAACAGTGGTGGGGTACGCCCCTGGTCGGTCTGGTCGGCGGTTACCTCGCCAGCCAGATCGGCTGGCCGCTGCCGTGGATGGTCGGCTCGTTGCTGGCGATCATCCTGGTGCGCTGCCTGACGCCCTGGCAACTGGGGGAAATCCCCGGCGGCCGCAAATGCGGGCAATGGGTGGTAGGGATCGGCATCGGCCTGCACTTCACCCCGGTGGTGATGGAGCAGGTCATGAGCCATTTCGGCCTGATCTTCTTCGGTGCCCTGGTCACCAGCCTGTCCAGCGTGGTCGGGGTCTGGCTGCTGCGGCGCACCGGTGAGGACCGGGCCACCGCGTTCTTCTCCAGCATGCCGGGCGGCTCCGGCGAGATGGTCAACCTCGGCGCGCGCAACGGCGCGGTGCTCAGCCGTGTGGCGGCCGGGCAGAGCCTGCGGGTGCTGGTGGTGGTCTTGTGTGTACCGGCGGCCTTCAAGTACCTGTTGGGTGAAGGCGTGCCCCAATTGCATCCGGCCAGCGTCGATTGGCGCTGGCTGGCGGTATTGTTTCCGGCGGGCGCCCTGCTCGCCTGGCTCTGGCAGCGTCTGCGCCAGCCCAACCCCTGGCTGTTCGGGCCGCTGCTGGTCAGCGCCGCGGTCAGTATCGGCTGGGACCTGCACATCGGCCTGCCGGACGGCGGCAGCCAGATCGGCCAGTGGCTGATCGGCAGCGGCCTGGGCTGTCACTTCAATCGCCAGTTCTTCCGCCGCGCGCCCTCGTTCATGGGCCGCACCCTGGTCGGCACCGCGCTGACCATGCTGATCGCCAGCCTCGCGGCCGTGGCCCTGAGCGCCCTGACTCATCTGGATTTGCGTTCGCTGACATTGGGCATGATGCCCGGCGGTATCGCGGAAATGAGCCTGACGGCCGAGACCCTGCAACTGTCGGTGCCGCTGGTGACGGCGATGCAGGTGATGCGCTTGCTGTTCGTACTGTTTCTGGCCGAGCCGCTGTTCCGGCATTGGGACAAGAAACCGGACTGAAGCCGGTCCCCCGTAGCCGCTGCCGCAGGCTGCGATCGACCCCGAAAGGGGCGCAATATACAGAATCGCCGAGGTCCTTCGGACCTATCGCAGCCTGCGGCAGCGGCTACAGGGTTTGGCGTTGTTTCTGTAGGAGCGGGGCTTACCCGCGATGACGGCCTTCAACCCTCCATCAAACCGGCGGCAAGCGCCATTCGATCGGCGTCTCGCCATTCTGCTCGAGGTATTTGTTGGTCCGGCTGAAATGCCCGCAACCGATAAAGCCGCGGTACGCCGACAGGGGCGACGGGTGTACCGAGGTCAGCACCAGATGCTTGGTGGCATCGATCAGCTTCTGCTTGCTCTGGGCATGGGAACCCCACAGCAGGAACACCAGGTGGGGCTGGTGCTGGCTCACCACTTCGATGATCCGGTCGGTGAAATGCTGCCAGCCCCTGCCCGCGTGGGAAGCGGCGTTGGCCCGCTGTACGGTCATGGTGGTGTTGAGCATCAGCACACCCTGGTCGGCCCAGCTCTGCAGGTAGCCGTGGTTGGGCATGTCGATGTTCAGGTCGCGCTTGAGCTCTTTATAGATGTTCACCAGGGACGGCGGCGCCGGTACGCCGGGCTGTACCGAGAAGCACAGGCCGTGGGCCTGGCCCGGGCCGTGATAAGGGTCCTGGCCGAGGATCACCACCTTGACCTTGTCCAGCGGCGTGGAATTCAGCGCGTTGAAGATCAACGGGCCCGGCGGATAGATCTCCTTGCCGGCGGCATGTTCCTGACGCAGGAACTCGCGCAACTCCGCCATGTAAGGCTGGTCGAATTCGGCACGCAGCGCCTGCTTCCAGCTGGGTTCGAGTTTGATACGGTCGTCATCGGTCATGGTTGCACCCGGTAAAATCAATGGGCGCACCCTAGGAAAGCCCACCACGCTTGTCAATTGATCTGACGCAGAACCGCCACTTTCGCCTATAGCGATCATACTGAACGCTCAAATTCCCGATCGAGGTCACGATGAATCTGCACTTCGAAGAACTCACCGGCACCGATGGCGCACGCATCGCAATTGCCAGCCTGGATGCCGAACAATCCCTCAACGCCTTGTCCCTGCCGATGATCCATCTGTTGAGCGACCGCCTGGAAGCCTGGGCCAAGGACCCGCAGGTGGTCTGTGTGCTGTTGCGCGGCAACGGCGCCAAGGCCTTTTGCGCCGGCGGCGAAGTGCGCAGCCTGGTCCAGGCCTGCCTGGCCCACCCCGGCGAAGTACCGCCGCTGGCCGGGCAGTTCTTCGCCGCGGAATACCGCCTCGACTACCGCCTGCACACCTACCCGAAACCGCTGATCTGCTGGGGCCACGGCTATGTGCTCGGTGGCGGCCTGGGCCTGCTGCAAGGCGCCAGCATTCGTATCGTCACACCGAGCAGCCGCCTGGCGATGCCGGAAATCAGCATCGGCCTGTACCCGGATGTCGGCGCCAGCTGGTTCCTCTCGCGCCTGCCGGGCAAGCTCGGGCTGTTCCTCGGCCTGACCGGCGCGCATATGAACGGTCGCGACGCCATCGACCTGGGCCTGGCCGACCGCTTCCTGCGGGACGACCAGCAGGAAGCGTTGATCGACGGGCTGCTGCAACTCAACTGGCAGGAGCAGACGCCGATGCAGCTCAACAGCCTGCTCAAGGCCCTGCAACAGGAAGCCATGGCGCAGATGCCCGCGGCCCAGTGGCTGCCACGGCGCCAGCAGATCGACGAGTGGCTGGACGTCAGCGACGTACGCTGTGCCTGGCGCGCCATCAGCCAGTTGCACAATCACTCGGATGCCCTGCTCGCGCGGGCGGCGAAAACCCTCGGCGAGGGCTGCCCGCTGACCGCCTGCCTGGTCTGGGAACAGATCCAGCGGGCCCGGCACCTGTCCCTGGCCCAGGTGTTCCAGATGGAATACACCCTGAGCCTGAACTGCTGCCGGCATCCTGAATTCAGCGAAGGGGTGCGGGCGCGCTTGATCGACAAGGACCACAAGCCCCGCTGGCACTGGCCGGACATCAACAGCGTTCCCGCCGCCGTGGTGCAGGCGCATTTCCACAAGGCCTGGGAAGGCCGTCACCCCTTGGCGGATCTGTCGGACTTCTAAAAAAGCCCGCCATGAAAAAAGCGGCGCACCAGGCGCCGCTTGTTCGTTGTGGGCAGATCAGCGGTTGTGATGACGGTCACGACGGTGATCGTCGCGGCCGCGATCGCTCCAGTCTCGACCGCCACGCCGGCCGTCATGGTCGCGGCGGCCGTCATGACGCCGATAGTCGTTGTTCCAGCCCTGGCGGTGGCCATCCCAGCCACGGTTCGGGTAGGCGCGATAAACCGCCCGCGGAGCCGATTGGTAATACCGCGGCTGGTAGTACCGGGGCGCTGGCTGATAGTAGCGAGGCGCAGGTTGGTAATAACGCGGCGCGTAATAGCCGCGGCCGGAAGAATAATAGGAGCCGCCGTAGTAGACCGGCGCCGGCGTCGTATAGACCTCAGAGCGGTAGTAAGTGGAACCTCCGTCGTAGTCGTAATAGGGAACGCAGGCAGAAAGAGCCAAACCCAGGAACGCAGTGAGAAGAATTCGACGATACATGGCGGCCTCCTGGACCGCTGATGGGCCATGCCAGCGACGCTGGCCGGCGGCAGCCAAGGATGTTCTGGCTGACGGAATATCTGACCGCGAAAACCGGGTCTGGTGCGATTTTGGTTACACCTTGATACAAGTCGCCAGGCGAGGATTTTGGATCCGAGAAGGCCCGGTTTTCGCTGGCTGCGGGCCATTGCTGGCGAGCTATCAAATCACGCCGCTACTCGTCGACGCAGCCACTAGAATGCTTGCATCGGGTCACTGCCAGGGAATCGCCCATGCCGCTTAGTTCCCCGCTGTATTCGCAGCGCTGGTTGATCATCACGCTCATCGTGCTGCTGGGTGGCGGTTTTATGGCCACGTCCTTGCTCAGCTATTACGCCTCGCGAACCTCGATCCGCGACAACATCGTCAACACCGAGCTGCCGCTGACTTCCGACACCGTGTATTCGGAGATCCAGAAAGACCTGGTACGACCGATCCTGATTTCTTCGATGATGTCCCGCGATACCTTCATGCGCGACTGGGTGATGGGTGGCGAACGCGATCCCGAGCAGATGACCCGCTACCTCAACGAAGTCATGACCCACTACGGCACCTACACCGCGTTCTTCGTCTCCAACAGCACCCTGACCTACTACCACGCCAAGGGCGTGCTGAAAAAAATCGCCCCTGATACCCCTCCCGACGCCTGGTATTTCCGCGTCCGCGACATCGCCACCCCGTATGAAATCAACGTCGATCCGGACCAGGCCAACCAGAACAACCTGACGTTTTTCATCAACTACAAGGTCTACGACTACCAGGACAATTTCATCGGCGTCGCCGGTGTCGGCCTCAAGGTGGATACGGTGGTCAAGCTGATCGACCGCTACCAGCAGCGTTATCAGCGCAGTGTGTATTTCGTCGATACCCAGGGCCGGATCGTCCTCACCGGGGCCGAAGGCGGTCCGCAGGGCGCGCGGGCCGGCCAATCGCTGTCCGAACTGGAAAACCTGCGCGACCTGCAGGCCAGGCTGCCCAAGCCCCACAGCGGCAGCTACGAGTACAGCGCCCCAGACCAGCGGCACTTCCTCAATGTGCGTTTCATTCCCGAGCTGAATTGGTACCTGTTCGTCGACAAGCACGAGGGCAGCGCCCTGGGCGATATCCGCCGCTCGCTGTACCTCAACCTGCTGATCTGCCTGGTCATCACCCTGATCGTGCTGGCCCTGCTCAACGGCGTGGTCAGGCGCTTCCAGCGCAAGATCGAAACCCAGGCCACCCTCGACAGCCTCACCGGCCTGCACAACCGCCGCGGCTTCGACCTGCTGGCCGCCCAGGCCATGCTCGAAGCCCAGCGCGAGCCCAAGCCGCTGACCGCCCTGCTGCTGGATCTGGATCACTTCAAACGCCTCAACGACACCTACGGCCACCTCGCCGGCGACCAGGTGCTGAGCGGCTTCGCCCGGCACCTGGAAAGCTGCCTGCGCAAATCCGATATCGTTTGCCGTTGGGGCGGCGAAGAGTTCATCGTGCTGCTCAAGGACACCGACAGCGCCACGGCGCTGAAGATTGCCGAGAAAATCCGCCTGCTGATCGAGCAACAGCGCTACGCCTATGAGGGCAAGAACATGCAGCTGACCGTCAGTATCGGCGTGACCACGCTGCAGGCGGACGATACCCTGCACAGCCTGCTGTCGCGCGCCGACCATGCGATGTACCGTGCCAAGCAGACTGGCCGTAACCGAACCTGCGTGGAAATGCCTCACTCCCGTTATGAATGAACCGACCCTGAACAGCCCCAGCCTCTGCCCGGCCTGCGGCGCCCGCAACGACTGCAGCCTGGCCGACCCGCGTACCGCCGACCAGGCCTGCTGGTGCTACAGCGTGAGCATCGATCCGGCGGTGCTCCAGGCGCTGCCGCCGGAGCTGCGCGATCGTGCCTGCCTGTGTCCGCGCTGCGCCCGGGTCGAGGCGCAACTGCAAGCGGCCGCCAGGCCGATCCCGTAAGATGCGCAGCCCTTTGCCAGCCTGCCGATAGCCATGCGCGTTGACCGCTTCCTCAGTAACCTGCCCCGCTTCAATCGTCAGCAGGTGCGCCTGTTGCTGGTGGCAAAGCGCATCCGCATCGACGGCCAGGTGGTCAGCGATCCCCACGCCGAGGTGCGCGAATTCAGCCGGGTCGAGCTCGACGACGAAGTGCTGCAGGCCGGCAAGCCGCCGCGCTATTTCATGCTGCACAAACCCATGGGCTGCGTCAGCGCCACCCGCGATCCCGAACACCGCACCGTGCTCGACCTGCTGGACGAACCGGACAAACACGAGCTGCACATCGCCGGGCGCCTGGACTACAACACCACCGGTTTATTGATCCTCACCAACGACGGCAACTGGTCGCGACGCCTGACCCAGCCGCAGACCAAACTGCCGAAGCGCTATTACGTCGAGACCGAACAGGACATAGGCCCGGAGTACGCCGAGACCTTCGCCCGGGGCCTGTACTTCGCCTTCGAGGACCTCACCACCCTGCCCGCCGAGCTGCAGATCCTGGGCCCCCGGTGCGCGCGGCTGAGCATCGTCGAAGGCCGCTACCACCAGGTCAAACGCATGTTCGGCCATTTCGACAACAAGGTCTTGCGCCTGCACCGCGAACGCATGGGACCGCTGGCCCTCGACGAAAACCTGGCGCCCGGCGAGTACCGGCCGCTGACCGATGAAGAAATCCGCCTGATCTGAGCACCTACAATTTCTGTAGCCGCTGTAAGCCATCGACGATGCGATGACCATTCAGCCGAAAGTTGTCGAACAATTTACCAACGGCACTTGCGAGACGGCGTTCTCCCTGCTTGAATCAGTCCGTCGGCCGAAATGTGACCGATGAGTCACGAACATACTTCTAAGAAATCCTTTGCCGTCCGAGCCGCCTGTGCTCATTCCTGTTGTCCGGCAAATTGCCCGCCTATAACAACACCCGTCGACCATCTGTTGCGGATCGACATGGGCTCAAAAATTCCAGGCGTATGCCTACCTGTCACAAATCTCGTGCACCCTCGGTTGCGCGCATACCCGCTTGCCAGGAGTCTTATGACATGAGGCCAGAAATCGCTGTGCTGGATATACAAGGTCAGTATCGGGTTTACACGGAGTTCTATCGCGCAGATGCCGCAGAAAAGACCATCATTCTGGTCAACGGCTCAATGGCCACCACTGCGTCTTTTGCGCAGACCGTGAAGAACCTGCATCCGCAGTTCAACGTTGTGCTCTACGACCAGCCCTACGCCGGTCGTTCGAAAGCCCACAACAGACACGAGAAAATGCTCACCAAGGAAGTCGAAGGACAGATCCTGCTGGAACTGATCGACCACTTCGCCGCCGAGCATGTGATGTCGTTTTCCTGGGGTGGCGCGCCGACGCTGCTCGCCCTGGCACAGCGCCCGCGACGCATCGAAAAGGCGGTGATCAGCTCGTTCTCGCCAGTGATCAACGAGCCGATGCGCGACTACCTCGAACGCGGTGTCGATTACCTCGGCAGCCTGGACCGCGACCGGGTCGGGCACCTGGTCAACGAGACCATCGGCAAGCACCTGCCGTCGCTGTTCAAGCGCTTCAACTATCGCCACGTCAGCACCCTGGCCGAGCATGAATACGGGCAGATGCACTTCCACATCAGCCATGTCCTCAACAGCGACCGCCAGTGCTACCTGAAAGCGGCGAAGAACATCGACGTACCGGTGCTGTTCATGAACGGCGAATGGGACGAATACACCGCCGCCAATGATGCCCGGCTGTTCGGCAACCATGTCCGGCACTCGACGTTCAGCACCATCCAGGCCGCCGGGCACTTCCTCGACATGGAACACAAGGCCGCCTGCCGGGACAGCCGCAACGCGCTGATGGGGTTTCTCAAACCGACCCAGCACACCAGTCGCCCGCGTTATCACTACCTGCAGGACCACCATGCCCTGGCTATCTGAAGTGGCGTCATCGCGAGCAACTCGTCCCCTGCCGCAGGAGCGAGCTTGCTCGCGATAGACCGCAAGACGGTCTTCGCCCCGTCACCGCGATGACGGCGTAGAAGCGTGCCCGTGCACGTCTCCCGCCGCCTCGCAGACACAGGCCCGGCAAAGAAAAACTTCAAATCCGCGCGCACTTCTGGTACAAAGTCAGCCGCTCCGAGCGGGTGTCGTATAATGGCATTACTCCAGCTTCCCAAGCTGATAACGAGGGTTCGATTCCCTTCACCCGCTCCACTATTTTCAAGGCCTCCAGCGGTATCGAGGTAGCGTCAAGCGAGGCTGGTGACAGTTTCGGTGACAGTTACCCAGAATTCGTGTGTCACGCTTCTGGCCAGCCCCGCCCTACACTTCTCCCCGTTTTATGTTGACCCATGGGAAAAAGGTAATTTGGGTAATTGGATTTTATCAATCCCCCAGAAGCCTTTGAAATCAATGGGTTATTCAATATTCTTAAAGGTAATAATAGGGTAATTTTTTAGTAATTAGATTACCTTTTGATATGGTTAGATCCTGACCCTAACAAACCCTTTAAAATCAGCAGCTTACAAAAAAATTACCTTTTCAATTACCCTAAATTACCTTCTCTGGTAATTGCTCAAAGCCAAGCAGTACAAGGGCTTCAGCCCCTGCCCCGTTACTCATTACCGAAATTACCTTTTCGCCATGCCCTTCCCGAAGATGGCATCCGTCGAGCTATGCTGCATTCATTTTTAGGGGGAAGTAATGAGTACAGAAGACGATCCTTCCATCACGAACGAAAAGCTGGTCGCGGTCCTCAGCAATGCTGTGGCTTACGTTGCAAATGAGGTGGTTGTTCTGGGTCAGTATGAAAGAATCCAGCAAGGACGATTCACGCAGCTATGGCCTGCGGGTGATGACAGTGGGCACTTTGAAAAGCGCATTAATCGCGTCGTAGAGCATTTGGGCGGCCCCCCTGAGCTGTATCTAATACGAACAGGCGAAAGTCCACCCCCTGCTGATGACTACCCGGGGAGCTCGATGCGTGAGGTGTTCGATGTATTCCAGCGCGCACGCAAATCAGTAATACGCGCTCATTTGTTCATGACCGGGTCAACAATGCTGGTCGAGCAACCGGATTTACTGCAAATGCCCGAACATCCGGGCACCGAAGAATTGTTTCAAAAACATGCGCAATCAGCTTTCTGGGAACACGCAGAAGCCGCGTACATTCGCCTCTTTTCGTTTTGGGATCGAATAGGGCAAGTCCTAGATTTCACCTTCTTCAACATACGAAAATTCGACCACAACGGCTTTCATGCTGTCATGGATCGCATCCATGCGAATGTGAGACCGATGAACGATCACCTATGCAATAGCGGCAGTTGGAAGCGCCTGCGCGCGTTCCAGACGTCTAACAAAGACGAAGGTCTTCAGTTTCTTCTTCAGCGACGTAACCTTCTTGTGCATAGCCTCCACCTACATCCGCATAAGGCCGATGACGATGAAATGTTCAAGTCTCAGTTCAATCACCTGGATGAAGCCCATCGCAAAAAACTGCAGCCACGAGAGCCAGCAGCTGAAGCCGCACTTTTAGTTGGTCAGCTCAATAAAGCGTCGACGCTGTTCGATGACGTCCTGGTATTGATTGAATTTTCCCCGTCTCGAAAGTCCAATCGTTGGTGAGCTACTGAAAAACAACAGTATCCCGGAGACGCCTGCCAGCTAAGGGTTGCAGGCGTTTTAACCATCCCAACACCCGGACCATAAAACATCAGAAGTGAGAGCAGTTCGAAATCATAAAAGGCGCCAAAACCTACGTTTTAAAAGTTTTCACCCAATGAACCCGGGCACTCCAGCGCTACCCCTTCCGTGAACGCGCCCTGCATCGCTGTGCAACTGCGCTGCATTTCCTCTCAAAACTTTGCACTCAATGAAATTGGCGATCGCCTGCAGAGCCCCACGGCCCGCCTGGGCTGCAGGTTCGTTTGCACTACATCGGAATTTGCACAAAAAAAGGACGCAAAGCCCGTCGGCGGGAGGGGGATAAGTGTTTTTTCAACAGGTTTTTTTCTCTGCGCTCAGATTTTCCCTGGGCGGCGGCTGCTTCTCCTGGTGCGCAGTTCATCGGGCAGCCGTAGGCACCCTATCGCGCATCTATATACTGGTTGCACGTACAGTGCATTTATCAATAAGGCCCGGTGATGAACTACCCGAGCGTCGAACCAACCCCAAGTAGGACTAGGGCAATTGCCTCGTGGCTGGAGCTACTGCAGGACTCTGTCGCGCTGCTCGATCAGCCTGGCGCGCATCACAAGGAGTTGGTGAGACGGGCCCACGCGTTGCACCAGGCGCGAGTGATCGATGGCCACGACCTGGGCGACCTTCTGGAACAAGCGGACGGTGCGCTGGCCTATGCCATAGAGGCAATGCTTGATCGGCCTGACAGCGAGTAGGGAGTCCTTTCTATGCATATGCTAGTGACCCCTATGCGCGTTAGAGGCAAGGCCCTGACACCCAAGGAGAGGCGCCGCTATCGACCGATAAAAGGCAACGTCCTGGTGAGCTCAGAAAGCGACACGCCAATGGGGCGTGCGGCCAATGTCGCCCGTGTGGCAGGAGTGATGCCTCTCGATATAGAACAGCTTCCGCGACTACTGGATGCCACCCTTGCCGGCATGGTGCCGACAGGCTTTGTATTGAGCGGGATCGAATACATAGACGGTTGCGCCTATGCACAGTCGTGGTGGTGCCGACTGGAATAGTCGTTCGCTGTTGGAATTCAATCGTAACAAGTTCAGTACATTACCCATGCCATCGCTTTGACATAATTGCCGCCACAGGCGCGGCTCAACCCCGCGCCTTCATCATTTGTGTGGGAGTGGGTTGGTGTCAGAAAGGATTGAGGGCTTGTGCGGGAAAATCATGTTCGACGTGGATGCTGTCTACTGCATTTCGTTGAAAGAGCGATCAGATCGGCGCGAGCTGTTCCGGGACTCGGTACAAAGCCTTATCCGAAACCCGGTGGTGTTCCATGTCGTGGAACGGAACGCAGACCCTGTCCGAGGCTGCTATGAGTCGCACCAGGACCTGGCACGGATTGCCCTTGAGCGCGGGCTTGACCGGGTGTTGATCTTTGAAGACGACGTTGCACCGTATGAGCTGAAAGCGCCCCCCATCCGCTGGATCAATAAGTTCATCCGTACTCGGCAATTTGAAGCGCTGCACCTGGGGTACAGCATGGGCAGGACCTGGCTAACCTGGTTCCCCTTTATTGCCCGGGGCCGCGTCGTTGCGCTGCACGCTTATATCCTGTCTCGTGAGGGTTGTCAGATCCTGGCGAACATCCCGTACAACGGCACGCCTGTTGACGTGATTTTCAAGAGGCGGATTAAGCAGCACTGCGCCTTTCCGATGCTGTTCCGCCAGCAGCCGGCAACCCTGGCCGGTAGCGACATCGAGGCCGAAGTGAAAAACGAGGATGAATGGTGGCAGCGCAATTGGGACAAGCACCGGGCTTCACCGGTAAAGAATTTCTGGCGAACTATGTTCAGGCTCAATTTCTGAGGGAGGAAATTGAGCAGGGGCCAAATGGCCCCTGCGAATACAGCGTTAGATTTGATGTAGTATCTTGAACAATCGAATCGACAAATAAATTGCCTCGAATAAGCGGATCATTTCTTCGGGGAAAAACTTGTTGATCAATTTTTTCACAATTAAAGTCCTCGAAAACGGAATGGAAAAGCGTCGTAATTTTTGCGTTCCAAAAACCCCGCTTAAACGAAGCAAATTAAAAGACTAAAAACACAAGAGCTTCTAATCAATCAACTTGGCGATGAATTTAGTGGCTGTTTTACTGCGCACTAAATTTTGCACGGTTGACGGCCTCGCCGCTTAGCCATACCCTTTGAGGTTCTGACGTTCAAAGAGAAACAAAGCGTAGAGCGGTACGCGCAATTTATCATCAGGTTTTCCGAAACGGAACCTCCTGAAGATGTCCGCCAGAAGCCTGCCCCGTGCAGGCTTCGCCGTTTTTGTAGATCCGATAGCCTTCCTCGCAACATCCCGCTCCCGGTCGACTCAGTGTTTACGCGGGCTGCACCAAGACCTTAACCAATAATGTGGGTTAGTTCTGAATAGCTGTAGTTCCGTTTAATGGGACAGTTCTTGCTTAGTATTTCCGACGGACGGCATTTGGCTATCTTTTGATAGCAAGTAGTAACAAGTAGTAGCAAGTAGTAGCTTGTGGAAGTTGGCAAAAGCTTGCAGTTGAGAACCTCTTGGTCCGCACTCTACAAATGAAGCACTGTAATGTTCTCTTTATAGAGTGACTGCTTTCAACTTCGCCAAGAGTGCCGATGTTTGGACAGCTTTGGCTGTGAATGCCGATGCATCACTGGGTGCAGGTGTTGGACCGGGCAAATGCGTGTGCGCAGCCATTTGTGTGTTCATCTGCTCCACCAGATCGATTAAGTCGCACAGCACCTGCAGCACGTTAACCCCTTCTGACCCTATCCAGGTTCTTGGCGCCTGCAGGTGCTGGCTGACGGCCGCCACACTGCTGCGCAGCCCCTGGATTCTCTCTTGCATGTCACCGCCGACGGTGGCGTTATGTTTCTGCCCCACCACCAGATTCAGGTCGCGGCCGGTGGCCTGGTGCAAGTCATCCACGGCCGCCAGGCTTGCGGACCCGCCTGAAAGCAGCTTGAGCGCGCCCAGGGCCTCGATCTTCTTTACGCCGCCCACTGACTCGGTCGAATGGTCGTCGATCGTCTGGGTGTGGCTCTGGAACTGTTCCCGGTTCTCCAGGGCCTCTACCTCGCGCTCGATCGCCTTGTCCTGGATCTTGCCATCGGTCTGGCGTAACCAGTTGCCATCGGCATCGACGCGCTGCTGGCAGGCCTCGCTGTGCTGCCAGACCTGATCACCTTTCGGAACCTGGGGCATGCTCAGGCCGTGCGGCAAGATCGATTGGATGTAGGGCTTGTTCGGCAAGCCGTAGGCGAAGCACACCACCACCCGCGTGTTTTCCTCCGGAAAGGCGTAGATGCCCATTTCCTCGCCGCCGGTGGGCAGCGGCAACGGAACGCCGGACAGAATCGGTATCGCTGGATCTGGTTCGTCGTCCGGGCCCAGGACTTCAATGTCCACGGCATAGCGCGGCCGGAAGTCGTCGCAGATCCCGGCGGCCGCCGGCGCATCGGCCACGGCGATAACCCGGGCGAAGCGCGGCAGGTGATAACCGCCAGTGAGTTCGGGAAATTGCCGCTCTACGCTGCGGCGGATTGCGTCTTCCATCGTATAGCCATCTGGTCATTGGCAAGCGCCATGCTGGTGACGCGCTCGCCGTTGTTGATCGTTGCACCAGGACGCAGCCCAGGAAGGGCTGCAATCATCGCGCTCTGGTTGCCCTGGTAGCCGTCAAACAGCTCCGTAGGGATCTGCAGCGGCGCCCGGGCGCCGAAAAAGCTGTCGGCCCAACTGCCCACGAACACTTCGCCATTTCCCTGTTGCTGCCAGGTGAAGTCGGGAATCCCGAACACCCGGGCCAGGCTGTCCATCGCCTGATAACCGGCGGCCAGGTTGTAGAAGTACGGCGCCTTGATGCTGCTGTACGGTCGATCGGGAACGCGAAAGCGCAGGCCGGTCTGCTCGCTGACCTCGGCCAGCACGGCGCGCAGGTCAACGTGACGCAGGTTCAGCGGCAGTGGGTTGGCCAGCACGGCGGCCAGCTCCCTGCAGAACAACACCTGCTCCACCGCGTTGGCAGCGGTGCAGCGTTCGACGTAGCCGATGAAATGCCGCTGTAGCGTGCGTTCGTTGTAGCCAATATCGAGCGTCACCAGGCCTTTGAGCGGCACTGCGGATTGCACGATGAAGTTGGCCCGGCCGGGGCTGGTGGCGTCCAGTCGGACGTCCTCCTTGACCAGGACGATCGGCGCGCCATTGATGGCCAGTACCTTGTGCAGCTTCACTTCTGCTCACTCCCGCCCAGCCACTTGTCCACACGGCCCAGCACCTTTTCAAACCCACTCAGTGCCTGGTTGTCGCTCGTTTCGTCCTTCCCATCACCGCTACCGCCAACGGTGCTACCCGGGCCGCCTTGGGCGTTGACCTTATTGCTGGCACGCCGGCCTTCGACCTTCTCCGGGTTCGACTCGCGTTCGCTCAGTGTGAATTGCACCAGCCAGGCTTTCAGGGTGTCCGCCTCGCGGGCGCTGACGCCCTCGGAAAACTCCACCTGTCGCACGCCGAAGGCCTCGGCCGTGTCGTTGACGATCCGGTACAGGTGCAGTTGGCCACCGCCGGCCGTGGCTTCGGCCAGGCGCATCAGGTCGGTCAATTGCACCCTGTCCACAAAGGGGATCATCAGCGAGACGGCCAGGGTCTTAGGCTTGAAGCCCTTGTGGGCCTTGTCGGTGTTGCTGGTCTGGCCTGACATGTCGCCGCTTTCAATGCGTAGGTTCGCGGTGACCTTGAGGTTCTTCCCCTGGACTTTTTGCCCGTCGAGCAGCAGCGTCATAGGCCCACCAACTCCTGTACGAAACTCAAGCCTTCCTTGGTGCCGACCAGCAGCAGGCCCGCGCATTGCACCCATTCATGGCCCGGGGCGTCACCGGCCAGCAGTTGGCGGCGCAACTCGCTGGTGTTGCCCGGGCCGATCAAGCGCGCCCGCATACTGGCATCAGGGGTTCCCCCGGCCAGCAAGGCTTTCAGGTCGGCCAGCTGCTGATCGCGGCCCTGCTGCTGGGTGCTCTTGCGTGCAGCCAGCGCGGCCAGGTCGCCGAGCGGCGAGCTGTCGGCGGTGTAGCCCTCCAGCACGGCCAACTGGCCCGCCATGGATTGCTTGGCGGCCTTGATTACCGTGCAGCGTTCCAGCGGCAACGCCTGCCAGCGCGGCAGCGGCCCGGCGACGGGGATCTCCCACTTGTCGCTCTCCAGCTTCACCAGGTGCTGGGCCCGGCGCTCGGTTCGCACCAGGTCAGGCAGCGGCAGCAAGGTGTTGAACCGCGACAAGCTGCTGGCCAACTGCTCCAGGCGCGTGCCCAGGAACAGGATCGACAGCGCATATTGTTCCCCGGCCGGGCGCCCGGTATCGCTGAAGTCCTCCAACTTTTTGGCCAGGTGTTCCAGGACGTTCGGCGCTGACAGGAAACGCTGGTAGCCCGTGCCGTGACCAATGCCGCTCTGAAACGGCGTCACCACCAGGCACGCCGGCACCTGGCCCAGCTGTTCGGCCAGCGCTGCTCGACCTGCAGCGATCGCGCCCTTGGCCGCGTCACCGACGGGCCCTGGGCTGGTGCTGGCCAAGCCTTCCAGGCCGGCCAGGCGCTGGGTCGTGCTGACCAGCTCGCCGCCGGCCAGATCCTTGGCCGCTGTCAGGCCGCCCATCCATTGTGTGGCCTGCTCTGGCCAGCGCATGGTTACCGACGCCCAGGTCATACCGATGGCGCCCAGGTGATGGCCTGCATGGTCTTGAGGTCTTTTCTCTCCAGGGCCGCGGCCAACGCCTGCTTGAGCGCTTCGGCATGCTGCAAGGCAGCCTGGCGGAACCTGGCCAGGTCCTGGCCAACCTCCTGCAGCTGTGCGGCGGTATGCAGGCGAAAGGTTTTCACCTGGTGCTCGTCGTAGCACGGATATTCCGTATCGATCTGCGCCAGGATCAGCCCCGTCAGGTTCAATTGGTCCTCCAGTTCGCTGGCATAGCGGAACGACCAACCCAGCGCATCGGAGGAAAAACCGCCCTGAATGTAGCTGCTGCAGTCGGCCCCGATCGCCGCCAGCTTCTCCTGGTACAACGCCGAGAGAATGGCCGCTTCGTCATCCACCCACTTTCCGCCCTTCCAGATTTGGTTCGGGCCCGGCTGTTT
The DNA here is from genome assembly GCF_028640915.1 of Pseudomonas sp. B3G-3. NCBI lineage: Bacteria > Pseudomonadati > Pseudomonadota > Gammaproteobacteria > Pseudomonadales > Pseudomonadaceae > Pseudomonas > Pseudomonas sp. B3G-3. Next base: position 230,701 of record NZ_JAQZAB010000118.1, on the reverse strand, counting down.
CAGGGTGTAGCCGCTGGGCATCGGCCGCATACCGTCCAGTATTAGGGGCTCGCCGGTAGTGATGCTGTAAACCGTCGCGTTCTCGAAGTAGTCGAGCAACTGCCATTTTTTGCCGGTCCAGTGCGCAACTTTGTGTTCCGGAGTCTCCGGTGGGGGGACGGTTACACACCCGCCCGGAATGAGAAGTTCCCCAGGCTCAAGCGGGTTCGGATCGGCTTCAACGGGGCCAACGTAGAGGCCGCGGGGGTCGGTCTGGTAGACAGTTTTCGTCAACATGGCAGGCCTCAATACTTGATGCAGAAAAGAAGGGAGAGGTTTTTCGGCCGAGTTTCGTTACCACCTGTAGCGTTCACGGTGATGGCGTGGGTGTGGTTACCGCCCCCGCCGATGCCTACGTTGTGGCCGTGGGCCCCAGCAGCGCCTATGCCAACGTTGTGGGCGTGAGCTCCCGCCCAATCGGTCGGGGCGGTGGTGCCGTTCTGTAGGTTTGCTGTGGTGAAGTTGGGGCTGCCACCACCCACGTTATTATTTTGCGCTCGCGGGGCGGTGTGCTGGTGGTTGCCCTGTGTATCGGTCCAGGCGGGGTGGCTGTGCTCACCTTGCGCGTCTGTCCACGCGCCGTGCACGTGGTCGCCGACTGCTGCGGCTGCAGCGGTGTGGGCGTGGGCATGGATCATCATGTCCTGGAACACACCGAATGGACGGCCGGGGTCCATTCCGCGCCCGTCGTCCCAGCCCCGTGGAAACAGCCCTCGCATATCGGGCAGGTTGAAAGTCGTGGAGCCGTCGCCGGCGCCATAATGCGTCCCCAAATACGAAAAGAGCCGCGCATAGGTTGTGCGGGAAACGGCTGCGCCGTTGCACTTCAACCACCCTGTGGGCGCCCAGACCGTGGAGAACGCGGCCACCATCCCTGTCAGCGCGTCGGCGGCCTGCTGCTGCACTTTGTTCAGGGCGGCGGTGGTGGCCAGGATCTCGCTGCTGTTTGTCGTTGGGTCGTCGCTCTTGGCGTTGGGCAGGTTGCCCAGCCCCACGTCGCCTTTTGTGGTGCCGCGTGCGCGTAGTTTTGCGTAGTCCCCGTCCCGGGCTGCGAAATACTCAATCAAAGGGCCTGTAATTGGCTGGACTGTGCGAGGTGCTACGTTGCGCAGATCCTCGATCAGCTCAGGGCTGTTGATACGAGCGACTGCAACGCAATAGTGTTGTGTGCCGGCGCTATCGACGTAGTCGGCCTTTTCCAGTCCATACACCACCTGAAAGGTGGCTACTTTGTCATTGAGTTGTCGCTCCAGGGCTACGTCCAGCCAGACCACTGCCGGCAACGTCGGCGGGGTGATTGGTAGTGCGTTGGCGGGCTCCAGGCGGATACCTTCGATATATGCGCGGCCAGGACTGAAGGAGTACACCCCGTCCACTTTCTGCAGCTGCAGCGCGTTACCGAAAAAGCAGGCTCTACCAAACACGTCCCGGTTGCTATGGCGCTCGCGCTCATCGATGCCGGCCAGGCGCACAGTAAAATCATGCTGCCAAGTGGCGGCGTCGATCGTGACGTTGGTCAGTTCCTGGGCGCCGTCGAACTTGACCAGAAAGTTACGGGTCACGTTGTTGCCGATCTGCAGCGGCGGGATGTTCTTGCGCTTCTGCTGCAGCGGCACGGTAGACACCGCGAACAGCACGCCGTCTTCGTCCTCGAGGCCGACCCAGTTGAAATCCCAATCGCCGATATCCGACCCCAGTTGCGCGCTGTACACCACCTGGTTGGGGTTCACGTAGCCGGCGTTTTTCGCGGGAATGCTGTAGACGTGGACGATCTGCGCCGCCGGCGGCTTGCCGGCCGCGCGATCGATCGGCGCGACAGGATCCAGCCCGGGCACGTTGGCAAAAATGAACCTGCTGATGATCAGCGGCTTTTTTTGGCCCTGTTTCAGGGCAATCTGGCTTTCGCCGGCGAGGGTGATATTTGCGCTCACAGTGCGCTCCTACAGGCTGGCGACCAGCGTTTGCTGGTCGTCGTTGAAGTCAATCAGGGCCATTTGCAGGCCTACGGGGGTGATGGTCACGAAGTCATAGCGGCGGCACGTCCGGCCGTATTGCTGGATCAGTACGCGCAACAGCTCGGGGTTGAGCGACAGCTGTGTATTGCTGAACTTGAGCAACACCACGTCCCAATCCCGGTCGGGCTGGCGCTCCTCGATCTCGACGTAGCCCACGCCCAGGCGCTCGAAAATGCGTTTCATGCCGGCGGTGCTGCCAGCGTCCACCGAGTTGACGAAGGCGTATTTCACACGCAGCCGGAACAAGGCCTCGGGCTCGCCGTTGAAGCGCGTTACGTCCCGCTGCCAGGCCCACAGCTCCAGGATGGCCATGTGGCAGGTGTCGGGGTCGATCTGCGAATACGGCCAGCGCAGCCAGCCGGTGACGGTTTCCCACCAGGACTGTGCGGCAGCGGTCAGTTTCGACAGCTCGGTGCCAGCGAGCCAGAACGGCAATTTCAGCTTTATCACTTCATCATCACCGTCAGATTTTCAAGACGGGGGATCGACAGGCCGCTGACAATGTCGTCCATGGGCGAGAACTTCACCGCCTCGATGCCGGCGAACTGCTGGTGCAGTTCCTCGGTCAGGCGGCTGGTACTGAACCGCGATTGCGGATAGGTCAGCGTCGGCTGGTAGTCCCGGGGCGTGCTTTCGCGGAACGCGGCACGCACGAACAGTTCGATCTCATGCTGGAGGTCGGCGACCTGGGCCGGTGTCTGGTTGGCGAACGGCCAGACGGTCACCAGGATATTGACTAGGGTTTCAGGCATGACCAAGGCCAGCAGATCGTCGCCGTGGCCATGGTTGCCCTGGTCGCGGATATGGGCGTTGATCTGTTCCAGGTAACTGTCCGCCGGCACGCCGGCATCGAACAGCACATAGGCATTTGCGCTGCCTGGGCCGCGGGGCGCGTTGTGCTCGAAGTACACGCCATCCGGCCGCACGCCAGGGAATTCCGAGATCATGGCGCGATATACCGCGTCGGTGTGCCACTGATTCACCGCCGAGAACTGGTTGCGAACGCGCAGGCGTAGCTGCTCGTTCGGCTCCGGATCTGCTCCAGGGGACTCCAGCCATCCGTCCTGATTCACCACCTGGACAATGCCCGGTACGGGCACCGGCAGGATGGCGTAATAACCCGGTGCCAGGTTGAAACCGCTGCCGGCCTCGATCGCCTCTACCGGGACTGCCAGCTGCAGCTGGCCCTGTTGGAACGTCGCCGGCGCCGTGGTGACCAGTTGGTAAACGTTGCCGTTGATCGTGGCCGACTGCACCACAGTGCCCTTTTCCAGCTCCAGGACACCGTCCGGCGTGGCCCGGGTAAACAACAGTTTGCCCAAGGCTTTGGTGGCGCCCTTGCGCTCGACGTTGACCGCCCAGGCCAACATGTCCAGCCACTTGTCCACCGCCGTTTTCACAAAGAAGTTCGGCAGCACGGTCAGGCATAGAAAATCCAGCAGCCACAGCACCGGCTTGGTCACCAGCGCGGTCATCACCCGCCAGAATGGCGAGTAGCTACTGGTGTTGGCGACCTTGGCGCCCTGGGCCTCAACCTCCTTTTCCCACGAAGCTTTTAACCCGGCCTCGGTGGTCGGAATGCCGGCGTCAGCGATCACCTTTTTAAAATCAACCTCGCTCACAGACTTACCTCAATTGAGCCGAATTTCAGGGTTTTGGCGGTAACCAGATACTTGCCTGGCTCCTGTTGCGTGATGCGCGCCGTACCTGGCACCAGGCGTTCGTCGTCCTCCACCAGCAGCTCCAGCTGCTGGATGCAGTCGCGTTGCCGCAGGCGGTCGCGCTCGGCCACGAGGGTGACCAACAGCCCGCTGTCGCGGATCATGTGCGCAATGTCCTGGGCGATGCAGGCGCGGTCCTCGATCGGCCGCGGCTGATGCGATGGGTCCAGCGCCAGGTCGTTGTCGACAATCAACAGATCCACGTACTCGCTCATCCGCCCACCGCCATGGCGACCATGTTTTCCATTTCCAGCGGGGTCATGGCCTTGCCGGTGTGAATGTTCACGTTCTCCACATGCGTGCCCTTGTTCTGGCTGTTGGTGTTGTTCTGAATGCGAGTCAACAGGCCACCAGGCGGCACCGCTGACGGGCGCGTCGGGGAAAGGCTAGGGATGGCCGCGTTGATGGTCTGCTGGGCCTTCTGCGCGGCGTTGGCGGTGTCGGCGGCGCTGGTCGCGGCATCGATGCCGGGCACCTCCGGCATGGCGCCCAGACGCGCCTCGATGTTCACGCCGGGAATGCTGTTGATCATCTCGATCAGGCCATTGATGGCCTTGGTGAAGACGCCGACGATGCTGTCCCAGGCGGCCTTGGCCATGCCGGACCAGCCGCCCATCGAGGCGAACCAGTCCGACAGGACCTGGAACTGGTCACTGACCCACTGGAACGCCGTGCTGTTGACCAGCGCGGTGGTCCATTCGTCCCAATAGACGACTGCCGCAATCACGGCCGCGACCAGGGCGGCGATGGCGATCACGATCCACACTACCGGGTTGGCCAGCAATGCCGCATTGACCAGCCAGATAGCGCCCTGCCACAGCAACATCGCGCCGCGAATGAGGGCCAGGCCGGCGCTCAGCGTATAGATCACAGTGACGTAGGCCAGGATCGCCAGCTTCTGCAGGACGAACACAGCGACGGTGCGCAGGCTGAGCAACTGGACGACTTTCCAGATGGTCAGCATTCCTAACCAGGTCATCTTCGCGATACCCACGGTCAGCGTAAGCAGCGACATGGCGCCAATGATCGTCATGATGGCCAGCGCGGTGATGCCGATCACGCGGGTGATGTTGGGGAACAGCTGCGACCAGCGCACCAGGGTTTTGCCTATGTCCACCATCTTGTTCATGAACGGCGACAGCACCGGGATCAGTACCTGACCAAACACCGTGCGCATGACCTCGACCAGGGACGCCCATTGCTGCCACGGGTCGACCATGGCCCGGGCCATCTGCTCGGCGTTCTCCAGGCCGCGCACCTTGCCCAGCTGCTCGATGCCGTTGCGCAGCCGGTCGGTGTCCTTGGCCAGCGCGCCGATCACCTGGGCACCTTCGCCGCCGAAGGCCTCCAGCAGCTTGGTCCCGGCCGAGGCGCTGGTTAGGTCGCCGAACTTGCCCTGCAGCTTGTCCAGGATCGTCATCATCGGCAGGAGCTTTCCCTGCTGATCGGTGAACTTCATGCCCAGCTTTTCCGAGGCTGCGCCGATGTTCTCGAAAAACGCCTTGTAGCGGCCGCCGGCGTCGCCGCCTTCCATGGTGCTGCTCAGGGTGCCAATCACCGCCATCTGCTCGGCCAGGTCCACGCCTGCAGTCGTAGCGATCGCCCCGGCCTCCTTGAAGGCGTCTTTCATTGCGGCGCCACTGGTGCGGAACAGCTGGACCGCCAACGCGGTCTGGCCGCCCAACCGCTCGACCCATGCGCCTTTCCCCATGGCATCGGCCTGTTGCTTCTGCAGGTTGTAGAGCGTGCCGACGTATTCGCCCATGGTTTCGCCGTCGGTCTTGGTGGCCTTGGCCAGCAGGTTGCTGGTGTTGGTGAAGATGGCCAGCTGGTTGCCGGCCAGCCCCTTGATAGCGCCTTCGATCAGATACGCAGAGGCCACAAACTCCTGGGCGTTCTCGCCGTAGTTCACCGCAAACTCTAGCGACTTGCTGTTGAGCGCGGTCAGCGCGTCCTCGGCCACGCCCAGCGATCGGACGTCGCCCAGGGCGCGATTGACCTCCAGCCCCGGCCCCATGGATTGCTGAATCCCGACCACGGCCGCCGTCAGACCGCCCAGGCCAAAGCCCATGGTCTTAATGTGCTTTTCGCTCTGCTCGGCCAGGTCGGAAAAGCCCATTTTCACCTTCGCCAGAGGCGCGGTGACCTTGTCGGTCAGGCTCAGGATGAAAGCCAGGCTGGCGCTACGGTCTGCCAATGTCGTTACCCGTTCAGCGCAAGGGCGATGCCGTTAGCCACGGCAAACTCCATGCGTCTCCAGTATTCGTCCTCCAGCCATCGGGCCGTGCCCATCGCTTCAAGCGTGGGCTCGGCACCAGGTAGCCAGCGGTTCGTCAGGGCCATCAGCTGGCCCAGGCCGTTTTCGGTCAGGCGCTCGGCGTGTTCGAGCGCTTTTTTACGATCACCTCAACGCTTGGTGCGTATTCCTCCAGCAGCGCACCGGCCAGTTGCATGACCATCACCGGGTTGCCCAGCAGCGGTTTCAGGGTGGCGCGCTGTTCCTGCGCAACAGTGGTCATCAGCAGGTTGTTGCCCGGGGCGACCTTGTTGGTCTGGGTCAGCGCGTTGAAATACTTGGTCACGTCCGCCGGGGTCAGGGTGAAGGTGAATTCTTGTTCGCCGACTTCCAGGGTGATTTCGGTGCGTTCGGTCATGGGGTGTTGCTCCTATTGAGTGGAATGAAAGGTGTGAATCAGCGCCTGCAGACACGGCGGACGTGGTCCTGCAGACCCAGGATCATTTGCCGGCTGAGGGCGAGTTGATCGCGGAGGGTGAAATAATCCGATCGAGCGTCTGCAGCGAGTTCGGCGGGTCTTGCATCAGCCAGGCCGCCGGCTCCGGGTGCAGCGGCGGTTCGGGGTGAGCAGGTGGCTTTGACGAGCAGCCGCTCATTGCCAGTGTCAACAGCACGCTGCTGCAGCAGGTTTTGATTGCGTTCATGCGTCAGTTCCTGGGTTCGTTGGCGGTCGATATCGTCACGGGCGGCCAGGCGCTCGGCGCTGATACGTGCCGCCTCGCGCAGGCCGTCCCGTTCGTATTGCGCCTGGTCGCGCTCACGCTGGGCGTCGTTGCGCTCACGTCGGGCCTCGTCGACCTGGCCGGTCAACACGTCGAAGGCGACCTTTAACAGCAGGCCGGCCACCAATGCGAACCGCGCCAGGCGCCACGGTGAAAAGGTCATTTCAGGCACAGCTCCATTTCGGCCAGCCGGCGGTTGTGCAGGCCTTGAACAAAACGCTTGCGGCCCTGGGCGTCGGTGATGAAGGCCCATACCGGCGTTTTCCCATCTGGCGCCCAGGCCAAGGCCTTACAGCCCTCGACGATGCGGCCGGCGTTGATCAGGGCCACCGCTCGGCTTGCGCAGGTGCGTGGCGCGCCATTGTTGTGTCCGTGGCTGGTCAGCGCGTCGAAGGTGTTCTGGCTCACCTTCGGGTTGGTGATGCAGTCAGCGAGCTGCAGCTGAGTTTTGCGAATCACCAGTTGCTCCACCTCGGCGCACCGGGCGTCTGACCAGTAGTCGCCGATCACGACGGGATCGGGGCTGGTGTACCTGGTGATGCCCTTGCACACCGTCGGCAGGCCCCGGGCCAGTTTGTCGGCGTAGACGATGTTCTGGCCGTGGCCTTCCCAGGTGCCCAGGAACACCACCAGCGGCGCGCTGGCCAGCGCAAGGGCACCGGCGGCAATCCTGCCGCGCAGGCTCATGGAAACCACACTCGCAGCAGCGCCGGGACGATCATCTGCAGCGCGGCGCCGGCCAGGGTCAGGATGGTCAGCAAACGGCCAACTTTCGAGCCGATCACGTTGACCGCCACGGTTAACGCCTGCTGCCCCTTGTTCAGCTCGGCGAGCTGACCAGCCATGTGTTCGAACTGCTGTTCCAGCTTGGTAACACGGGTCGGCACCGTTTCATGACGGTCCTCGATCTCGCTCAGCCGGTGCTCGAACACGGCCATTTTCTGCTCCAGGTGCCCCAGGCGCGCAGGATCTGCGCCGAACGCAGGTGGAAGCGGTGGCGATGCAGGTGCTTGCGATGGCAAGACGCCTCTGTTCATCGGCGAATACCTTTCTCGAAAGTGGTCTGGCAGGGCACGCACCGGGTCATTCCGCCCAGGGCGCGGCGCGCTGGGGGGATCTCGCGGCCGCAGTCCTCGCAGTGGGTCAGACTGGGGCCCGTCGAGCGCGCCCGGGCGAGCTGGGCGGCGATCGCCTGGTCACGCTGGCGTTGCTCCAGGGCCTGGGCGCGGTCGAACGGGCAGACCATCAGCGCAGCCCCTCGATCTCGGCCGCGGCGAGGTACGGAACGCCGTTGATATGGATAAAGTCCGGACTGGTGACGTCAAACGGCACCTTGTGTTTGCTCTTCTCGCCGCCCTTCGGATCGATCGACAGCAGGCTGGACACCTTCACCTTGCAGCCGAAGGCCTCCACGCGCAGCTCCTCGTCCTCGCCGGCCTTGGCGAAAAACACCGCGTCAAAGGGTTTCAGCTCGCGGAAGCTGCCCGCCGAGCGCGCCGCGTCGATCAGCACATTAAAGTTGGTGGTATCCAGCTCCAGTTCGCCGGACGCTGCCACGTCCCCGTCAACGTAGCCATCGGGCACGCCCCGGGTTTGGGCCACTGCCGAGTTATCGGTGATGTCCAGGGTGCAGTTCTCGACGTGCAGCGAGAGGTCGCCCAGGCTCACGTCAAAGTTTTTGCCGCCAATCTTTGCCATGGGGCGTTACTCCGTTTTGTCGGTGGAAAGGTCCAGGGCGATGTTCGCCTGCAGGTCTTTCGGGCAGTTGAGGGGGCGGATCTTGAAGAAGGCCACGACCTTGGTTTTGCTCAGCCAGTTCAGCACCAGGTCGCCGTCCTTCGGTGGCTCGATATCACCGGGGAACACCTGGCCAGCAAAGGTGGTGGACTTGGCCATGGCGCGCATCGGCGCCATCAGCTGGTTGGTGTTGACCGCGATGCTGTTGGGGGTGTTGTTCAAGCGGCGATCGGCTACGCGACGGATCAGCAGCGGGCGGATCAGGCGAGCGGTCTTGTCAGTGATGCGCAGGTACTCCACGACCTGGTAGTCGCTGGCATCGCTGTCCAGCATGTTGCCGTCGCCCCAATACACGCCCTCATAGTCGGGATAGGTCTGCGACACCGAGTATCGGGCCCGGTCCAGTTCGCTGCGCACCGCCGACGGCAGAGGCACTTTCTCGATATCGACCGGCACCGGACCCAGGCCCAGCACCGCGCCGGTGGCCACGCGCATCGGGCTGTCAGCAATGCTGACCGTCGCATTGGCCAGGCGCCCGGCGAGAACGCCCAGGTCATTGCCATGCAGTTGCGGCACAACCAGAACACGCGGCGCTAACAGGTTGGCCACCAGGGCCTTTTGTGCGGTCACGTATTGCGCCCAGGTCTGTTCAACGGTGATGCCGGCAGTGGACGCCATGACGAACACACGGCGGCCGTAGGTGTTGTTCAGGGCAATGGCGGCGTCATGCATGGCCGACAGTTCGGCGGCGGCGGTCACCGGCTTGGTGATTACTACGGCCTCGACTGAATACCCCTGCTGCTGGGCCTGTTCCAATGCGGAGGACCAATCGCCCTCGCTGCCGATCGGCGCGGCGATACACGCCCAGCGCTGGCCGCCGTTGAGGCGGGCGGCGGTGATTTGGGTTTTCAGGTCGCTGACCGGAATGCCCAGGGCGACGTCCAGGTCGCTGTCGGTATTCAGCGGGATGAACTGACCGACGTTCTTACTGGCCGGGCCAATGAAAAGGAAATAGCGCTCAATCTCTTTCACGGCACCCTGGCCCAGATTGAGATTGTCGACGGTGACTTGACCGAGTGCCATGTATGCCTCGTTAACGGGGTGAGTGAAGGATTTGCTGCAGTACCTGGTGCAACAGCTGGCTGGCTTCCAGGTCGCTGACGCCCAGGAACTGGCGTTTCGGCAAAGTAATTTCCCAGCTCTGAGCGCCTGTTGATTCGCTGCGCTCGTTGTCCAGGATGCGGATCAGCAGGCCGGCTTTCGCGTAGTTCACATGCTCTTGAATCCACGCCACAGACGGCCGGGTCAGTGTCTTTTTGCCCGCCTGGCGCACCCGGAAGCCCAGCCGGCGCAGGCGTTTGGCCTGCTTTTCGGTCGCGGCAAGCCCGGGGGGAGTCTTGTTCCAGCGGCGCATCTGCGCCGCTGTGCGGCGCTCGCTGACGCCGTTGTGCTGTTGCGTCGCGACCCAGCGGGTCAGGGCGTTACGCCAGCCGAGTTCGGCCTGGTCGGGCGTCAGACTGGTGACCTGCATCAGCTTCGCCAGGCCGGCCTCCATTTTCTTCTTGCCCTTGCTGCTGCCCTTGCGAGGGGCGAACGGCGTGCCGTCCAGGTTCACCTGGTCACGCACGCGCTTTCTGCCCATCGAGCGCGCGCGCTTGCTGACGTTGTTCAGCAGCCGGCGGCGCAGCTTCGGCGGCAGGCTCAGCAGGTCCAGCTGATCGCGCACGCTCAGAAGGCCGCGGGCGTCGAGGTTGAGAGCGCTACTTGCGGCCATCGGTGGCCACCTCGCCATGTTCGGCAATCCACAGATCAAACGGGACGAAAGCCCAGGACTTTCCGAAGGCCTTGATCTCGCCTGCAGGATCCTCGGCCAGGTACTGCGGCTCGACGAACTCCAGGGTTATGTCCACGTCGAAAAGGTCATTGTCCTGGGGCTCGACGGCGAACAGCGGCGCCGGCAGTGCATGCCGATCGCGCTTCGGATCGTGGGTTTCCAGCCAACTGCCAATGAGGGCCATCAGCCGCGCCGGGTGGTCGGCGAAGCGCTCCAGGACGAGCGCGGCGCGGTAGCGCATGTCGCCCAGGTGCATGCCGTCCAGGTCGGGTTTCCAGACCAGTTCCAGCGTTACCTGCTCCGTCCAACTGTCGAGCTGTTCGGGCTCGACCAGGCGGTGTTCCAGCAGGTAAGCGGTCAATGCCTGCAGCTTGGTCATAGCAACGCAGCCGTGATACGGCTACGGCCCTGCAGGGCGCGGACGGCCTGCTGACTGAAAGCCAAGAAAGTGGATTCGCGTTCAGGGGCTTCCTTACCGGTGTTCTCTGCGCTTTCGCGGCGGGTGACGGTGGCGAACTGCTGCAGGGCGCTGGCCTTGGCGCGGCAGTACGCCGCACGCTTGTACAGCCCGGCCTGCAGCGCACGCTCGGGCAGCAGCATCGGGTCGGCGGTTGCGACGTTGGCAATGCCCACGGCCTGCCAGCGCGCTTTCAGCTTGGCCAGGTCCGTATTGACCTCGAACATAGCGATGGTCAGGGCGTCGGTCAGCAGTTCGCCCAGGAACTCCGCCGGTAGGCGGTAGCCCTTCTGGAACTCGGACACGGAGAGGTTCGGCCAGAAGCCGTCGTTCTCGATTGTCTTATCCACAAGGGTGGTGGGTTTCCCGGAAAAGCTCATTGCTGGCCGCTCGAATAGGGCGGGAAACACCGTTTCAACGGGGCGGGCCATAAAATGGCTGACTCGTTTCACGGGTTCCCGCTGGGGGGGGTAGTCAGGTTATTCGGTGGCCGGTGTGGCCCGTTGTTTGGTCAGTTCTTTGCGGCAGGCGTCCAGCTTTGTTTTCACGCCAATGGCGGAATAAAGCTCGGTGGCCCGTTCAAAGTGGGTAATAGCTGCCTCCCACTTCTGCTGGTCCATGGCCCGGATGCCCAGCAACTTGTGGTACTTGGCCGGGATCTGCTCGGGCAACTGCCATTCGCCATCCACTCGGGGCAGCAGGTTGGAAACATAGGGCTCGGGACTGCGCTGAACATCCTGCTCGGCGTTGGCCCACTCGATCACCGCGTCAGCGACAAAGGTCTGGATATCGCGCCGCTTGAAACGCTCCGGCATCTCCTGGCCCTGGGCAATGGCGAAGTCGGCCAGCTCCAGGCCGTCCTCGAATCGCTCGGTGTCGAACAGCCAGACTATTACCTGCACCAGCACGCGGTTCGGCATGTTCAGCCCCGACTCCATGTAGCGCTGGATAAAGTCCTGGTACTTGGGCAGCAGCTCGTCGCGCTTGAGTGCCTGTTTGCTGGCCAGGTTATTGAGCGCGCTCAGGCGATCCAGGTCCTGGTCCAGGGCGGCCTCCTGCAGCAGCAAATACTTACGGGCATTCGCGGGGCTGCTTAGGGATTCTGCCGGCGAGTACATCACCGGTGCAGCTGCAGCAGCGGCTAATGCAGCGCTACCCAGGGCCAGGATGCGGCGCTTGTGCGCCAGGGCCAGGCTCATTTCAGCAGCTCCACGTTCTCGGTCAGCGCGATTTTTTCCAGCTGCTCGATCACATAGCCCTCGTTCCGGCTGTTGTAGTCCTCGACGCGGTTGCGCTTTTCGTTGTCTACCGTCTTCTTGCGCCAGCTGGAGTCCTGGAAGTAGATCGAGAGGTTGTCCCAACTGGTGACCAGCACTGCATTGACCGGGAAGAACGGCACGCTGAAGCTCGGCAGGCCGCCATAGGTTTCGATAACCTGGGCTTCTTCAATGCGTTCTTTCTCAGTCGGTGTATCGCCCTGCTTGGCGTACAGCTTGGCCTTGTCGGCCGCGAGCAGGTCGCTACCAATGATCGCCACCAGGTCGCCGCCGTCACGCAGACGTTCATCCACCATCTGCTTGGTGTCGTGCACCAGGGCATCGAGGTTGGCGTAGTCGCCGCCGGCGCCCAATTTGACCTTGCCGGAGTCCTTCACGCCTTCCTTGAGCACCTGTTGCGGCGCCTGTTCGCGCAACTGCTGCAGCCAGCCCTTGTTCACGTCCTGAAGCATCGGATACTTGCCGATATCGGTCTGCTCGGCGGTGTGCGTACCGTGGAAACCGACCATGATCCGGTCGAGTGCGATCTGCTTTTGCACTGCGGCGGAATAACGCTGGTGGAAGTCTGGGAATTTGGCCCAGGCGTCGATTTTCGCGTATGGCAGACCCACGTCGGACTCGGTCGAGGACAGTTCGTAGGTCGTGTGGTCCAGCGCCGAAGCGTCCTTGGCTTCGCGGTCGGTGGTCTTGGTGTTGGTGCGGCCGGTGACCGGACCAGAAACCCCAATGAACACCTTCTCGCCCTTGATCTCAGTCACCGGAATGACGTTGATACGGGAAAGGAAGTCCGATTTTGCGGTGATGGCGTCGTTCAGTTCCTGAGCGATCGACGGCTCAACGTTGAACATCTTGGTGGACAGCTGGACGCCGTAGGTTTCGGCGATCGCGAGCTGCATTTCTGCATACATCTTCGCGCCGTAGGCGCTGAGAGAACGGGCCATGTCAGAGCACCCGCGCTTTCGTGGTGGTTACAGGACCGGCATTGCGCGGCAACTGGCGGCCGGTGGAGGTGTTCTTCAGCACAGAGAACTCCTTTTGCAGGCCAGCCAGCGCAGCCAGCACAGCAGCGTTAGAACCGCCCTTGCGGCGATATTCGCGCTCTTCTTCGGCCGTGGTGACGATCTCGTCCACTGCGGCGCTCACGTCATCGATCGGGGCCTGGTCGGGTTCAGGTGCATCTTCGGCGGCGGGCTCGATCACGGCCTGAATGCCGGCAGCCACGACCAGCAGCTGGGCCAGCAGGGCTTTTAAAGCCGTTGCGGTAGCTTCATCCATTGGGGGTTTGCTCTCGGTTGGGGTGGTGGGGGTGTCGGTGGCGGGGGCTTCAACGCTGAATCGCTTGAAAAAGCCGGTGAGCAAAGCGGTGAGCTTGCCCAGCTCGCCCTTGGGTTCGTTGTCATGGAAAGAACCCAGCTCAACCGAGGCGGCGTAGTAAGCAGCGCGGTTGGTTTTGTTGGAAAAGTAGAGTTCCTGGGTGCCCGTGCTGGCGGGCTCGTCGGTTACCGCCATGCCGGTCATGTACGCTTTGCCACGGCCGCGGAAGTTCGGAAGGATCTCGACACTGGAGAAGAGTTTTTCCCCGGCATCGTTCAGGCGCAGCAGCTTGTCGTTCGGCTTCAACTGCGCTTCCAGGGCGACTTGGCCTGGCTCCAGATCTTCGGCGCCCTCGATCAGGCGAAGGGCATACACAGTCCCGAAAGAACCGAACCAGCGTTCGTGCTCACACCAGATAACGGCGGTGTACAGCGCGGGGTCGTAGGTTTCGGCACAGTCGCGCAGTTCCTGGGGCAGGATCTCGCGGCCATCGACGGTCGGGCCGCTGGTGGCTACGCGCTTCCAATAGGAGACAAGGGAACGTGGCATAGGTGGTAACTGCGCTCAATCGGTTGAATGAGCCGCCACGATAGGGAGCCGTTTGGCCTCAAACAAACGGTTCCCTTGCGCGTTCCTCCTAGATTCTAGATATAGGTGGATCGCGGAATTTAACTCCGCGTTTCCCGCGTTTTCGCCGCATAGACTGCGGCCCATGTACTACTCGACCGAAGTTAAAGAAGCCGCCAAACGCCTGTTTCTGCGCCGCTGTAAGGCCAAGGAAATTCAGGCGCAGCTCAACCTGCCGAACATCCGGATCGTCTACTACTGGATCCGGCAAGGCGGCTGGGAAGACATGCTGTCGGATGAAGAACCGCTGACCGCCGTAGGGCGGCGTATCACCCTACTCCTGGACAAAGCCACCAGCCTGACCAAGGACGAGCTCAACGAGCTGGACCGGCTGACCACAGTTCGTGAACGGTTGCTGAAACAGGCGGCCAAGCCATCGCCGGCGCCGATCGGCGAATCCTCGGCCGCCCCCCAGGAACGCCGCCAAGGCTCGCGGGGCGAACGCTCCGGCCGTGGCGAGGGTGGCGGCAAGAAGCGCGAGAAGAAGGTCAAGAACGATATCAGCGGCCTGACCGAAGTGGACTTCCTGGATAAGTTCATCTCCAAGATGTACCGCTACCAGCAGGAGCTGTTCGAGGCCAAGCAAAACCCGCTGACGCGCCGGGTTCGCAACATCCTGAAAAGCCGCCAGGTCGGCCTGACTTACTATTTCGCCGGCGAGGCGTTCATGGACGCCGTGTTGAGCGGTGACAACCAGGTGTTCCTGTCGGCCAGTCGATCGCAGTCGGAGATCTTCCGTAGCTACATCATCCAGTTCGCCCAGCAGTGGTTCGGCATCGAGCTGACCGGCAACCCCATCGTGCTGAGCAACGGCGCGGAGCTGCGCTTTCTCAGCACCAACAGCAGCACCGCCCAGGGCTACCATGGCCACGTCTACGTCGATGAATATTTCTGGATCCGCGACTTCGACAAACTGAGCACCGTGGCCAGCGCCATGGGCACACACAAGAAATGGCGCAAAACCTATTTCTCGACGCCCAGCGCGGTGTCGCACCAGGCGTACCCGTTCTGGTCCGGAGAAGAGTTCCGCAACAGCAAGCGCGGCAAGAAAGCTGGCGGCACCTGGCCGAGCGAAGCGGCCTACACGCAGGGTACGCTGTGCCCGGATGGCCAATGGCGCAAGACCATCACCCTGGACGACGCGATCGCCGGCGGCTGCGATCTGTTCGACCTGGAACAGCTGCAGCTGGAGTACGACGAGGACAAATTCCAGCAGCTGTTCTACTGCAAGTTCATCGACAGCTCACAGAGCGCGTTCGGGTTGAAAGACCTGGAGCGCTGCTATTCCGACTTGACGCTGTGGGAGGACTACAAGCCCGAGCTGGATCGACCTTTCGGCAACAGCCCGGTATGGCTGGGGTACGACCCGAGCCGCACCCGCGACGACGCCACCTGTGTGGTCATCGCGCCGCCGCTCGAACCCGGAGCGAAGTTCCGGATCTTGGAAAAGCACAGTTGGCGCGGGCAGTCGTTCAAGTACCAGGCCGAGCAGGTCAAGAAGCTCACAGAGCGTTTCAACGTGCAGCACATCGGCATCGACACCACGGGCATCGGCTACGGGGTTTTCGACCTGGTGCGCGACTTCTACCCGCGTGCGACCTCGATCCATTACAGCCTGGAAACCAAGAACACGCTGGTGCTCAAGGCCCAGGACACCATCCAAGGCAGCCGCATCGAGTGGGATGCCGGCTGGACCGATATCGCCCAGGCTTTCCTCACGATCAAGCGCGGCACGACCGGCAGCGGCCAGGTCACCTACAGCGCATCGCGCACCGACGCCACGGGCCACGCAGATATCGCCTGGGCGGTGATGCACGCCCTGGCACACGAACCCCTAAACACCAACAAGCGGCGCCGTAGCCGCTACGTCACGAGCGGAAGCAATGTCCAAGCGACGACACAGAAAGCACCAGGTAACCCAGCAGGCGCGACAGCAACAGCCCATGCGGGCATTCACCTTCGGGGAACCAGAGCAGGTGCTGAGCGGCAACATCGGCGAATATCTCGGAGTGTTTCCCAGCGACGACGGCGAGATCTACAAGCCGCCGGTGTCGCGGCCGGGCCTGGCCAAGCTGCTGCGCGCCAACGCGCACCACGGCGCTATTCCGAAGTTCAAGCGCAACCTGCTGTTGCGTGAATTCATACCCTCGGCCGGCTGCAGCACGCAGACGATGGGCCGGGCCGGTCTGGATTACATGGTGTTTGGCGAAGCCTACTTCTACCGTGTCCCCAATGCCTTTGGCCAGGTCCTGGAGCTGCAGCACCTGTCGGCGATCAACATGCGGGTAAAGGTGGACGGCGGTTTCAGGATGCTGCTGCCCGACAACAAGTACCAGGACTTCGACCAGGACGAAATCGAGCACGTCCTGGACTACGACGTGGAGCAGAACATCTACGGTGTGCCCGACTACCTAGGCGGTATGCAGGCCCTGCTGCTCAACGAAGCCGCGACCCTGTTTCGCCGGCGCTACTACAGCAACGGCGCGCACGCCGGTTACATCTTCTACACCAACGACCCGGACCTGACCGAGGAAGACGAAGAAAACCTGCGCGCACAGATCAGCGCAAGCAAGGGCGTGGGTAACTTCCGCTCGATGTTCGTCAACATCCCCAACGGCAAGGAGAACGCAATCCAGATCATCCCCGTGGGGGACTTCCAGGCGAAGGACGAGTTGGAGAAGGTGAAGAACATCACCCGCAACGATGTCATCGCCGCCTGGCGAATGAACCCTGCGTTGGCCGGCATCATTCCGGAAAACACCGGCGGTTTCGGCGACATCGAGAAGATCGATCGGGTGTACACCAGCAACGAAATCCGGCCGATCTGTCAGCTGTTCGATCAAGTCAACGCAACCTTACGGTCAGACAGGAAAATCAACTGGAAGGAACCGAAAGAAACAGGAACGACCGCCAATTAACAGGCTATTTGCGGTGAACACCAGCGAACATGACGCCATAATGATGGCTCGTAAAAACCCTGGGGAGGGACACATGCGGATTTATTGCACTACCTGCGGCCACAAAGGGCGCATCAGCTCGCGAGAGGAAGTGACTCGAACCTACGTGAAGCTGTATTGCCAGTGCCTGGACTCAGCAAAGTGCGGCCACACCTGGGTATCCACTCTGGCGTTTTCACATACATTGCGCCCCTCGGCGCAGCATCTGGACACACTCCTGGTCGATCGCTTCAGGAGCTTGCCGGCAGACCAGCAGAAAGCACTATTCGAGATGATGAAGGGGCAGGCCGTAGCCTGATGAGAATCGCCGACATAGGTCGGCGATTTGTTTGGTTGACTCAGGAATCTAAGTCATCCGGGTGCTTGGCCAACTGTTCAATCAACCGTCGCACCTGGTGACGATCATGATCCGTCATCTGACGAAAGCGCCGAATCAACCGGCGCTCATACTCACTCAAACCGAACCATTGAAAATCAACTTGGTCGACGCTTTCCTGCCCAGCTACTGCCAAATCCAACATGCGCTAACTCCTTGATATGCAATGTGGAATCGGCGTTATCGGGGCGGGAGAACTGCTTTACACGGGGAACCGACGAATGGACCGCAAACTACTTGCCTGCGTCATCGAACATGGCTTTCAGGAAGCGCCGCAGCGCTCGCTGATCCTGCTCAGGGATAT
Source organism: Pseudomonas sp. B3G-3 (assembly GCF_028640915.1). NCBI lineage: Bacteria > Pseudomonadati > Pseudomonadota > Gammaproteobacteria > Pseudomonadales > Pseudomonadaceae > Pseudomonas > Pseudomonas sp. B3G-3. Next base: position 213,025 of record NZ_JAQZAB010000118.1, on the reverse strand, counting down.
GCCGGTAATGCACGATAATTTGGGCCTCTTCGGCACTCAGGCTTCCAGCAACGGATCGCGCCCCCGTAAGGACGAACATCACGTCCACCCCCAAGCCCGAGATGGCGACGAGATAGGCAGAATCAGGGTTTCTGGCCCCACGTTCATAGCTTCCCTGCGTATTCCGGTTCACTCCGCCCGCTTGGGCCAGATCCTCTTGTTTGAGGTTCAACCGGACCCTTTCCTCGCGCAGCCGATCCCCGACCGTTCCGTCAGACGCTGATTCTGGCGCACAATTTTTCAAGCATTCACCCTTTACATGATTAATTTCGTGTGCATAATCACCTCCAATGAACTCAAAACAACGCGCACAAACAGGAGGAAACACACTATGCCCGCGCCAGTTACGCCGGAGCAAGCCCGCGCAGCGCTTGATCGAAAAGGGATGAGCATTGCGGAATTCAGTCGGATTCATGATTTGAACAAAAATTTGGTCAGTGACCTTCTCAACGGTCGTCGAAAAGGCCGCCGGGGGGAGGCACACCGCGCTGCAGTGCTGTTGGGCATCAAGGACGGCGAGATCTAAAAGTAAGGCCATAGGACTAGGAAGGACCACGAGAACATGAAAACCAAAATCCTCAATACGCGTCGCGACATGACCAGAGCAGTAATCAACGGCTTTCCCGGGGGGCGTATCGCTGCTGCTGCAGTCCTTGGGCTGACGCTCAAGCAGCTTGATAACCACGCCTATGAGAATAGCGAACGCCGTCCGCTTTCGGACGTGCAACTGCACCAGTTGGAGCAGCAAGCCGGAACCACCTACTTTCCCGAGTATGTCGCCCGTCTCTACGGCGGTATGTTCGCCCGCATGGCGCCGGCCGAACAGTTAGACAACGTCGAGCTGTACGCCATGTCGGTGCGCGTTTCCACGCACCGCGGCGCCGTGGATCAGGCGATTGCTCGCGCCCTCGATGACGGTTCGATCGACCAGGCCGAGGCAGACGAAATCCTTCTTAAGCACAACCGTCATCTGGCGTCCCGCCATGCAGAGGTTCTGTCCGCAATCGCGCTGTACAGCAAGCGGAAGACCGCACAGGTGGTCGCATGAATACCGAGAACTCTGTAATCGCCTTCCAGGACGTGCTGAAACGCTCTGCTCTGCACTACCTGGAGCGCCACCAGGCCGAGCATCTGACAGGTGACGACAAACTGTTCAGCCGGACAGTTACCCACCTGCAGAACGACTATGAGATCTCCGGCCCATCCGCCGAAAAAGCTGTGCATTTGGCCATGAGCGACATGGGCCTGTGCTGTATCACCACCCGCCCCGCGTAATTTCGCTGTAACCCCAATCAACCCGCCCTCCCCCGCTCTATCCGTGGGTTTGGGCGAGCTGCGCCCAAATCGAGGTTTGACGATGGAAAACGCCATGAAGATCGAAGCTGAACTGACCCCTGGTCAGGCTCAAGCGCTCTTGGCCAACCTGCGCGAGCAGTACCGAATCAGCCTCAATGAACTCTGGTACGACGATCAGTACCGGCTGATTCCGGATGGGATGCGGCACGGTTCGATTTTGGCCAGCTGCCCCGTAATGGCAGCACAGAAACGCCTCATGGGCGCCCTATCCCTCAGCCTCAAAGCAGTGAAATAACCAATGAAAGAAAAATTGCGCAGTGACGTGATCAAACGCCTGCAAACCGATTACGGGCTCAAGCACCGGACAAAAACTAACTACATGCGCGGCGGCACCTGCCCGAAATGCCGTCAGAAAACGCTGTACACCCGTTTTGATGCTCCTTGGTTGGTGATCTGCGGCAGACCTGAAAAATGCGCTCACACCCTGCATGTGAAAGAGCTGTACGAAGACCTGTTTGAAAACTGGAGCAAGCGTGCGCCAGCGACCGATCAAGACCCCAATGCGACCGCCCGCGCCTATCTGGAGTTCGCCCGGGGCTTTCGCATCGAGCTTATCCAAGGCTGGTTCACCCAGGAAAGCTTCTACTCCCCCGACCATAACGCTGGTAGTGCAACTGTCCGCTTCGCCCTGGAGAAGGGTGGCTGGTGGGAGCGCCTGATCGACCGACCGTACCGCTTTGGGAAAATGAAAGCGCGGTTCAAGTCGAAGGACAGCTATCGCGGAGTTTGGTGGTGCCCGCCGTGCGTGGATCTCCTGGAAGCGAAGGAAATCTGGATTGTTGAAGGAATTTTCGACGCCATCGCCCTGGTGCACAACGACATAGCGGCAGTCTCGGCCATGTCCTCGAATGCGTTCCCCGAGGAATCACTGCAGGCGCTTGCTCGTAACCGCGGCGGGAAGCTGCCCAAGCTGGTTTGGGCGCTCGACAACGAACCAGGAGCCCACACCTACACCAAACGCTGGGCAAAGCAGGCTCGGGCACTTGGGTTCGTCTGTGAGGCTGCACAGATCCCACTTCGCGACGGCCGCAAGACCGACTGGAACGACCTGCATCAGCGCTGGGGGTTCATCGAGGACGACAGCGAACGAGCTGACCAGATCGCGGCCGACCTCAAGCAAGCACGCCACCAAGGGGCCCTGCTGTTGGCCGAGAGCGCCGCCGAGAAGGCATTGCTGATGTACGACTGGAACAAGCGCGGGGAGTTTCACCTCGGCTTCGGTAACCGTCTGTACTGGTTCAAGTTGGACATGGAGAAGTTCAACCGGGCCATGCAAGACATCGAGGACAGCGAAAGCCACGACGACCAGTTGCTCAATCAATCGCAGCAACGCGAGAAGGCGCTGCAGCAGTCCGGCAGTGTGGTCGAGATCGCCAACTGCTACCCGCAGGCTTTGTACTTCCAACGTAACGAGGTCACAGATGAGTCCTGGTACTACGTGCGTGTTGACTTCCCTCACGACTCCGAAAGTGTGAAGAACACCTTCACCAGTGGCCAGCTGTCCGCCGCAAGCGAATTCAAGAAACGTCTGCTCGGAATGGCCGCTGGTGCCATGTACACAGGTAGCGGGCAGCAGCTGGACAAGCTGATGAAGGATCAACTGTTCGGTATCAAAACCGTTTCAACGATCGACTACGTGGGCTACAGCAAGGAATACGGCTGCTACGTGTTCGGCGATATCGCGATCAAGGACGGAGTGACCTTTAAGGTCAACAGTGAGGACTATTTCGAGTTCGGCAAGCTGCGGCTGAAAACGCTGCAGAAAGGCGTGCCAGTCAAGCTTCAACGTGATGGGAAAGAGTTCAACGAACAGTGGCTGCAGTTGCTATGGACATGCTTCGGTGCCCAGGGCCTGGTCGCCCTGGTGTTCTTCTTCGGCTCACTGTTCTGCGAGCAGATCCGGGCACGCTACCAATCGTTCCCATTCTTGGAGGCCACCGGCGAGGCCGGCGCCGGCAAAACGACCCTGCTCAATCTGCTATGGAAGCTGCTCGGTCGAGAGGGTTACGAAGGCTTCGATCCGATGAAGTCTACGAAAGCAGGCCGTTCACGGTTGATGGGCCAAGTGTCCGGGATGCCGGTCGTGTTTCTTGAGGCCGACCGCCACAGCGATGATCGATCTCACGCCAAGACCTTTGAATGGGACGAGCTGAAAGACTTCTACGGCGGCGGCACCTTGGCCACCAAAGGGGTCAAGACTGCGGGAAATGAAACCTACGAACCACCGTTTCGCGGAACGATCGCCATCAGCCAAAACGCTGCTGTAGTCGCCCATGAAGCGATCATGACTCGAATCGTGAAACTGCACTTCATCCGGCCGACAGTCACCCCAGAAAGCCGTGCAGCAGCAGACAAGCTGAACGCCCTGGATGGCGGCATCCTCAGCCACTTCCTGATTCGAGCCGTCGGCAAAGAGTCTGCCGTCCTTGAGCTTTTCGCCCAGCGCATGCCGGAGCACGAGGCCAAGCTACGCCGCCTGCATACCCATTGCTTTGCATGCAGTGCCGAGTACCCCAATGAACAGGGCAACTGCAGCACCTGCGGCTATGACTTGCGCGGCTACATCCGCGTCGAGCGTATCAGCAAGAACCACGCTCAATTGCTCGCCCTGCTCGATGCGCTGCGCTTGGTCCTGAACTTGAGTGATTACCAGGTAACAGCTACCCAACGCCAGATCGTCCGTATGGCGATCGAGCGCCAGGCGTCGATCAGCTCCGACCATCCGGCTGTCGCTGAATTTTGGGAGGTCTACGACTACCTCGAATCACTCAGCGAAGACCCGCTGGTCGACCACAGCAGCGATCCAAGCGTTATCGCAATCAACCTCAACGAATTCAGCGAACGAGCTGCGGAACACAAACAGAAACTGGCCGACGTGGCCACCCTCCGCGACCTGCTCAAAGAATCCCGATCGCACAAGTTTCTGGATGCGAACAAAGCCGTACACAGCGCCGTCCGCGTGGCGATGAACAACAGAACACCAATGGCGCCAGGCCGCCCAACAACGGTCAAGTGCTGGACTTTCAAAGCGTAAAAGGAGGCTACACCGATGCAAATTCAAGTTTTTCTAGGCAATGCCGGCGACGGCAAAACAAGCAAGCTGCAGGAAGTCCAGAGCCGTCTGGAGTGGATGGGCGAAAGCCACCCGATCATTCAGGCGGGTGCTTATGCCGAAGAAGGGTTGCGGCAGATCCTGGAGGTTCGAGCTGCAGCTGGCCAGCGAGAGATCCTGGTAGATGGGTGTAGTACTCAGCAGATTTTTAGCGTGTTGGAGTGGCAATCGTGCACTGAGGGCGATCCTGATTTCGCCGACCTGGTTATCCACCTGGCCCGCCAGGACTGACAGGAAAAGAAGTGATGTCGAGGAGTTGGCCCTCCCCGACATCCACCACCACTGAGGGCAACACAATGCAAGCACAGCACCAAAGCAGCAGCGAAGTGAAGGCTAACACACCGACCCGGCACCTGGTGGCAACCGCAATCATCGGGGCGGCGATGATCGGCTACCTGGTTCACAAAACACCTGATGCACGTACTCGTCTGGAGAGCCTGACGACCATGGCACAGCAACTTGGCGAACTGAGTGCCAGCGATTTGGCTGTCGTTGCGCAGCTGCTAGCCGCACCACCAGCAACAGTTCATCACCAGGTTTGGAAGAAGGATTGAGCCCATGTCCCCAACTGCTGAACAAGCATTGCAACGTGCCAGAACGCGCGCTGTAGACGCCTCAACGCAAAAGGCAACCACTAACCGGCGTTTCTGGACAACAGCCGAGGAAACCCTCCTGAGATCCTTGTATCCAAACACGCCCATGCCTGAGCTGATGGTGCAGATCGGACGCCCGAAAGCCGCGATCTACGGAAAAGCTAAGGAGCTAGGTTTGAAGCGTAGCGAAGCGTTCCTGGCCAGCGAGCATTCCGGCCGCTTGCGCCACGACGGAAACCCGGGCGAGGCCACACGCTTTAAAAAGGGTCACGGCACCTGGAACAAGGGCAAGCCTTTCAGCGCCGGCGGCAGATCCGCAGAAACACAATTCTCCGGTGGCCACGTACCGCACAACCATGTTCCCGTCGGTACGGAAGTCATGGCCACAGACGGCTATCTGAAAATCAAAGTTGCAGAGCCGAACACCTGGGAATGGACGCATAGACGTAACTGGCAAGCCGTTCACGGCCCAATTCCGGCCGGCCATTTACTTGTGTTCAGAAACAGGGACCACACCAACTGCAACGTGGACAATCTCGAACTGATAACCCGGGGCGAACTGATGAGGCGGAACACTATCCACCGATACCCGGAAGAACTGAAAACCACCATCCGCCAGTTGAGCAGGTTGAAACGAGCGATCGAGGCCGCGCATGAATAACAAGATGACAGATCTCAGGAACCATCTGTTTGCAACCCTGGAGGCGCTCCAGGATCCCGATAAGCCAATGGATATCGAACGAGCCAAAGCAGTTGCAGAGGTAGGGAAAGTGCTGGTTGACTCGGCAAAGGTCGAGGTTATGTATCTGAAAGTTATGGATGGTGACGGCAAAAGCACCGGTTTCATCGAGTCGGAGAAAGCGCTACCGTCACTTCCACATGCTGGGAGCCGATCGTGAGCAAGTTGGATCGTTTTATGCGGGAAAAGGATGTCATCGCTGTGACCTCTTTGTCCCACTCCACACTATGGCGAGTAATCAAACTGGGGCGATTTCCCAAGCCAATAGCTATTTCCCCTGGCCGGGTTGGGTGGCGGGAATCTGCGATCGCCGCCTGGCAGACAGACCCGGCAAAATGGCAAGCACCTGAAGCAACTGAAGCCGCATAACGCGGCTTCATCTATTCCAGCTTCGCGGTTACTACATTCACCTGTAACCATGTGGCCCAGCGCTGCAGCCCGCGCTGTTTTTCCTTGAAGTAGTCGTAGCGATCATAGTGTTTCGACGATACATCACCGAATGCATGCCCCTGGATGCGGTCTTTCAACTCTTTACTGAGGCCTGCAACTCCCATCAGCGTTTTACAGGTACGACGCAAGTCCCGAAGCGTAAAGGGACCATTGAACTTATCAGCATGCCGACCATAGAGCTTGGTGACTGCACGGGATAACGAGTTGGTATGCAGTGAGGCCCCCACTACCTTGCCCTCGAATGGGAAGACACTGCTCTCGCTGATTTCGTCCATGACCTTAAGGCTCTGCCGCATCAGCTTGTTGTAAGGCACCACATGCAACGAGCGCTCGCCCTCAACGCCTTTGTTACTCCGCATAATCAAATGGTCTTTCAGGTAGTTGCGACGTTCGGTCGCCAACAACTGCTCCGGGCGTTGACCACCGGCCGCGATCAGGAACTTGAGCAGTTCAGAGGTTGTTAGGGACAAGAACTCCGGCAGCATCTGCCACAGCGTGGCCAGTTCCTCAGTCGAAAGCGCTCGATCGCCTGGCTGTTCCCAGTCGGACTGCACCGGCACGCTGGCCACAGGGTTGGACTGCAGACCGAAACGCAATACCTTCTTCTGATAGCTTCGAGGGTTGAACTCCTGTTCAAGCGCCATTTGGAACGCCGCATGAAGCTGTGAGCGCAGTCGATTGCAATAGGTCGTAATGCCGGCTTCGATCATCCGGACGAGAATGTCCCGGATATCACCGGGGCCAAGTAACGACGCCGGTCGCTTGACCAGATCAGGGAAGGGCTCAGATACATAGTGCCTAAATGACCACTCCACATCAGAAGCCGATGCGGCACCTTCACCTTTCAACTTGGTGACATAGGCGTCCAGGACGTCCTGGAACGCTCCCTCCGAAGCCCTTACCTCCTTCTCTCCCCTACTGCAGTCCCTGGCGGCCGTAAGACTCAACGTCGGCCACGTGCCCAACTTGGTCAACTTCTTCTTACCTGCGACATGCCGCTGGAAATAGAACTCCTTTGTTCCATTCGGCCGGACCTTGATAACCAGCACTCCCTCCCCCCTGGCACTGCGGCCGTCCGATATGACGTAGTCCTTTTCGCGGGGCTTGAGGGCTCGTATCTGCTTTTCCGTGAGCATTTGGTGACAGTTCCTGGTGACAGTTCGCCTGAACGAAGGGGGTAAACGATGAGACAGCCTGAAACAACGAAGGAATCCCAACCCCTTGATTCTACTGGCCTAAAGGCATCCAAGCATACACATTGCTACAATATGAAACTCTACCCACCCAAGATTCCCAAGCTGATAACGAGGGTTCGATTCCCTTCACCCGCTCCACTTCCCCATTCCGGGACGTCTCGACCCAAGGCGGACGAGCCTGGAAACGCCGCTACTACCAGGCAGACACGCAAAACCCCATCTCCCCCAATCGACCAAGACTTCCAGCCCACACCAGCGTGATGGTTCTGTTGGGCCTGCCGCGTCAGATATTACTGAAACATCTCAACGAACATCCTTGTCGCAGCCATGGTTTGCCCGATTGTATTGGCAGCCACTGAAGGGTTACGCCGCGGCGGGGCAGCCATTGCCTGCGTTGGAAGCGCTGCGGGAGCCGGGAAAAACACGCTCTGGCCGCCGTGTCATACAAGGCCGTTTTTAAGAACCTTCTTATGTTCTCAGTGCAGAAACGGCGGGGAGAATTGCGCATTCGAACTCGCCGCACACTCACGAATCGTTGACGACTCGTGGAGTCGGCGCAGTCGAGACACTCCTGCCAACCCTTCACGCCCATCGATTCTGTACGAATGAAATCCATCAATATCGCAGTCTGATGATTCGATAATTCGTGTGGAGCGGCGTCCAGCGGAGCCCTACTCCATGACACTGAAGCCGACTCGCCTCTCTCTCGCCATCCTGGCGGTGTTGTTCCCGTCACTCTCCATGACCGCAGCAGCGGCCACCTATCCCAGCATCGACCTGTCCTCGCCCAATGGCGAATCCATGCTGCTCGATCCCGGCGATATGGTGGTCAATCGGCAAGTCGCTCCAGCCATCCTTATCAGTGGGGCCGGCAACGCTCTCGCGGGCGATCGCGTCAGCATCGAATCCGGGATCGCCGATACGGGAGTCGGGGCCACGGGTATTACCCTGAGATCGGGCGGGACACTGGACCTGTCCAATAGCACGATCAACACCCAGGGCTACCGCAATGCCCAAGGCGTAGTGGTGCAGGACGCCGGCAGCAAAGCCGTCCTGAATGGCAACACGATCACCACCGAAGGACAGGAATCCCACGGCGTATACGCCCGCGAGGGCGGCCAGGCCGAAGTCACCGGGGGGACGATCAGCGCCCGGGGCTATGGCGCCCATGGCCTGAATAGTGCGGGAGCAGGTTCGACAATTACCGCTCAAGGCTTGGAAATTACCGCCTGGGGAGCGGAAGCCGCCGCGGTCAATGCCGAGGACGGTGGGAGTATCGTCCTGGACAAGGCCAGGCTGAATGCCAACGACACTGCCACGCAATGGGGCAGCAGAGGCATCATGATCAACCGTGGCTCGGTCACTGCGACCCATACCGATATCCGCACGCTCCGCGGAAGGGGTATCGAGACATCCGGGGGAACGCTTTCGCTCTCCCAAAGCACCATCGACGCCTATAGTTCCGGTGTTCACCTGGGCAGCGCTTCGGGGGCCAGCATCACCCAATCCACGGCCAAGTTGACCGATGTGAAGATTCATTCCGAGGCGGGCTATGGCCTCAACGCACAAAGTGAGAGTCGCGCCACCCTGGAACGCGTACAGATCGACAGCAACGGCTCCCAGGTTTCAGGCATCTGGCTGCCGAGCAAGGCGGTCGTATCCGTCAAGGACTCGACCATCGAGATGACCGGCGCCAATGGCGTGGGTGTCGACAACCGCGCGGGTACTTTCACCATGGACGGCGGCTCGATCACCACCCACGGGACCAGCGGCCACGGTCTCTACTCATCCGAAGCCTGGACCGGCAGTGGCGGCCGCGCGACCAGTACGCTCCGTAACGTTGCCATCGAGACCTTTGGTCAGGCGGCCATCGGTGTGGTGTCGCGTACCGCTGTGTCCGATATCGCGTTCGAAGGCGGTTCGGTGACCACCCATGGGAAGACCGCCTACGGCATGCTGGTCAATGGCGGTCGCCTGCAGGCCACGGGGACGACAGTACGCACCACGGGAGATTTCGCCACCGGCTTGAGGATGGGCAACAGCGGCGCAACGGTCACGCTAGACGGCGTTGACATGCGCACCAGCGGTACGGGCGCTGCCGGCTTAATGGCCTACTCGATGAAGGCTGGAGTCGACAATGAAGTCACCATCCGCAACAGCCATATCGAAACCGAGGATGGGCATGGCATCACCGTCGAAGGTTCCGGCCTGACAGCGAACCTGGTCGATAGTATGGTCATCGGCAAATCGCGAAATGGCGGCAATGGCACCCTCCTGCAACTGGATGAATGGACCGGCAGCGACAACGCCAAGCTGAACATCGCCGCGCGTAACGTGCAGCTCAATGCACTGCGCAGCCGCCTCGAAGGCGATGTAGCGATCGATAGCGGATCGGCGAGCCTGAGCTTGCAGGACCATTCCATGCTGACCGGCGCACTGCTCGATCGGAACGGGCGGACCGTGGACAAACTGAGCATCGACGACAGCAGTGTCTGGCGCGTGCGCGGCAACTCGGCAGTAGCGGACCTGGACACGACGGGCAGCGTTTCCTTCGACACCCCTGGAAGCGATTTCAAGACGCTGGACATCAGCGGCAATCTCAAGGGTGGCGGCCTGTTCGAAATGCGCACCGACATCGGCTCCGGCCAGGGTGACCTGCTGCGTGTCGCAGGCACCGTCGAGGGCAATCACCGCGTACTGGTGGCCAACAGCGGGACCGAACCTGCGACGGCCAATGGCGCCCTGAAGCTTATCCAGACCGAAGGCGGTCCAGGCTCCTTCTCGTTGGCCAACAGGGGCCAGGTCGTGGACGTCGGGACCTACCGTTATGAGCTCAAGCGCGATGACAGCGCAGGCGGCCGACCTACGGACTGGAGGCTGTTGAATACCGGACGAAACGCCCCGGTCGAGCCTCCTGCGATAATCCCCCCTCCAGTAACTCCGCCTCCCGTGGAGCCCCCGCCTGTGCTGCCGCCACCGGTTCCGCCTCTCCCCGTCGATCCGCCACCGGTCACTCCCCCTGGCCCTGACAAGCCGCGGCCGGAACATTTGTCGACGGCTGCCAACGCGGCGATCAACACCTCGGCCGCCAGCACCGCGCAGGCGATCTGGCATGCGGAGTCAGGCACGCTGGCCAGGCGCATGGGCGAGCTGCGTCAGGGCAAGGATCAAGACGGGCTCTGGATACGCAGCTTTGGCGAGCGTCAGAAGCTCGATAACCATGGAGCGCGAGCATTCGAACAGACCGTCAGCGGGATGCAAATCGGCGCCGACAAATCCCTGCCGGTCGAGGATGGCCGTTGGTACATCGGCGGCATCGCCGGCTACAGCTCCGCCGACCGCCACTTCTCCGGCGATGGCTCGGGCAGTGCCAACAGCTATCACCTGGGCGCTTATACCACCTGGTTGGCGGATTCCGGTTGGTACGTCGATGGCGTGCTCAAGGCCAACCGTATACAGCAGGACTTCAAGGTGGAGGCCACCGATGGCCAAAGGGTGAAAGGCAAAACGTCCCAGAACGCCATCGGCGCCACCCTCGAAGCGGGGCGCCAGCTGCAATTGGGCGAGGGCTGGTTCGTGGAGCCGCAGGCTGGCATGGCGGTCGTCCACGTCAACGGCGATAACTATCGAGCCAGCAACGGGCTCGACGTTTCGGCCGGAGCCGGCAATTCGCTGCAATTACGGGCAGGCTCCGCGCTGGGTCGCCGCATCGAACTGGCCAACGCAGATTTTATCCAACCCTATGTCAAGGTAGGCCGTGCCCAGGAGCTCAACGGCAAAAGTACGGTGCGCACCAACGGCATCGCCACCCGCACCGACCTGTCCGGTGGCCGTACCGAGTTGGGCCTGGGCATCGCTGCCGCGCTGGGTGCCAGCCACCGCGTCTATGCCGACTATGAATACGCCAACGGCTCGAAGCTGGATAAACCCTGGTCGGTCAGCGCCGGCTACCGGTATACGTGGTGACAGCTCTCTTTGAGTCGACGCACTCATTGCCCGGCAAATACACACGTCCATTCGGTATTTGAAACCGCCCTGGCGTTCGGGCAAAAGGTCGAGGCCTTGCTCGCCCGTTCGCCGCGGTGAGACTTTAGTCGTACAGGTCGCCCACAGGCACGCGCGGACGAGTACGGCTACGCCCAGGTCGCATCCGGTGCATCGGCAGCGCTCGAAACTTCTACGATGGGCCCTCGCCTTTCACCGTAGAGACCGACCATGCGCCAGATCCTGCTCGCTCCCTTGCTCGCACTTTCACTGGTCGCCGGCAGCTGTCTGGCCGGCCCTTCGTTCGATCATCTCTACGCCTTTGGCGACAGCTATTCCGACAACGGCGCCAGCGACCGCTTGACCCGGGACATGCTCGCCCAGCAGCTCAAGGACGCTCAGCAACTGCCCGGCGAGCTGTACTGGCAAGGCCGCTGGAGCAACGGTCCGACTGCCGTCGAAGTGCTTGCCAAAAGCCTGCAACTGCCCCTCACCGACCACGCCGTTGGCGGCGCGAAAAGCGGCCGGAACAATTACTACGCCTGGATGACTGCGTACCGTGACACAGGAGTGAGCGGGCAAATCGACGACTACCTGGCCAACACCAAAGGCCAGGCCGATCCACGCGCGCTGTACTTCATTTTCATCAGCGCCAACGACTTTTTCGAGCACGCCGACTTCGGCCACCAGGAGCCGATCGACGAATTGGCCGCCAGCAGCATCAGCCATATCCAGAACGCCGTCAGCCGCCTGGCCAAGGCCGGGGCCAGGCATTTCCTGGTAATCGGCAGCACCGACCTGAGCCATGCTCCGGCAGTGGTGGCCAGCGGGCAGCGCGAACCGGCGCTGCGCTATCAGCAGATACTTGAACGGCAACTGCCGCCGCTGCTGGTGGCCGAGAGCAAAAAGCTCGATGTACAAATCACCTACTTCGACCACATCGCCTTCAGCGACCAGCTGCGCCGCCAGCCAGCCGAACAGGGCCTGACCCAGCTCGACCAGCCGTGCCAGCCGACCTACCCCGAGGTGAAGCCGGCATGCGCCCATCCAGACGAATATTTCTATTGGGATGAATGGCACCCGACCCGCAAGGTTCATGCCCTGGTAGGCGAAGCCATGGCCAAGGCCCTCGGCCAGGCCCGCTAAGGCACAGCCTCGTCGATGAGCAGCAGCCCTGCCCTAGACCCAGGGCTGCAACGGAAAACGATTCGCCCCGCTCCAGGCCAGGAAGCGCTCCTGCAGCATCGGCCGGGCGAGGAAATAGCCCTGGGCCTCATCGCAACCGAACGCATACAGCATCTGCAGGCATTTGAAACTCTCGATGCCCTCGGCCACGGTGCGATAACCCAGCTCGCGGGCCAGGCTGATGATCGAGCGGGTGATTTTCTGGTGCTGGGTGTTGCGTTCCAGGTCGGTGATCATCGACTTGTCGAGTTTCACCACATTGGCCGGGATCTGATGCAGGTAGGCGAAGTTGCTGTAGCCAGTGCCGAAATCATCGATGGCCACATCCATGCCCAACTCACGGATGCGGGTCAGCTGCGCCAGGACATTCGGGTTGGAACGCAGCCACTCGCCTTCGGTGATCTCCACTTCAAGCCGCCGCGGGTCGATGCGATGCAGCTCGCAGGCACGACGGATCAGCTCGGCGATATCCTGGTCCTCGAAATCCTTGGGCGACAGATTGATCGACAGCTTGCTGCTCTCGGGCAGGCTCCAGGTGTGCAGCTTGCTCAGCACCGTGTCGATGACCCAGCGGGTCACCTGATGAATCAGGCCATTGCGCTCCATCACCGGAATGAACTCGGCGGGCGAGATCGGCCCCAGCCACGGATGCTCCCAGCGCAGCAAGGCTTCGGCACTCACCTGGGCCCCGTCGGGCAGGGCGAAGCGTGGCTGGAACATCAGGTAGATCTGACCACTGCGCAAGGCATCGTTGAGGTCCGAGGCCAGGTTGAACGCGCGGCGCTGGGCATGATCGCGCCCGGCATCGTAGTGCGCCCAGAAGCTGCGCCTGGCCATGGCCAGCTCCAGGGCGAACATGGCCTTGCGCAAGGCATCGTCCACCGACTGGGTATCGATCTCGAACTCCACGGTTCCGGCGCAGACCGTGGGAATCATGGGAAACCCCAGCCCGGGCGGCTGGCGGCGCAGGCGACTGACCAGGGCATCGAGCAACTTGTCGAGTCCTTCGGCCGGCGCCGGCAGCAGGAAGCCGAAGCGCTTGACCGACACGTGATAGACCCGCACATGCCGCCCCAGGTACTCCTGCAGGCGCAGCGCGAGAAAACGGATGATGGTCTCGAAAGGTGCCAGCCCCAGGGCCAGGGTCAATTCGTGGGCGACCTTCATGTCCAGGGCATCGATCAGCACCAGCACGCGCTTTTCGCCGAGGTGATGCTCGGCCAGATCCCGCAGGTCGCCCTGGAACTGCTCGCGATTGGCCAGGCCGCTGACCGGGTCGCGACGCCGCAGGCGCTGGCGCTGCTCGACCTGCTCCATGACCATCGCCGCCATGTCCCGCAACTGCTGGCGTTCGACGATGCTCAACTGCTGCTCGACCTTGTCGATGATGCACAGGCTGCCGATGGCATAACCGGAGGAGGTCAACAGCGGCGCCCCGGCGTAAAAGCGGATGCCCTGGTCCCGGGTCACCAGCGGGTTGTCGCAAAAGCGCGGATCGAGCGCCGCGTTGCGCACCTCCAGCACCTCGCGGCCTTGCACCGTGAAGACACAGAATGACTGGCTGATGGGGGTCTGCGGCTGATCGAACCCCACCCGCGACTTGAACCACTGGCGATCGCGATCCACCAGGCTGATCAAGGCGGTCGGCACCTTGAAGTACTCGGCCGCCATGCGGCAGATCCGGTCGAAATTCTCGCAACTGGCGGTGTCCAGCAACTCCAGGGCATGCAGGGCGGCCAGGCGCCGCTCCTCGGCAATCGCCTTATCGGGCATACACAACCTCGGGCCGGGATAACGCGATCATCACAATAAACAACCTATTCGCAGGGAGGCTGGAGGGACGCGACGACCTTGAATGCGATAGTGGCATTAGGACATCGCCCTCCAGAATGACTGACGGGCAGGCGCTTGCCAAACCCATCCGTCGGACGAACGGTATCGGTTACAAAAAAGTGCGGTTCTCAAGACCTTCGGTCTAGAGCGCTTTGACGGTTTTCGGCGCTGATCTCAGGCGCCAAAACGTGCGATAGCCGCATCGATGAAGTGCCGCAGCTTGGCGGTCATCCGCCGATCCGGCCGGTACAGCAGATGCATGGCGCGGCTCGGCGCCTCATAGCCGGGCAGCAACTGCACCAACTCCCCCGCGGCCCGCGCCGGCTCGAGAAAATCCGCCGGCCCCAGGACGATGCCGAAGCCATCCACGGCCGCCGACAGCAGGGCCCTGCTCTCGTTGACCTGCAAACGGCTGCGCACCTGAACCTCATGTACCTGGCCGGCGCGGCGGAACTGCCATTGGTGGTCCGCCGGCCGCGACCAGTAGACGTACCCCAGGCACTCATGCTGTTCGAGATCCGCCGGCACCTGTGGCGTGCCCCGGGCGGCGAGGTAGGCAGGCGCCGCACAGGCGATCAGCCGATAGGGCGCCAGCGGCCTGGCGGTGAGGCTGGAGTCGGCCAGTGGCCCGATACGAAAGGCTGCCTCGTAGCCTTCCTCCACCAGGTCGATGTAGCGATCGGTGAGGTGCAGGTCGATTTCCACCTCCGGATGCTCGCGCAGAAACGCCGTCACGAACGGCATGAGGCTGTAGGAGCCGAAGGTCACCGGCGCGCTGATGCGCAGCTTGCCCCGGGGCGTGGCGTTCATGATCTGCGCCAGGGAATCGGCGGCCTGGGCCTCGCCGAGGATGTGCTTGCAGCGCTCGAGGTAGGCACTGCCCAGCTCGGTCAGGCTTTGCCGGCGCGTGGTGCGGTTGAGCAGGCGCGCGCCCAGCCGCTGCTCCAGCGCCGCGACATGCTTGGCGACCATCTGCGGCGATAGCCCCAGGCGAGTCGCCGCACGGGCATAGGAACCGCTTTCGGCGGCCACGACAAAGGCCTCCATGCTGGTCAGACGATCCATCATTCAACACTCCCAGTAACGAGACCCAGTACCAGATGCTTATTTATCGCCATTGAGTGGCGAATCATCATAGCCGCTCGACCCTTTCAACGGAGCATGGACATGCGTATCGGCATTATCGGAGCAGGTTTTATCGGGCGCGCCGTGGCGCAACTGGCCCTGGCGGCGGGACATGAGGTGCTGCTCAGCAACTCCCGCGGCCCGCAGACCATGAGCAGCGTGGCCAGCGGCATTCGCGGCAGCCGCATCGGCAGCGTCGAAGACGCCGTGCAGTTCGGCGAGCTGGTGCTGGTGGCCATTCCACTGGCCCACTACCGCAGCCTCCCCGCGGCCCTGCTGGCCGGCAAGACGGTGCTGGATGCCAACAACTATTACCCGGATCGCGACGGCCATATTGAGGCCCTGGACCGCTTCGAAACCACCACCAGCCAACTGCTCGCCGAGCACCTCGAAGGCGCCAGGGTGGTGAAGGTGTTCAATGCCATCCTCGCCCAGGACCTGCTGACCGACGCCCGCCCCGACGGCGCTGCCGATCGTCGGGCCCTGCCGATTGCCGGCGACGATCCGCAGGCCAAGGCGCAGGTTGTGCAACTGCTCGACGAGCTGGGTTTCGACGCTGTCGATGGCGGCGGCCTGGCGGACAGCTGGCGCTTCGAACGGGCCAAACCGGCCTACTGCATCCCGCTGGATAAACCGGGGCTGCGCGCGGCCCTGGCGCAGGCGCAACGCGAGGTCGAACTGCCCGAAGGCTGGTGGCGCTCCTAACGCCAGCAGCATTTGATGTCGATCAGTCAAAGAAAGGGTAGGAGCGAAGCTTGCTCGCGATGGTCGCTAACGATAACGCGCATCTACTGGGTAAACGCGGCGCTCTCAAGTCCATCGCGGGCAAGCCTCGCTCCTACAACGGATTACCTTCGCTTTTATAGCTGGGGCTATTCTCGCTCAACTGGCCCAGCCACCCGCATGCAGGTGCCAGCCATCGCCGCGACGCTCCCAGAACGGGTGCACATAATGGTACCCGGGGCGCAACGGCTCCCAGTGGCCATGGACCGCCACATATTGCCGGCCATCCCAGTGCCAGTAAGCCCGGGACCAGACATAACCCGGGCGATGCATGGGCTCGACTTCGATAACCCGCACCGGCGGTGGCTGCGACGCAACCACCTCGGTGTACTCCACCGGCGCCGCGCGTTCGACCACCCGCCGCTCATGCACCACCCGTTCCTGCACACACCCGGAGGCCACTACGACCACCGCCATCAGAGCCGTGTAACGTAACAACATGCTGCCTCCCCGGCGCTTGACGCCGACGTTTGAACTGCTGACAACGCCCCCTGCAACCACCCGGCTCCTGCCAGGCGTACGGAGTGTTTTAACAGCTCGAAACTGTCTGCTTGCTGAACCTGGTAGCGGCCGGCAGATCGCGACAGCGGGGTGGCGACAAACGGCCAGCCAGCGGCGGCAGATCAAGGTCGTCGAGCGTCGAAATCCGCCCGGGTCATCTCGAAGAACTTGCTCGGCAAGCCTTCGAACTCGCCGTCGCGCACAAAACGAAAACCCACTTTGCGCGCCACCGCCAACGACGCCTGGTTCAAGGCATGGGCATCGGCGACGATGCGTTCGACTCCAGCGCCGAGAAAGGCATGCTCGACGATGCGCCCCGCCGCCTCGGACGCAACCCCCTTGCCCCACGCCCGCCGCACCAGGCGCCAGCCCATTTCCAACTCGGGGCCGACGGCCTCGTAGGGAATGAACGACACCCAGCCGAGAAACTCCTCCGGCGCGGACTTGGCAAAGATCGCCCAGTAACCGCAGTGCTCACCAAAATCACGCTCGATGCGCGAACGCACGAAGTCACGGTGCTCCTCGCCACCGTCCCAGGGGCCGGGAAGGTAACGGGTGACGTGCGGATCGAGGTCCATGGCGATGCACGCCTCGAAGTGTTCGAAGGTGCGCGGGCGCAGCAGCAGGTTGGGGGTTTCGAAGTGGTGGTTCATCAACTGGATATCCGTATTCACCGATGGAAAGATGCCGCAGAGAAAGTAGCAGGTCGGCGTCGGCATCGCCGGATATCCGTAGCAGAACCGCCCCCTGACACGCAGACAGCTTTAGGAGCGAAGCTTGCTCGCCACCACAGGCCACCACCCTGTTCCAGGCAGCAACCCCTTTCTGAAGGCCTGCGACGCCATCGCGGGCAAGCCTCGCTCCTACAGGAAATCGTGGTTACTACGCCAACAGCGCCTGGATATCGTTGAACAGCGCGAGTGGAATCTGCACGCCGTGTTGCATGCTGCGCGCCCTGGCCTCGAAACGCCGCTGCGACGGCAGCCGCGCGCCTTGCGCGGTGATGGCCGCGAATAGCCCTTCGGCGCGCGCCAGGCCGTTCTCGTAGTCCTGCCCCAGAAACACCTTCGGATCGAACGCCAGGATCAGTTCGCCATGGCAGGGCGCGGCGCCGACGCCGGCGTCGAAGGCCATGGACTCGGCGCTGGTGAGGTCGCCGATCAGCGCGCCGGCCAGCAGTTCGATCATCGCCGCCAGGGCTGACCCCTTGTGCCCGCCGAAGGTTTGCATGGCGCCTTGCAGGGCCGCCTTGGCGTCCGTGGTGGGCTGGCCCTGGGCGTCGATGGCCCAATGTTCGGGGATGGCTTTGCCTTGGCGCGCGTGCAGTTCGATATCGCCGCGGGCGATGGCGCTGGTGGCGAAGTCGAACACGAACGGCTGGCCCGACGGGCGTGGCCAGGCGAATGCCAGGGGGTTGGTGCCGAACACCGGCTTGCTGCCACCGGCCGGTGCCACCCAGCTGTGGCTGGGGTTCATGGCGATGCCCACCAGCCCTTCGGCGGCGATCGCCTCGACCTCCGGCCACAGCGCCGAGAAATGGAAGCAGCGCTTGATCGCCATGGCCGCAAGCCCCTGGCTGCGGGCCTTTTCCGCCAGCAACGGCAGGCCGGTCTGGAACGCCAGCAAGGAATAGCCGTAGTGCGCATCCACCTCCAGCACGCCCGCGGAAATAGGCCGCAGGCTCGGTTCGGCCAGCGGGTCGACCTTACCCTCGCGCACGGAACGCACACAGCCCAGCAGGCGATACACCCCGTGGGAGTGGCACTCGTCGCGCTGACCCTGGGTGATAACCTCGGCAATAGCCCGGGCATGGGCATCGGACAGGCCGTGGCGGGTCAGCACCTTGAGGGACAGCTCGCGGACCTGGTCGAGGGACAGGGTGATGAATTCGGACATTTCACTGCCTCATGATCGTGAAGACAAAACCGCCTCCATCAGGCGGTGGCGACAAAACCTATTTAGTGAAATGCGCCTGAGCAGCAAACAGCCAACCTGGCGCACTCTCTACACCCCTCTCAACACGGCCGCTCACCGTTGAGGCGCAGCGGAACCTGCCAGGGGTTGTCGCTGCGCAGGGCCTGCGGCAGCAGTGCTTGCGGCAAGTCCTGATAGGACACCGGACGCAGGAAACGCTGGATCGCCAGGCTGCCCACCGAGGTGGTGCGCGTATCCGAGGTGGCGGGGAACGGCCCGCCATGGACCATGGCATGGCCGACTTCGACACCAGTGCCAAAACCGTTGACCAGCAGGCGGCCGGCCTTTCGCTCCAGCAACGGCAGCAGTTCCCGGGCTTGCGGATGGTCGTCGTCACTCAGGTGCAGGGCGATGGTCAGTTGACCTTCCAGGCTCGCCAGCAGCGCTTTCATCTGGGCCGCATCAGTGCAGCGCACGATCAACGAGGCCGGGCCAAAGACTTCTTCGCGCAGCGCAGCGCGGGCCATAAAAGCCGCAGCCGACGTGGCGAACAGCGCGGCCCGGGCCTGATAACGCTCGCCGTCACCGCCCTGTCCCAGGCAGTCCACCTCGGCATGCCGCAGCAGCCGCTCGACACCCTGGCAGTAGCTGGCGTGAATGCCTGGCGTCAGCATGGTCTGCGCCGGCGCCACCTTGAGCGCCGCGGCCGCCGCGGCTTCGAATGCCCGCAGCGCCGGGCTGTCGACGGCGAGGATCAACCCCGGGTTGGTGCAGAACTGGCCGGCGCCCAGGGTCAGGGAGCCGACAAAGGCCTTGGCAATTTCCTCTCCCCGCTCGGCCAGTGCATTGGCCAACAACAGCACCGGGTTGATCGAACTCATCTCGGCATAGACCGGGATCGGCTCCTCACGGGCCGCGGCGATCTGCATCAACGCCACGCCGCCGCTACGCGAACCGGTAAAGCCCACGGCCTTGATCCGCCCATCCGCCACCAGCCCCTGGCCGATGCTGCGGCCGGCATCGAACAGCAGCGAGAACACCCCTTCCGGCAACCCGTGGCTGTGCACCGCCTGCTGGATCGCCTGCCCTACCAGTTCCGAAGTGCCGGGGTGCGCCGAATGCGCCTTGACCACCACCGGGCAACCGGCGGCCAGCGCCGAGGCGGTGTCGCCGCCGGCCACGGAAAACGCCAGGGGAAAGTTCGAGGCACCGAACACCACCACCGGCCCGATGGCGATCTGGCGCAGGCGAAGATCCACCTTGGGCAAAGGCTGGTGTTCCGGCTGGGCCGGGTCGATGCGCGCCTCCAGGAAACTGCCGTCGCGCACCACCGCCGCGAACAAACGCAGTTGGCCGACTGTGCGCCCGCGCTCGCCTTCCAGGCGGGCACGAGGCAGGCCGGTCTCGCTCATGCAGCGCTCGATCAGCTCGTCGCCGAGGGCGAGGATGTTGCTGGCGATGCTCTCGAGGAACGCCGCCCGTTGTTCCAGGCTGGTTTCCCGATAGCGGTCGAATGCCGCTTCGGCCAGGGCGCAGGCGCGCTCCAGGTCATTCGGGCCGGCGCCGCCAAAACTCGGCGCCAGGGCCTCGCCAGTGGCGGCGGCCAGCGCATGCACTTCGCCGTGGCTGCCACGCACGCGGGCTTGGCCGATCAGCAGTTGTCCTGTTACAGGCATGAGTTACCTCTCCGAATAGATGGTATGAACAGCGGTCATTCGTCTTCCCCTTCCAGCACCAGCTTGCTGGACGGCACCCCGGTATTGGCGCCCCAGTAGTAGATGCACAGGGCCATGACCGTGACGGCCAGGGTGTCGTAAGGGTGAGTGAGGGTGCCGATACCGCCGAAGCTGCCCAGGTAGGAAATGACCATGGTCAGGGCGTAAAAGGCGATCAGCCACAGGGACGAGCGCACCTGTTCGCTGAGGCTCAGGTGGTCGGTGGGCACCAGGCGCTTGCAGCCCAGGTAGATGACGAACATCAGGATCTGCAGGCCCAGCAGCCAGGACACCGTGCTCCAACCGGACCAGTAGACGATCAGCGCAGCGATGACAAAGGACACCGGCCCCAGCAGGCCGAAGCCGCTGACCCGGAACGGCCGCGGCAGGTCCGGCGCACTCTTGCGCAGCGCCGCCACGCTGATCGGGGCAATCGCATAACTGAGCACCAGGGCCGCCGACACCACATTGATCAGCGCTTCCCAGGACGGGAACGGCAAGGTCCAGAACACCGACAGGCCGAAGGTCAGCCACAGCGCCGGGCGCGGAATGCCGGACTGCTCGTCGATGCGGGTGAAGATCTTGAAGAAGGTCCCGGTCTTCGCCCAGCCGTAGACCACCCGTGGCGTGGCGTTCATGTAGATGTTGCCGCAGCCGCTGGGGGAAATCACCGCGTCCGCCACCACCAGATAAGCCAGCCAGCCGACGCCCAGGGTCAGGGCGATGTCGCGGTACGGCAGGGAGAATTCCTTGCTGATGCTGCTCCAGCCGTTGGCCAGCATGTCGGTGGGAATGCTGCCGAGGAACGCCAGTTGCAGCAGGCCGTAGATCAGGGTCGAGAGCAGCACCGAAAGGATCAGCGCGATGGGAATGGTGCGCTGTGGATTGCGCACTTCGCTGGCCACCGAAATGATCGGCGTCAGGCCCAGGTAGGCGAAGATGATGCCGCCGGCGGAGACCGCCATTTCGATGCCGGACAGGCCGAAGGGGGCAAAGCCCTGGACGTGGAAATTGTCCGGTTTGAAGAAGGTGAACAGCACGCCGATGACCAGCAGCGGCACGACGAACTTGAACAGGCTGATGAGGTTGTTGGACTTGGCGAAGGTCTTGACGCTGGAGTAGTTGAGCCAGAAGAACAGGCACAACAGGGCGAACTGCACCAGCCAGCCAAGAATGGTCGGATTGCTGTTGCCGGCATGGGTCAGCCCCGGAAACCAGGCCGCCGCGTATTGCCGCGCCGCCACCACTTCAATGGCCACCAGGCTGGAAAACGCGATCAGTGTGATAAAGCCCATCAGGTAGCCCAGCAGCGGCCCGTGGGAGAACACCGGATAACGCACCACCCCGCCCGCTCGCGGCAAGGCCGCGCCCAGTTCGCAATAGACGATGCCCAGCAGCAGGACGGCGAAACCGCCGAGCAGCCAGGAGAAGATCCCCGCCGGCCCGGCGATGGCCGAGACATGGCTGGCGGCGAACAACCAGCCGGAGCCGAAGATCGCCCCCAGGCCGATGAAGGTGAGGTCAACCAGAGAGAGCTGTTTCTTGAATTTGCCTTGGCCTGACATAGGCGCGCCTTCTTATTGAGTTATTGGAGTAGGCAGATTGAATGTCGCGCCGGCCTTCCGCGGACGGGTTGCCGACGTGGTGAAACACGGCACTGCGCGAGTGCCTGATTGTTCTTCTCGTGGACCAGGGCGCTCCCGCCACCCTGCACGCGGGAGCGGCCTGTCGGCAGGCTTACAGACCGACGTCCGGCAATTGCGGACGCTCGGCCAGGGCCTTGGCGACTATCGCCTTGACCTCGGCCAGGGTCTCGCCCTGCAGGGCCAGGCGCGGTGGGCGGGTGATCGAGGAGCCGCGACCGACCAGCTCCTCGCAGAGCTTGATGCACTGCACCAGGTCCGGACGCGCATCCAGGTGCAGCAGCGGCATGAACCAGCGGTACAGCGCCAGGGCTTCCTCGAAGCGTTTTTCCTTGGCCAGGCGGAACAGCGTCTCGCCCTCTTTCGGGAAGGCGTTGGACATGCCGGAGACCCAGCCTTCGGCGCCGACGGCGATGCTTTCCACCACCACGTCATCCAGGCCGGCGAACAGCACGAAGCGGTCACCCACGGCATTGCGCAGGTCGATGAAGCGCCGGGTGTCGCCGGAGGAGTCCTTGAAGCAGACGATGTTTTCGCAGTCCTGCAGGGCGATCAGCACGTCCGGGGTGACGTCGTTTTTGTAGATCGGCGGGTTGTTGTAGACCATCACCGGCAGGTCGGTGCCGGTGGCGATGCTGCGAAAGTGCGCGGCGGTCTCATGGGACTTGGCCGAATACACCAGGGCAGGCATCACCATTACCCCGTCGACCCCGACCTTGGCCGCTTCGCGCACGGTGTTGCGGGCGAACTCGGTGGTGAACTCGGCGATCCCGGCGATCACCGGTACGCGGCCGCCGGCGGCGTCCTTGGCGACCTCGATCACCGAGAGTTTTTCCGCAGTGCTCAGCGAGGTGTTTTCGCCCACGGTGCCGCACACCACCAGGCCCGACACACCGTCGGCCACCAGGTTGCGCATGACGCTGTGGGTGGCGTCCAGGTCCAGGGAAAAGTCAGCTTTGAACTGGGTGCTGACAGCAGGGAACACACCGCTCCAGTGGATGGCTTTACGGCTCATGGTCTTGTCCTTGTTGGTTGAGTCGGCCGGGCCGACAGGCGTTGAAAACGAAAAACAGATTCCGCCTTTCGCCGCCCTGGAGCTTGAGGTTTTTCCCGCTCAAGCAAGACGAAATCGGCACATTCGCCCAATCGTCCACAGACCTTTTCTGTCCATTGCGCCTGCGCGCTACCCTCCTTCGACCCGCCTGAAATCCCCTGCACCAGCAGCCGCACCGCACGCCTGTAGCCGCTGCCGAGGTACGAGGCTGCGATCGGCTGCGCAGCAGACGCAGAACCTGTATCCCCGGTCTTTCTGTCACACCACGTCGTCCGATCTGGCGGACGCTGCGCGTCCGTGCGCAGCCTGCGGCAGCGGCTACAGGGTTGGCGGGAAACCCCACTGTGCCAATTTCGTCATCCGCCGCAGAGAAAACCCACAAGCGATACAGCCCTTTCCCGAGCCAATCTGTAGGCCTTTTCCGTCAGGTGCTGCCATGAAAAAAATAACCGTCATCGATTCACATACGGGGGGCGAGCCGACTCGCCTGGTTGTCGACGGCTTTCCCGACCTGGGCAGCGGTTCGATGGCCGAACGGCTGGCCGTCCTGCAAGAGCGTCACGATCGCTGGCGCACGGCCTGCGTGCTGGAACCGCGGGGCAGCGACGTGCTGGTGGGGGCCCTGCTGTGCGAACCCCAGGCGGCGGATGCCTGTGCCGGGGTGATCTTCTTCAACAACAGCGGCTACCTGGGCATGTGCGGCCACGGCACCATCGGCCTGGTGCGCTCGCTGCATCACCTGGGGCGCATCGCCCCCGGCGTACACCGCATCGAAACCCCGGTGGGCACCGTCAGCGCCACTCTGCACGACGACCTCTCGGTCAGCGTGCGCAACGTGCCGGCCTACCGTTACCGCAGCGGCGTCGAACTGCAGTTGCCCGGCCACGGCCCCGTCCGCGGCGATATCGCCTGGGGCGGCAACTGGTTCTTCCTGATCAGCGAGCATGGCCAGCGCATCGCCCTGGATAACGTCGAAGCCCTGACCCACTACACCTGGGCCGTGCGCGAAGCCCTGGAGGCCGCCGGCATCAGCGGCGCCGATGGCGGCGTGATCGACCATATCGAGCTGTTCGCCGACGACCCGCATGCCGACAGCCGCAACTTCGTGCTGTGCCCCGGCAAGGCCTACGACCGCTCCCCCTGCGGCACCGGCACCAGCGCCAAGCTGGCCTGCCTGGCCGCCGACGGCAAGCTGGCGCCCGGGGCGATTTGGCGTCAGGCCAGTGTAATCGGCAGCCAGTTCAGCGCCCGCTACGAGCAGGCGGGCGAGCAGGTCATCCCGACCCTTCGCGGCACCGCCCATATCAGCGCCGAAGCCACCTTGCTGATCGAAGACAGCGATCCCTTCGCCTGGGGCATCCTCTCGTGAGCGAGCCGGCCGAAGCCGACGTGCTGGTGATTGGCGGCGGCATTGTCGGGGCCGCCTGCGCCCACGAAATGGCCCGCCGCGGCCTGCGGGTGCGGGTGCTCGACAACGCCAGCGGCGGCGCCACCGGCGCGGGCATGGGCCACCTGGTGGCGATGGACGACAACCCCGCCGAACTGGCGCTGAGTCACTACTCCATCGGCCTGTGGAACCAGCTGCGCGCGCACCTGCCGGCCGCCTGCGCCTACCGCAATTGCGGCACCCTGTGGCTGGCGGCGGACCCGGCGGAAATGGACCTGGCCCGGGCCAAGCAGGCGACCCTGGCCCAACACGGCGTGGCAGGCGAATTGCTCGACAGCGCGACCCTGGCCGGACTCGAACCCATGTTGCGCAAAGGTCTTGGCGGCGCCCTGAAGATTCCCGGCGACGGCATTCTCTACGCCCCGGCCACGGCCCATTGGCTGTTGCACAACACGCCTGGGATCAGCTGCGAGCGAGCCACGGTCAGCGCCATCGCCGCCCAGCGCGTGGAGCTGGATGACGGCCGTGTGCTGCGCGCCGAGTACGTGGTGCTGGCCAACGGTCTGGCGGCGCGGAGCCTGCTGCCGGAGTTGCCGTTGCGACCGAAGAAGGGCCACTTGCTGATCACCGATCGTTACCCCCGACAGGTGTCCCACCAACTGGTGGAGCTGGGCTACGCCGCCAGCGCCCACGCCAGCAACGGCACCTCGGTGGCGTTCAATGTGCAGCCACGGCCGACCGGGCAATTGCTGATCGGCTCGTCCCGCCAGTTCGACACTCTCGACCCGGCCATCGAGCCCGAGGTGCTGACGCCGATGCTGCAACGGGCCGTGGCCTATCTGCCGGGCCTGGCGCAATTGAACGGCATCCGCGCCTGGACCGGCTTTCGCGCCGCCACCCCGGACGGCCTGCCGATCCTTGGCGAACACCCACGACACACCGGCCTGTGGCTGGCGGTCGGCCATGAAGGCCTGGGCGTCACCACCGCCCCCGGCAGTGGCCGGCTGTTGACCAGCCTGATGCTCGGCGAACGGCCGGATATCGATGCCCATGCCTATCGCCCCGAACGCTTCGCCGAGCTGACCGCCACCCTGACAGGAAGCGCCCCATGATCATTTACCTGGACCGTCAGGCGCTGACCGTGGGCGATGGCCTGAGCGTCGCCGCCGCCATCGCCGCCAGCGGCGACCCACGTACCCGAACCTCCTGCACCGACCAGCCCCGGGCGCCCTTCTGCGGCATGGGCATCTGCCAGGAATGCCGCATGACCATCGACGGCCGGCGCCAACTGGCCTGCCAGACCCTGTGCCGCGAAGGCATGCACGTGGAGCGCACGCCATGAAGCAACAGCGCCTGAGCTGCGACATCCTTATCGTCGGCAGTGGCCCGGCCGGCCTCGCGGCAGCCCGGGCGGCGAGCCGCAGCGAGCTCTCCATCATCCTGCTCGACGACAACCCACGCCCCGGCGGCCAGATCTGGCGCAACGGACCCGGCGTCACGCTCCCCGGTATCGCCCGCGAAGCCTTGCAGGTGCTGCAACATCCACGGCTGCGCTACCTGCCGGGCACCCGGGTGGTGGCCGGCGCCGGCGCCAATGTCCTGCTGCTGGAAGATGCCGAGCAGGCTCTGCTGGTCCGCTACCAGAGCCTGATTCTGTGCTGCGGCGCCCGCGAACTGTTGCTGCCCTTCCCCGGCTGGACCTTGCCCGGAGTGACAGGCGCCGGGGCCTTGCAGGCGCTACTGAAAAACGGCCTGGCCGTGGCCGGCGAGCGGGTGGTTATCGCCGGCAGCGGGCCGTTGCTGCTGGCCAGCGCCGCCACCGCCCGTCAAGTTGGTGCCCGGGTCGAGGCGGTCCTGGAACAGGCCCCGTTGCCCGCGCTGGCGACATTCACCGCCGGGCTCTGGCGCTGGCCGGCCAAGCTCGGCCAGGCCGTCGGGCTGGCCACCACTTCCTATCGCTGCAACGCCCATGTGCTCGAAGCCCTGGGCGACGATCGCCTGGAAGCGGTGCGCATCCAGCAGGGCGAACAGGTGCGGGAAATCCCCTGCGAACGTCTCGCCTGCGGGTTCGGGCTGGTGCCCAACACCACCCTGGCTAGCCATCTCGGTTGCCAGCTACAGGCCAATGCCATCGCGGTGGACCCTTACCAGGGCACCAGCCTCCCGCAGGTCTACGCGGCCGGCGAATGCACCGGGGTCGGCGGCAGCGAACTGGCGAGGGTCGAAGGCGAGATCGCCGGACTGGCCGCCAGCGGGCAGGCCCGGGAGGCCACCGCGCTGATCCAGCGCCGAGCCCATTGGCAGGCGTTCGCCGAGCGAGTGAGTGAAACCTTCGCCCTGCAACCGGCGCTTCTGCGCCTGGCGCGAGCTGATACGCTGCTGTGCCGCTGCGAGGATGTGCCCTACGCCGCCGTGGCTGGCGAAGCAGGCTGGAGCGAGGCCAAACTGCACAGCCGCTGCGGCATGGGTGCCTGCCAGGGGCGGGTTTGCGCCACGGCGGCACAGGCCCTGTTCGGCTGGACCGTACCGACACCACGAGCGCCCCTGGTGCCGGCGCGGATCGAGACCTTGCTGATGGAGTCGACGCCCGGCGCGAAGTGACGAGCAGACCGTTGCCGCTGGCCGCCCGCCAACGGCGCCGTGGGATTCAAGGATGAGCCAGTAGACCCGAAGTCGCGGGGCGCGCCCCGCCCCCTAACAAGAGCAGCCCTTGATGATCGACACCGCTCAGCTGCACCGCCTGCCCGAAGCCATCGCCAGCCAGGCGCCCGAGGATATTCACGACCTGCTGGGCAGCATGGCCCTGGTGATCCCGCTGCTCGACACCCTGCCCAACGCGGTGTTTTTCATCAAGGACCTGCAGGCCCGCTACCTCACCGCCAACCTGACCCTGGCCCAGCGTTGCGGTTTCAAGAACGTCGCGCCGCTGCTGGGCAAGACCTCGGCCGAGGTGTTTCCCGCCGTGCTCGGCCCGGTCTATACCGAGCAGGACCAGCGCGTGCTGCGCCAGGGCATCACCATCAAGGGCCAACTGGAACTGCACCTGTACGGCAGCCGCGAACCCGGCTGGTGCCTGACCCACAAGCTGCCGCTGCATGGGCGCGACGGGCGGATCATCGGCATGGCCGGCATCTCCCTCGACCTGCAGGCCGCCCGCGACGCGCACCCGGCCTACGAACGCCTGGCCGCGGTCGACCGGCATATCCGCGAGCACTACAACGAAGCCATCCGCCTCGACGACCTGACCCACATCGCCGACCTGTCCATCGCCCAGCTGGAGCGCTACTGCAAACGCATCTTCCACCTCACCCCGCGGCAGATGATCCACAAAGTGCGCCTGGAACACGCCTCGCGCCTGCTGCTCGGCGAACTGCCGATCACCGACGTCGCCCTGCAATGCGGCTACACCGACCACAGCGCCTTCAGCCGCCAGTTCAAGGCCCTGACCGGCGTCAGCCCACGGCAGTTCCGGCAGAACGCCGCGCACTGACCTGGGCAGCCCGCAGGCTGAAGTTTTATCGGATGAAGGAATACGCAGGGATTGAAACCGGAGACTGTCTGCAAAAAAGAAGTTTATTCCCTTCATCCGTCCATTCTCTTGAGCGATCTATTTTGGTTCGATCTAAGTACTTAACAAAAGAACATATGCTAGATCTGAAACATTCAAATCTATAACTTAATGTTCCATATGATTTTTATGATTCGCACTATTTTTGTGCCGTTGCGCACCATAAGATGGCGACCAGACAAATTCATAAACCCCACAAAAAAGTTATTGACAGCTTTCCATTAGACAAGCACTTTTCAGTGCCACAGCCGTTCACACAAACAACACCGAAGACGTCAGGACAGACGCTGGTGCAGATGCGTTTTCTCTATCGAAAGAGGGATCTATGTTCGAGGAAATTGGCAACGACACTCACCAGGCCGACTTTTTAATTCCAGGCCTCAGATTCGAAAAGAACTCTGTCAGTAATACCTATGCTGGAAACGGCTGGTTCAGTCGAAAATTAATGTCCAGCAAGGGTCCGCTCATATCAGACTTCGTCACTCATGAACCCGACTTCAGTTATTCAACCTATGGCATACATGTCGGCCAGGACGATCGCCTGACATTCATGGGGGAAAACGGCAAGAAAATAGAAGGCTTCTTTGTCGATTGCCGAGAAGGCAGTCCTAGTATCCATCAAGTTGTCCAACTCAGATTCTCGCCAAGCCTGTATCGACACTTGGTCATTCCACGAGGCGTGGCTCATACCTTCGATAACCTAGAGTACATTGTCACCCGGGACGAACCAGTCTGGCACTCGGATCAAGACAATGCAGCATGGAATCTGGACAACGATCTTGTTTCAGTCCCTCGTACTACGGAACTTGCAAAGTTTCCAATTATCAAGGCCAACAGATACCGCTTGCCCGATGAAGCCCATCGCTTTCTTTCGAAGATTTCCCAGTCTTTGCTGGAGAACCCCAAATCCTATCTGGCCCGATACCCGGTGACCATTCGCGGCGCCGAACAGTATGTGATGTTCGAGCCCAAGACCTGGTCGGACGATGCCCGCAGCGTCGCTGAACGATTGACGGACGAGGAGTTCTGCGGAGTACGGATAAAACGCAACCGCTATGCCCTGACTGGCGCCAGGTCCTATACGCTGGTGCCCAATACTGCCTCCTGCGTGGCCGACGTCCTGGTGCTTCCAACGTCCGTTCCGGGCACTCCTCACCAGTACTACTGGCACGCCAGAACGAAAAAAACCTATACCTTCCTCAATAATCAGGAACTGCAAATCGACTTGAACCTGATTGATTTCAGGCATGACTCCGCCACTTACGGTCAGCACAAGTCTCTCCAGATCATTTGTGATCCACGCACCAGCATTCATATCGAGCAAGGTATTGCCTACACGTTCAACTGCAGTAAACCGACGCTGGTTCGCTGTGAACATGAAGTCTTCGTCAGCCAGAATGAGCCACGCTCGGATATTCCCATGTTCGGTCAGGACCTGATTCCATTCGCTATCGACCAGCCCTATCCAAATATCAAACTACCTGACATGCGCTGCCCGGACATCCTGCTGTACAAGATGGCCAAGTTCGAGCAGCAGACACTGGAAAGAACTTAGTTTTGGGGTGTGCACCCAAGTTGCAAACTTACTTACACCATGGAGATTCACATGAAAGCAACTCAAGAAGCAGTATCCTGGAAAGAAGAGCTGGCTGATCTGGTTGGTTCTGCGCAAAACGCGGAAGAGTCTCTGGCTCTTGCAGCGTTCGAGAAAGCGCTGTCCCCTTACCTGCAAGAACCTGGAGCACTGCGTACACTCCTGGGCAAGATACAAGCCATGGAAATTGTTGCGCTGGACAGCCTTACATCCAAAAAGGAGTTCAACAGCATAGAAGAACTCCAATCGTTCTTGCCTGCCAACATCAAAGCCCTGGCTGCATGATACCGGGCATATAAAAAATTTAACGGATTAAATTTCTGTGCACACCTCTTTCAATTCAACGGCGCGGTCAGTGTGGTCCTTTGTGGCTTTGGGGGTATTACTTATACTTTCCGAAGCCATCTACGACCTGGTATTCGCCAACCTCGCCTATTCCATTAGCGGAACGACGCTCGCTGTTACCACCACCTACGCCGTCGGCTATAGCGCTGAAATACTGGTGACCCTGCTAGGCGCGGGTTTTATCGATCGTTTCAACAAATGGAAACTGTTCATTGCCACGCAACTGGCCAACATTGCGGTGTTTGCCCTGGCTGTTTTTGTCCTCAGGATCTACGACAGCTCCGTGGAGTGGGTGTGGTTTTTTGCCTTCTTAATCGACCTGATCCATCAGTACTCACGGCTGATCATGTTTGCCTTGATCCCGTTCCTTTTCACCGCTGACAACATCCCCAGAATCAACGGCCTGCTCGCCACCTTCAATGGCATCGCCAGGACCCTGGGGCCGGTCATCGGCGCCCTGGTCATTTTCAACGTCGGCTTGTCGATCTCACTGCTGGCCTCCATTGCCTTCATGCTGGCGGCGCTCGCCTTGACGATCAGCCTGAGCGCCTTGAATGAGAAGACCTCGACCCTCGATATCTGCAGCACGTCGTTTGCCCAACGCTTCCAGGAAAGTGTCACCGGCGCATCAAGAGCCACCATCGATCTGTTGCGCGCTCCACGCTGGCGGTATTTCCTTGCCTCCTATGCCACCTGCCTGCTGGTGGTCAGCGTGCTGGCGCTGCTGTGGGTCCCCTTGCTGCGGGGCTTTCATGGTTTTTCTGAAGCACAGACCGGCTACCTGTTCTCAGTTGGAGCAGCAGGCGCCATAGCCGGCGGACTCGCCTTGCGCGCCAGTGGCCAGGCCTCCCGGGTGCCGGGCACGATATTGCTGTCCCACCTGATCATGATCTCGGGGGTCTGCATCACGTTATGTCTGCGCGGCAACCTCTGGCTCGCGGGCACCGGCATGTTCGTGTTCCAGTTCGGTACCACGCTGTATTTTCGTACCACAGCCAGTGCCATCCAGCTCACCGTACCCAAGGAAATCATTGGCAGCTGGTATGGCTCGATAGACTTCATCAGCCGCTTTGCCGGACTCGTGGGCATTCTGCTGGCGGGTTGGGCCTACGATAAGCTCGGGACCTACGCCATCTACTCGATCCTCTTACTCTTGCTGGCACTGAGCAGTTTCAACTGGCGCGGCAGTCGCCAGGCTCGCTGGTTGGTCAATACCTGAGGCTGTGCCCCCTCGGTCCGTCTCAGTGCCCATGACCTGAAGCATGGGCACTTTGCGCGAAAGCCTCCTTGCCCGATGTTACTCGAGCAGCTCGCTGCATAGCTCGTCAGCATCTTGTCGTCCTCTGCTTCTGCATCATCGTTATCGGCATTCCCTGCTCCGAAGGCGCAGGCAACCGCAAGAGACGGCTGGATAGCACCACTCATTGCAGACCTGAGACGATCATTGATTTGATCATTGAGAAATTGACCCACCATTTTTCGAGTCAGCTCATAAAACTGTTCCCGGACTTTTTGGGTAATCACTCCGTCGTACACCCGCGATGCAAAGACATGGTTTTTTCCAGCGCCAGGGCACGCCAGGCCGCACAACCCGGATCAATTTCGTGAACGCCAGGACTTGCGATGAATTATGATGCGCGCCCTTTCGGCTCGCGTTTCAGCGCAGGCTCACAGCGCCACCCCCTCGTTCGCCATCCAAGGCCAGGAACCCTACATGCTTCACCTCAGGAGATTCACCCGAACGCTGCATCGGCAGCAGATCGATGGCGTGACCTTCCATTTCGATCCATCCCACCGGCACGAACTGGACAGGCTGCTACGGCGTTTTTTGGCCAAGCCCGAGCAATACCCCACGCTGGATATTCCGGAAGACACCCGGGGCGTATTCCTGCTCGAAGGCGAACGCCAATGGGTGCTCAAGCGCAACCGCCTGACTCACTGGAAAAAGCAGCTGCAGAACTTCCTCGGGCTCAAGCGCAGCTTCGGCCTGCACGACCTGACCAACGAATTCATCAACCTGTCGGTGGTGTCGGGCAAATCCGCCCTCTCGCCCCAGGTCTCGGCGTTTGGCTACAAGGGGCGTTTTCCGTTCCTGCGCGAAGAGTACTTGCTGGTGGGTTTCTGGGCCGATCATTGCAGTGTCGACGACCGTCTGCTGGCCCATCCCGAGCAGGCTGAAACCCTGTTGTCGGCGATCTTCCGGCTGTTCGGCCAGATGCTCGACGACGACTTCGTGCACATGGACCCCCACCCGAAAAACATTCTGGTCGCCGCCGATGGCCGACTGCGCCTGATCGACTTCGAGTGCTGCGCCCACTCGGTACTCGACCGCGACTTCAGCCTGGGTTTCCTGCTGGGTTACTTCTACCGCTTCTGGTTCCGGCGCTTCATCTCACAGCAGGATTACGACCGGCTTTGCGAGGCCTACCTGAGCGCGGAGCAACCCCACCTGGATCGCACCGTCTTCCAGCCGGTGTACCAGCGCTTTCGCGACCAAACCGTCTCACGCAGCACGCGCTACCGCATCCTCACCTGTGCCCGGGCACAAGCGGCGTTCCAGCGTGAAATCAGCGGCCCCCGCGGCTAATCCGAGATCCCGCTCAAGCGTTCTTGATAGGCGAAGGCAGGGAGCCAGGCCGGTAGCGCATTGGGCCTGAGAGCCCAGATCGAGGTGACACTGACGGAATGAGTCAGACAAAAAAGAACCGGCGTAGCGCGCCGGCTCTTTAACTCGTACCAAATGCAGATTTTCTAGTCGTAATACCCGACGGTTTTTTTCAGGTGATCGGAGTACTCGTAGATCTCATCGACAGAGCTGATCGGATGACGGGTTTCATTCTTTTCCTCGTCAAAAATCCCGATGTACTTCTGTGAACGGTTGAAATGCAGGCGGCAAATCGGTTTTCGGTTGTTGTCGTCGAGCAAGATACCGAAGTAGCTCTGAGTGTCCCTTTGGACGATACGCTTGGCATCGACCACAGAGCGAACCACCGCACGTACGATGTGATAGCCCTCAAGCTCCTCCAACGTCGTCAGCACCTTATCGTCCGCTGTCTCTGCATCATCGTTATCGGCACTCCCCGCTCCGGAGGAGGAGGCAACCGAAAGAGACGGCTGGATCGCGCCACTCATTGCAGACTTGAGACGATCATTGATTTGGTCATTGAGAAATTGCCCCACCGCTTTTCGAGTCAGCTCATAAAACTGCTCACGGACTTTTTGGGTAATCACTCCGTCGTACACCCGCGATGCAAAGACTTTGACGAAGTCATCGTCTGGCTTACTAACCTGAGAAGCGATGACTTTTTTGATCTGGCTAACGTACTTCAGCTCACCTGCCGCGCTGATAATCGACTCCACATCAAAAGACGACTTGGTCAGTTTGGTCAGCTCTGGTACCGAATACTCATCGATATCGAGCAGATCCAGTTCAAGGAAGGGTTTCTCATCCATTTTGTTGGGAGCATCCAGATCGGTGAAAAACTTATACACCTGGCCATTGGTAAGGATGGAAATCCGCGCGCTGGTGACATGGAAGTAACGAAACAATTGCGATGCATGATTGATATGCAACGGCTCGCCGATCTTCTTGCACTCGATGAGGATCTGAACCTCCCCATCTTTCATGATCGCGTAATCGATCTTCTCGCCCTTCTTGGTTCCTATATCGCAGACAAATTCTGGCGTCACCTCCGTCGGATCGAATACGTCATAGCCCAACACCGTGCTGATGAAGGGCATGACAAAAGCATTTTTTGTCGCTTCCTCCGTCTGAATGGCTGCTCCCTGCAGACGTACCTTGGCAGCAAGACTGGTTAACTTCTCGAAAAATTCCATGAGTGGCCTCTTACCTGTTTCGATCCGTGTTTTAGCGTGATGGCAAATCGACTACCACTTGATACTAGACACAAACCGCTACAAAGAAAGACTCCCCCACTCTAGAGAGAATGCCGGGATGGGCTGGTTCTCAAGCGGCTGGAGAAACCGCTGCAAGACAGCACTCAGCCATCCAACTGATCCAGGGCCCGCCCAGCCTTGAGGGCCTTGGCCATTTGCAGGTGGTTTTGCAGTTTCGGCAGGGTCTCTTCGGCAAAGGCCTTGAGTTCCGGTACCTCGGTGATTTCGGCCTGTTGCTGGATCTGCTCGATGGCCTCTTCGGTGGCCTTGACCTGGCTCTCGGCATAGGCGGCGTCGAAGGCTTCGCCTTCCGGGACCTCGGGGATCAGCGCCTTGGCCTTGCTGATCACTTCTTCCCTAGGCGCCACGGACAGGTCGAGCTTTTTGGCGATTTTCGCCAGGTGCTGGTTGGCGGTGGTGCGGTCGTTGATGACCACGATGGTGTAGTCCTTGACGGCCTTGGAGGACGTCTTCTGGTGGGCCAGACGACTGGCCTCGATGTCTGCCATGCCCTTGGCCGAGGCGTCATCGATAAACTCCGCGGGGGACTGGGCGAACGCCGCGCTGGCGCTCAGGCCGAGCAGCAGCGCGAGGCAGGTGCGGGACAGATGGGTGGCCATGAAGCTCATGGTGTCGGCCTCCTTTGATCAGGTGACGGCGCACGGCGCCTGCACAGAGTGAGAGTTTTCAGGCCATCGAAGGTTTGAAAAAGTTGCATCGGCCACGACGAACGGTTGGCAAAAAAAACGGCCAGCTCCGCCGCTTCCGTCAAGCGCGGGATGGGCTTCGCTGGGCGCGCTTGGCCGCGTACATCGCCTCGTCGGCGTGCTTGAACAACTGCTTTTCGTCATGGCCGTGTTCGGGGAACAGGCCGATACCGATGCTCGGCAGAATGCTCAGCTGATGGCCGTCCAGGCGCAGCGGCTCGTTGAGTGCCTGGCGAATCTTCCCGGCGACGATACCGGCATCTTCCGCGTGCTGGATACAGCCGAGCAGCACCACGAACTCATCGCCACCGATCCGCGCCACGGTGTCGCTTTCGCGCACGCAGGCCTTGAGCCGGTTGGCCACGGCCTGCAACAGCATGTCACCCACGGCGTGGCCAAGTGTGTCGTTGACCTGCTTGAACCGGTCCAGGTCGACATAGAGCAAGGCCATGCGCCCGGACTCGCGACGGGCTCGGGCCAGGGCGTTGCGCAGGCGCTCGCGTAGCAGTTCGCGGTTGGGCAACTGGGTCAGCTGGTCGTACTGGGCCATGTACTGCAGGCGCGCATGCAGCTGCTTGCGCTCGATGGCGGTGGCGAGCTGGGCGCAGACGTATTGCAGCAACTCCTTGTCCTGCTCGGTGTATCGCTCGTCGCCCGGCGCGCTCTTGACGATCAGCGCGCCGATGGTGCCCTTCTGCGAATTCAGCGGCACACCGAGCCAGCAGGGTGAATGCGGGTCGGCGCTGGCATCCGGCAGCGGCACATAATCGTCAGGGGTCAGCAGCAACGGCTGGCCACTGCGGATCACCTCGGCACACAGGCTGCCGGTCAGCGTGCCCGGCTGCTCCGGGCAACGCTCGCGGTCGTCGACGTGATAGGGAAAGCTCAGCGCCTGGCATTGCTCGTCGTACAGCGCGACGGAGAAATTCAGCGCCGGCAGCCATTCCCCGATGATCCGGTGCACGCGCCGGAACAACGCCAGCAGGTCCTCGGCGGCATGGGCCGCTTCGGAAATTGCATACAGCGCCGCCTGCCGCGACTCGGCCTGCTTGCGTTCGGTGATGTCGCGGGCCACGGCGATGCGCAGCTGGTCGACCTCGGACCAGCGCGCCGACCAGAGGATATGTGCGACCTGCCCGTCCTTGCGCAGGTAACGGTTCTCGAAGTTGGGCATGGGTTCGCCGGCCATGATCCGGTCGGCGGCCTGCAAGGTGCGCGCACGGTCCGCGGGGTGCACCAGCTCGATCATGCGCCGGCCGACCAGCTCGTCCGGCGTGTAGCCGAAAATCCGCTCGCAGGCGGCGCTGACGAAGACGAAACGGCCTTCGACATCCACCGCGCAGACGGCATCCAGCAGAAGGTCGATGAAACTGGCCAGGGGCGCGGAGTTGTTGGTTGCCATCAGGGAACGACACTGCCTGTGAAGATAAAGCGCCGAGTATCAATCCCTGGGTTCCGGCAGCGGCGCAAAGCCGCTGCTTGTCCGTGACTGTCGCAACCTTGCGAACAGCCTTTATGCCTTGTTCGCCAGCAATCCCGGAACGGCATGCAGCAAGGCGTTGATGGCAAACCCGATGAACATCACGCCGCAAAGCCGGGTGATCGCCAGTTCGTGGCGCTGATACAGGGTCCGCACCCGCCGCGCACCGACGATGCCAATCAGAATAGCGTATGCGCCGATGCCGCCGAGGAAACTGAGGAAGATCAGCCAGGGCAACATCGACCAGTTGAGCAGCTCGGCACGACTGGACAGCAGCGCGGTGAAAGTCGCCACGGCCACCGGGTACGCCTTGGGGTTGGTCAGGCCGAACAGGATGCCGTGCCAGAACGGCTGGCGCGCCGGCCCCTGGGGCTCCTGCCCGCTGCTGCGCTGGCTGCGGATTGCCCGCAGGCCGAGCCAGAACAGATAAAGGCCGCTGAGCACGCCCAGCACATCGAAGGCACTGCTGCCGATCTCCCGCGCGCCGACGATGGCGATCAGCGCGGTGCTGCACCAGACCACATCGCCCAGCAGATGCCCGCAGAGAAAGCCGGCCCCGGCCCGCCGCCCGCGCGCCGCGCCAATGCCGAAGACCGCCAGCACGCCAGGCCCTGGGGTAATGCCGTAGATAAAACCCGAGGCGAGGACAGCCAGTAACAGCGAAGAAGTCATGCCACACTCCGAAGCGCCGAAGGTGGCGCGGTTTTGATCGCAGGATTCTGCCGGCTTGTGCGCCCCCGCACCACCCCACAATGGTCGTCACAGCGACAGCCAGTCGTCTTGAAGCGGCGGCGAGCGGTCATTCGTCGGTAAAGATCGTCATCCCGGCATAGGGTTGCTGCCGACAGGCGCGCAAGCGCGAGGCCAGATCGCCGACATGGGCTTCCAGCTGGTGGCCGTCGGGGTCGAGGAAATAGAACGAGGCGCCTTCGCTGCGGTTGTCGCGCCACTCCCGCACACCGGCAGCACGCAGGCGCTGGACGAACGCCACGAAATGCCCGGCCTCGATGCTGAAGGCGTAATGGGTGTAGTCCGGCACCTCCGCCGAACGGCGCGACGAGTCCAGCGACAGGCACAACCACAGGCCCGGCAGCGACAGATAGGCGCCGCTGTCCCAACTGGCGTCCAGGCGCAGGCCCAGCAGGTCGCGGTAAAACCCCAGGCTGCGGTTCAGATCGGTAACGGCGAGGGTCAGGTGGTTGAGGCCGGTCAGCATGCAAAGTCCTTGTTAAGAGGAAGGTCCTGAATCGTCTTGAATCAAAGCAGCGTTCGCACTGGACGAATGGCTCTGGCGGCGAGCCCCGATTGGCGATGTAGTATGTTGTATTACAAACCACTACATCGAGATCACCATGTCCGTCATGTCCTTGCGCCTGCCCGATGATGTTGCCGATACCCTGGCTCACTTGGCCAAGGCGACAGGCCGCAGCAAGTCATTCCTCGCTGTGGATGCACTGAGAGAATATCTGGCCCGCGAAGCCTGGCAAATCAACGAGATCCAGAAAGCCCTGACTGAAGCAGAGGCAGGCGACTTCGCCAGCGCCGAAGAGCTGGATGGCGTACTCAACAAATGGACTGGCAATGCACGTTGAGTGGCTGCGCAGCGCCCTCAAGAACCTCGATGACGAAGCCGCCTACATTGCACAGGACAGTCCTCAGGCCGCCGCGGAATTCGTCAAAGCCATCCTGAGTAGCATTCAACACCTGAGCCGTTTTCCTGCCAGTGGTCGCGAAGGTCGCCTGCCCGGTACCCGGGAGTGGGTGGTCCCCAATCGTCCTTACCTGATCCCCTACCGCGTACGTCAGGGACGCCTGCAGATACTGCGGATTTTCCACACCCGGCGCTTGCCGCCTGCCGGTTGGCAAGACGACCGCCAATAGCTCGTGCATTGGGGCCAGCGGCGGCGCGCCCAGGACAGCAAGTCCCGAGCGCGCGGTAAAACATCTGTAGGTATCAGAACGCGCTGCGGAAGATTTCCTCGATCTGGCGCTGGTCGGCGGTGCGTGGATTGGTCAGGCCGCAGGCGTCTTTCAGGGCGTTGGCGGCCAGGATCGGGATGTCCGTCAGCTTGGCACCCAGGTCGCGCAAGCCGCTGGGGATCTCGACATCCCGGGCCAGGCTGCGAATGGCGCTGATGGCCGCCTGCGCGCCCTCCTCCGGGCTGAAGCCACGAATGTCCGCGCCCATGGCGTGGGCCACGTCGGTCAGGCGTCCGGCGCAGACCATGGCGTTGAAGCTCTGCACATGGGGCAGCAGCACCGCGTTGCACACGCCATGGGGCAAGTCGTAGAAGCCGCCCAGCTGATGCGCCATGGCATGCACGAAACCCAGCGACGCATTGTTGAAGGCCATGCCGGCGAGGAACTGGGCGTAGGCCATGTTTTCCCGGGCCGTCAGGTCGCTGCCGTCGCGTACCGCCTGGCGCAGGTTCTGGCTGATCATGGTCACGGCTTTCAGCGCGCAGGCATCGGTGATCGGGTTGGCCGCGGTGGACACATAGGCTTCGATGGCGTGGGTCAGCGCGTCCATGCCGGTGGCGGCGGTCAGGCCCTTGGGCATGGCGACCATCAGCGCAGGGTCGTTGACCGACAGCAGCGGCGTGACGTTACGGTCGACGATGGCCATTTTCACGTGGCGCTTTTCGTCGGTGATGATGCAGAAACGGGTCATTTCGCTGGCGGTGCCGGCGGTGGTGTTGATGGCGATCAGCGGCAGCTGGGGCTTGGTCGAACGGTCGACGCCTTCGTAGTCGCTGATATGCCCGCCATTGGTGGCGCACAGGGCGATGCCCTTGGCGCAGTCATGGGGCGAGCCGCCACCGAGGGAAATCACGAAGTCGCAGCCACTTTGCTGCAATTGCGCCAGGCCCTTCTCGACGTTGTCGATGCTCGGGTTGGGCTTGGCGCCGTCGAAGATCACCGAATCGATGTCCTGCATCGCCAGCTTCTCGGCAATCATCCCGGCCACCCCGGCCTTGGCCAGGCCAGCGTCGGTGACGATCAGCGCCTTGCGAAAACCGTAGTTGCGAATCGCGACCATGGCCTCGTCGAGACAATCGATACCCATGATGTTCACGGCGGGGATGAAAAAAGTGCTGCTCATGGCGCGTCCTCCAGGCTAGGGGCGGATCGACCGTGCCGATCCGGCAAATGCGCACAGGATCGACCCATCGGTCACGCGCGTTGTTGATCTGGCTCAAGGGTCGGTCGTGATAAAGTCGGCGCCCTGTACACCTTCTGCCTTGAGACGACGAACCGCGATGATGGATTTCCAGGAATTTGATACCGACCTTGAAGACTGGAACGCCTTGCGCGCCAGCACGCCGATCGCCGGCCTGCTGATCGGCAACGGCGCCAGCCGCGCGGTGTGGGAAGACTTCGCCTACGACTCGCTGTTCGAGAACGCCCGCACCGTCGAGGAAAAGCCCCTGAGCCCCTCCGAGCTGAGCGTGTTCGACGCCCTGCAGACCCGCAGTTTCGAGCTGGTGCTGGGCGCGCTGAAGACCACCAGCCGGGTCAACAAAGCCCTGGCCGTCAGCTCCGCGGCGCCGCGCAATCGCTACTACGCGATCAAGGAAGCGCTGATCAATACCGTGCACGCGGTGCACATTCCGTGGCGCCTGGTGCAGCCGGCGAGTCTTTCGCAGATCAACCAGGAACTGCGCCGCTACCGCACGGTGTTCACCAGCAATTACGACCTGCTCAACTACTGGGCGATCCAGCACGACGCCCAGGGCATCGACGACCTGTTCCAGGGCGCCGACCCGAGCTTCGACATCGGCCAGACCGCCAGCCAACAGACCCGCGTGCTGTACCTGCACGGCGGCCTGCACCTGGTGCGCAACCAGGACGGCACCGCGCGCAAGCTGGGTTCCACCGAGGGCACCCTGCTGGGCAACTTCGCCATCAACAACACCCTGAAGACCCTCGACGATGTGCCGCTGTTCGTCAGCGAAGGCCCGGTGGCGGACAAGCTCAAGACCATTCGCAGCAGCGACTACCTGTCGTTCTGCTACCAGCAGTTGCTCAACCACAGCGACGCGCTGTGCATCTTCGGCCACGACCTCGGCCCCCAGGACAGCCACCTGGTGCAGGCGATCCGCCAGTCCGGAGTGCAGACCCTGGCGATCTCGATCCTCCCGCGCAGCAAGGCCTTTATCCAGAACCAGAAGCGGCGCTACACCCAGCTGTTTGAAGGGATGGAAGTGACGCTGCGCTTCTTCGATTCGAAGAGCCATGCCCTGGGCGCGCCTGCGCTATCGGTGCCGGTCGAACGCTGAAAGCTACCCGCGATCCGTAGGAGCGAGGCTTGTCCGCGATCCAGGCACTGCGGTCTGCCCGCAAGGACGCCATCGCGAGCAAGCTTCGCTCCTACAGTTTTCATGCTGGTACGCCACCTGTAGCCGCTGCCGAGCGCAGCGAGGCTGCGAAGCGGCCGTAACATTCTTCCAGGCATACCGCGTGCTCAGGTTTTGCGAGGACTGCGTCGGAATGCCGCCCACCTCGATCGCAGCCTCGCTGCGCTCGGCAGCGGCTACGGGCCTACGGGGCAGCGGTTCGGCGCCGATGGTGTAGGAAAATCCACAATCCGCAGGAGCGGGCTCATTCCTCGCCGCTGTGCACCACCACCAGCAACTGTGCCTGCACCTCGCCCACCGAGCGCAGGCGGTGGGGTTTCTGCGCGTTGAAGTGCAGCGCATCGCCACGGTTGAGGATCACCCGCTCGTTCATGAAATCCACTTCCACCTGCCCTTCGTGGACAAACAGGAACTCCTCCCCCAGGTGTTCCTTGAAGCTCTTGTCGGTGAACTCCCTGGGCGGATAGATGATGAACGGCAGCAGGCTGCGCTCGCTGACCTGATGCGCCAGCACCGCGTAACCCGGCGCCTGGTCGTTGGCCGCCAGCGACTGGCGTTCGTCGCTGCGCACCAGGCTGTAGCTGTCGAGGCTGACCTTGTCTTCGGCGAACAGCTCCTCGACGTTCACGTTCAACGCCTTGGCCAGTTTCAACGCCGCGGCGATCGAGGGCGTGTTCAGGCCGCGTTCGACTTTCGACAGGTAACTCTTGGTCATGCCGGATTTCTCGGCCAGGGCCTCCAGCGTCACGCCAAGTTTTTTTCTCAATAATTTCAAACGGATAGACATGTAGAACGGTTAACCCATCAAGGAGGCGACGATTTGTCCTTGCCAATGACACAAAGTGTCATATAGCCTCTTTAGTGTCATTTGCTTTCACCCAACGACCTTGCGAGCAGCGGGAGCTGGCAAATCCGACGTCCATTGAAACGACCAAAGGACACCGATATGGCCAAGACATTAGCACTACCCAAAGAGCAACTGGTCAAGCAAGCCTTGACCCAGATGCAAAACACCCTGGCGGATAATACGTGGACCGACCGGCAAAAGCTGGCGCTGACGTGCCGCATC
This sequence comes from Pseudomonas sp. B3G-3, assembly GCF_028640915.1. Classification (NCBI taxonomy): domain Bacteria; kingdom Pseudomonadati; phylum Pseudomonadota; class Gammaproteobacteria; order Pseudomonadales; family Pseudomonadaceae; genus Pseudomonas; species Pseudomonas sp. B3G-3. Next base: position 171,398 of record NZ_JAQZAB010000118.1, on the reverse strand, counting down.
CTGTTCGAGAACGGGCATGACTCCGGCCTGGCCGGGCAGATCACCGCCCGCGGCCCGCAGCCGGGCACTTACTACACCCAGCAACTGGGCCTGGGCTTCGATGAAATCACCGCGGGCAACCTGCTGCTGGTCAACGAAGACCTGGAGGTGCTCGAAGGCCACGGCATGCCCAACCCAGCCAACCGTTTCCACAGCTGGGTGTACCGCGCCCGCCCCGACGTGAACTGCATCATCCACACGCACCCGACCCACGTCGCCGCGTTGTCGATGATCGAAGTGCCGCTGGAAATCTCCCACATGGACCTGTGCCCGCTGTATGACGACTGCGCCTTTCTCAAGGCCTGGCCGGGCGTGCCGGTGGGTAACGAAGAAGGCGAGATCATCTCCGCGGCCCTGGGCGACAAGCGCGCCATCCTGCTCTCGCACCACGGCCAGCTGTCCACCGGCGCCAGCATCGAGGAAGCCTGTGTGATCGCCCAGTTGATCGAGCGCGCCGCCAAGCTGCAATTGCTGGCCATGGCCGCCGGCACCATCAAGCCGATCCTGCCGGAGCTCGGCCGCGAGGCCCATGACTGGATCTCCAAACCCAAGCGTCACGCCGCCGCCTTCAACTACTACGCTCGGCAGAACCTCAAGCAACACGCCGATTGCCTGAACTGAAACCCCCTTATTCGCTAAAGGAGCGTCGCCATGTCGAACACCCACATTCACGGCATCATCGGCTACACCATCACCCCGTTCACCGCCAACGGTGAGCAACTGGACCTGGACACCCTCGGCCGTTCCATCGATCGCCTGATCGACAGCGGCGTGCATGCAATCGCGCCCCTGGGCAGCACCGGCGAAGGCGCCTACCTGAGCGACGCCGAGTGGGACCAGGTCGCCGAATTCAGCATCCGCCACATTGCCAAGCGCGTGCCGACCATCGTCAGCGTTTCCGACCTGACCACCGCCAAGGCCGTGCGCCGCGCGCGCTTTGCCGAGGCCAAGGGCGCCGATGCGGTGATGGTCCTGCCGACGTCCTACTGGAAGCTCAGCGAAGCCGAGATCCTCGGCCACTACCAGGCCATCGGCGCCAGCATCGGCGTGCCGATCATGCTCTACAACAACCCGGCCACCAGCGGCACCGACATGTCGGTGGAACTAATCCTGCGGATCTTCGATGCCGTGGAAAACGTGACCATGGTCAAGGAGAGCACCGGCGACATCCAGCGCATGCACAAGCTGCAACTGCTGGGCGAAGGCCAGGTGCCGTTCTACAACGGTTGCAACCCGCTGGCCCTGGAAGCCTTCGCCGCCGGCGCCAAGGGCTGGTGCACCGCCGCCGCGAACCTGATCCCGCAGCTCAACCTGGACCTGTACCAGGCGGTGCTGGACAACGACCTGGACCGCGCGCGCGAGCTGTTTTACCGCCAGTTGCCGGTGCTCGACTTCATCCTCAAGGGCGGCCTGCCGACCACCATCAAGGCCGGGTTGAACATGACCGGGCTGCAGGTCGGCGACCCGCGCCGGCCGGTGTTCCCGCTGGGTGAGGCTGGGCGTAATCAATTGCAGGCCATGTTGCACGCCGTGCGCTGATCGGGCCTTCGCTGTAGCGGCGAGCTTGCGGGCCTCATCGCCGGCAAGCCTGGCTCCTACAGAAGCCAAAGACGCCACCGACCTGTAGGAGCGAGCTTGCTCGCGATGACGCCAGCAGGAGCGCCGCACAACTTGCCCGAGATAGCGGTGCATCAGGCAAAACACCTTGCCTTAAAACGCCGCCCAACAAAAAGCCCGGCAGGTTGTCCTGCCGGGCTCTTTTGCTTCAGAGCAGAAAACTAAACGGTCTTGTCCTTGATGGTGGTGGTTGGACCGTTGGTCTTGACGCTTTCGATACCGCCGTCGCGCGCCGCCTCGGACGAATAGCGCTGGCTATTGCCGATGATCTGGTGGTTCGCCGCCTTGAGGTTGAAATAAGGCTTGCCGTCCTTGGATACTTCCTTGGCGTAGCGGGCCTCGTTGGGGCTGTTGGTCTGCACCGAAGCGATGCCGTTTTCGGCGGCGCTGCGGGAGGAATACAGCTCACTCGTCAAAATGGTTTCAGCATTGCCAGCCTTGAGAACGAAGCGGAACTGCCCGTCACTGCTTTTGCTCAATTCATACCATCCAGCCATGGTCCTGCTCCTGAGTGTCCAAAGATGCGAATGCACTTCGGAGTAAAGCTTGTCTTTGCCGGTTTACCAGCGTTTGGGGTGTGTTGCTGAGGCACGCAGCATCAGACAGGAAAAATCGCATCCGGTTCATGAAGCGAAACTCATGCAGACAAATAGCAATAATTCTCGATATCATTCGCGACCTTTCTGCCCGGCAGTACTTGCGAAGGATTTTCATGTCTCGCTTCAAGCCCGACCCCACCTCGGCGGACCCCGTCCGCGGGTTCTATGCGGACATCCTGCATTACCTGCGTAAACGCACGGACAACGCCAGCGATGCGGCGGACATGACCCAGGACGTCTTCACCCAATGGCTCGATTACCGCGACCGGGCCAAGGTCGAACAACCCCGCGCCTTTCTGTTCCAGATGGCGCGCAACCTGCTGCGCGATCACTGGCGCCGGCAGAAGGTCAGGCACAAGGTGCACCACGAACCGCATGCAACAGAACCCGAGCCGCTGGCCGACGAACACCACGAGCCACTGCCCGCGGCCCAGCGCCTGCAACGCCTGGAGCGCTTGAAGAGCGTGCTCGCCGAACTCTCGCCGCGCCGCCGCGAAGCCCTTATGCTGCACCGCTTCGAAGGCCTGAGCCAGGCGCAGATCGCCGAACGCATGGGCATCTCCCTGAGCATGGTGGAAAAACACATCGCCTTTGCCCTGCTGCACTGCAAGCAGCGCCTGGAACAGGAACACGGCAAGGAGCAAGCGCAATGACCCGCCCCCACGACACCGAGCAGCAGATCGACAGCATCGATGCCCAGGCGGCCGGCTGGTTCACCCGCAATCGCGACGATCGCAGCCAGGCCACGCGCGACGCCTTCGCGGCCTGGTCCAGCGAACCGGCCCACACCCGGGCTTATGCCGAGTTCGAGCGCTTGTGGGCCGACCTGGCCGAACTCGAACCACTGAACCGACCGACGCCGCTGCCGCTGAGCAAAAAGCCGCGCTGGCGTCCGGCCCTGGCGGTGGCCGCCGCGCTGGTCTGCGCATTGCTGGCCATCGAACTGGGTGCACCGCCGGCGATCTATTCGCAGCAGATCGCCGCGCAACGCCAGGGCATGCGCAGCTTCAACCTGCCCGACGGCAGTACCCTGTACGTCAACGCCAACACCCGTTTGCGCATCGACTTTACGGCGCAGCAACGCAACCTCTATCTGGACCAGGGCCAGCTGTACCTGGAAGTCGCCGCCGACAAGGAACGGCCGCTGTGGGTGCATGCCGGCGCGGCCCGGGTGCGGGTGGTCGGCACCGGCTTCGATGTGCGCCGCGGCGAAAAACAATTGGTGGTCAGCGTCGCCCATGGCCAGGTGGCCTTCGTTCCCGACGAACAAAAAACCGACCCGCTGCTGCTCGGTGCCCGCCAGCGTGGCATCTATGACTACGCCAGCGGCACCCTGCGGGAACAGCCCGTGAACGTCGCCGAGGTCGCCGACTGGCGCGGCGGCCACCTGGCCTTTCGCAATCGCGACCTGGCCAGCCTGGTGGACGAGTTGAACCTCTATCGCCGCCAGCCGGTGTTATTGGCCGACGGCGCCCTGGGCAACTTCAAGGTCTCGGGCAACCTCGATGTGCGGGATCCGGACGCCCTGATCAAGGCCCTGCCGGCGCTGATCCCGGTGAAAACCGTGGCCCTGGCCGACGGCCGCGTGCGCATCGAAGCCCGGCGCTGAAACTCATATGCGAATATTTTTCATTCGCATATGAGGTTTTAGTTTACTGACGCGTCTTCCTCCGGTCTGCGTTGTTTACGCACACCTTTTCTGGCCTTTGTCGCCGCTCCGGGGGATTTCATGTTTCGCGTGCCTTATCACTTGCAGCTCATCTGTTCGCGTCCGACCTTGCTCGCCGCCTGCCTGGCGTTCAGCCTGCAGGGCCAGGCGCAGATTCAGGCCGAATCGTTCGCCTTCGCCCTGCCCGCCCAGCCGCTGGCGGCCTCGCTGAGCCAGGTGGCGCAGCAGGCGAAGATCCAGTTGCTGTTCGACGAAGAGTTGCTGCGCAACGTGAAGGCCCCGGCGCTGAAGGGCGACTTCAGCCCCGAGGCGGCGATCCAGCAACTGCTGGGCGGCAGCCAGTTCAGCCTGGTCAAGGTCGACCAGACCTACGTGGTGCGCCCCGCGGAAAACAGCAGCACCCGCAGTTCGGCGTTGCAGCTGGGCGCCATGAGCGTCATCGGCAGCGGCCTGGAAGTGGACTCCGCCACGGTCGGCCGCTCGACCCTGAACCAGGCCGAGATCGATCGCCACCAGGCCACCAACATTCCCAGCCTGATCGCCACCCTGCCCGGCGTCAGCCTCGGCGGTTCGCTCAAACCCGGTGGCCAGACCATCAACATCTGGGGCCTGGGCGATGCCGAAGACGTGCCGATGAGTGTCGACGGCGCGACCAAGAGCGGCTTCGAACGCTACCAGCAGGGCTCGATCTTCATCGAGCCGGAACTGATCAAGCGCATCGAAGTGGAAAAGGGCCCGCACTCGCCCGAGACCGGCAACGGCGGTTTCGGCGGCACCGTGCACATGGAAACCAAGGACGCCCCCGACCTGCTGCAAGAAGGCCGCGACACCGGCGCCATGCTCAAGTACGGCTACAGCAGCAACAGCCATGAGCAGGCCTACACCGGCGCGGTGTACGGGCGCACCGAGGACCGGCGTTTCGATGCCCTGGCCTACTGGACCAAACGCGACGGCGATGACATGAAGCTGGCCAGCGCCCAGCCGGACCCGCGCAACGCCTACCCGATCAACCCCAAGCGCCTGCCCAACACCGCCCAGGACCTGGACGGCGAGCTGTTCAAGCTGAACATGCAACTGACCGACGAACATCGTCTGGGTTTGAGCTACATGCGCTCCAACAGTGATATCTGGGCGCCCTTCTCGGCCAAGAGCTACCCGACGCCGCCGACCCAGCGCGATATCGACAAGTACGGTTACGACGGCGCCACCCGGCGCTTCCTGGCCCAGCGCAACACCATCGACACCACCTGGCAGGCCAAGTACCAGTACACGCCGCTGGACAACCCGTGGATCGACTTCGAGGCCAAGTACTCCGACTCCAAGACCGACCAGACCGACGAACGCGGCCCGAATGCCTATGCCCAGCCCGCCTCCGGTGGCCGCAAGATCACCGTGGGTTACGAGGACAGGATCCTCTCGCTGAAAAACACCAGCCGCTTCAACACCGGCCCGCTGGAACATGCCCTGACCCAGGGCATCCAGATCCGCAAGCACGACCGCGAAGTGGACATGTGGATGCCGGGCAAGACCTACGAGGTGCCCAAGTACAACAACGGGCATTACCAGCCGGGCTTCATGCCCCATGGCAAGGTCGACAACAACGCCTTCTATATCCAGGACGCCATCACCCTGGGCAACTTCACCCTGACCCCGTCCCTGCGCTACGACCATGTGCGCAACCGCGGGCAGAAAAACGACGCGCCGGTCTACAACAGCCCCGACCCGGTGGTCGGCCACGATTACGGCGACAAGACTTACACCGGTTGGTCGCCACGGCTGTCGGCGTTCTGGACGGTCACCCCGCAATTCGCCCTGTTCGCCGACTACAGCAAGACCTGGCGCGCGCCGGTGATCGACGAGCAGTACGAAGTCCAGGCGGCCGGCACCACCCGCTCCTCCACCAGCCGCGACCTCGACCCGGAGCGCATCACCGCGTTGCGCGCCGGTAACATCACCCGCTTCTCCGACGTCCTGACCCAGGCCGACAGCCTGCAGATCCGCACCACGGTGTTTCGCAATGAGATCAAGGACGAAATCATGAAGAACCTGGGGATCGGCTGCCCCGAGCAACTGAGCGGCGGCAAGAGCATCGGCCAGGTGTGCAACCAGCCGACCATCGGGGTCTACCGCAATATCGGCGACCTGACCATCAAGGGCTTCGAAGTCGAGAGCTTCTACGATTCGACCTACCTGTTCGGCTCGCTGTCCTACTCCTGGATCACCGGCAAGCATGAAGGCGCCTACACCAACCCCTGGGGGCCGAATGTCTGGGCCCGGGACATCCCGCCACGCAAGTGGGTCGCCACCCTGGGGGTGAAAATCCCGCAGTGGGATGCGCAAGTGGGCTGGCAGGGCCAGTGGGTACGCCAGACCGACCGCGTGCCGAGCGACATCTACCCGAGCGGCCCGGCCAGCGCCGCGGGCGATTCCTACTGGGACCAGTACGAGAACGACCGCTACAACGTGCAAGGCCTGTTCGCCAACTGGAAACCGCAGCAGCCATACCTCAAGGGCACCGAGGTCAACTTCACCCTGGACAACATGTTCAACCGCGATTACCGCCCGCCCCTGAGCGGCGAAAACGCCTCCAGCCTGGGGCGTAACGCCAAGATCAGCGTGACGCGGTTCTTCTGAAGCAGCGTTGCCTGATCGATCGCCATCGCGAGCAAGCTCGCTCCTACAAAGGAACGCCTATCCCTGTACGAGCGAGCTTGCTCGCGATGGCAGTACGTCAGACACACCGCGTTGCCCGCATCGCCGGCAAGCCTGGCTCCTACACAAGCCAAGATCGCCACGGACCTGTAGGAGCGAGGCTTGCCCGCGATGACATTCTCACAGCCGCTGGAGGTCCTGCGACCAGCGTGGCCCGGACCATCGCAGCCTCGCAAGCTCGGCAGCGGCTACAGGTATTGGTCAGGGAGAGGTGCTGGGCAGAGAAGAAGTTTCGCTTTGTTTTGTAAGGTATTTCCTAGAAAATCCCCAACGCCTTTGAGCGTCTTGTCCCCCTCAAACCGATCAGGCAGTCTGCCTGGGTCGCTGCAAAATCAGCGGCCCGGATGTGGAAGTTCGGTTCTGGAGAGCGTGCAATTCGTCTCATACGAAAACATCAGTGACCTTCAGTCCTGGTGAGTTCGTTTTATGGCGGCTGTACGTGGGGCACCCTCGGGTGCGCCGGTTCTTCAGTCCGGTCTTCCACACCTGCGTACGGCTGCCACCTCTCATGTGGAAGTGAGACCCGGCGGTTCCTTGAACAACTGGAGAAATCACCTCATGAAAAAGCTCGTCCCCGATCCCCCCCTGCAATCCCCTCGTAAACTGCGCGACCCGGAACTGGATCGCGCCAACGCCAGCCTGATCGCCACCTTGCAAGCCACTCGCCACCGCCCCTTTGGCCTGCGCGATGGCCAGCACAACCCGCTGTTCGCCGTGCAGCCCGGCGTCAATGCCGAAGACGCGCTGATGCACGTTTCCCTGCTGCTCAAATGCGCCGAGGAGGTTTCCGATGAAATCACCGAACGCGCCAGCGGCGTCGAGCGCGGGCTGATCTGGTCCATGGTGCATTCGGTGGAAATGGCCCGGGCAGTGGTGGATGCCCTGCTCGATGGCACGCGCCCGACCTCATGACCTGAAACGAATCCTGTAGCCGCTGCCGAGCCCTGGCGAGGCTGCGATCGGGGCGCAGCCCCGTAAAACCTGGCGACGCGGTATGTCTGATGTATGGCGTCGCCTGGCTTGACGCCTGCTACGTCGGAGTGCCGCCCAAGTCGATCGTAGCCTCGCCAGGGCTCCGCAGCGGCTACAAGGTGCGGGGTTATTTGGTGGTGCTGCGGCGCTGGCTCAGTAAAACCTGGCGACGCGGTATGTTTGATGTATGGGGTTGCCTGGCTTGGCGCCTGCTACGCAGGCGATCGCAGCCTCGCCAAGGCTCGGCAGCGGCTACAAAGCTCGGCAGCGGCTACAGGGGTGCGGGGTTATTTGGTGGCGCTGCGCACTACGCTGAGTTCCGGCGTGGCGCTGCGGCGCTGGCTCAGGTAGCGGGTGCAACTGACCCGCAGGAAGGAGGCGAAATTCACCACCTCGCCGCGGTAATCCATCACTTCTTCGTAGAGCTTGGCGATCAACTGGTTGGTGGTCATGCCATCGACTTCGGCGATTTCGCTGAGGATGTCCCAGAACTGGTTCTCCAGGCGCAGGGTGGTGACCACCCCGCAGATGCGCAGCGAGCGCGAGCGGGACTCGTAGAGGATCGGGTCGGCTTTGACGTAGAGCTCACACATGCTGGGCACTCCTCGGTTGGAAGTAGGACGATGGCGCTGCTTCCTGACGGAAAAGCAGCGCCAGCGGGTCATCCGTTTACAGGGTGATTTTGGTGCCCAGCAGGCCGAGGAAACCGGCCAGCCAGCTGGGGTGCGCCGGCCAGGCCGGGGCTGTCGCCAGATTGCCTTGAACGTGGCTGTCCGTCACCGGGATATCGATATAGGTCCCACCGGCCAGGCGCACTTCCGGGGCGCAGGCCGGATAGGCGCTGCACTCGCGGCCTTCGAGAATACCCGCCGCGGCCAGCAGCTGGGCACCGTGGCAGACGGCGGCGATCGGCTTGCCAGCCTGGTCGAAGGCCTGCACCAGTTGCAGGACTTTTTCGTTCAGCCGCAGGTACTCCGGGGCGCGACCGCCGGGTATCAGCAGCGCGTCGTAATCGGCCGCCTCGACCTTGGCGAAGTCGAAGTTCAGGGCGAACTGATGGCCCGGTTTTTCGCTGTAGGTCTGGTCGCCTTCGAAGTCGTGGATCGCGGTACGCACGGTCTGCCCGGCCTTTTTGTCCGGGCACACCGCATGCACGGTGTGGCCGACCATCAGCAGCGCCTGGAACGGCACCATCACTTCGTAGTCCTCGACGTAATCGCCGACCAGCATGAGGATTTTTTTCGCGGCCATGGAGATGACTCCTCTTCAAGGGAAAACAGGAATGTTCAAGGTAGTCCTTATCCGCGAGGCCGGGTAATAACCCGGTACTACGCCCTCAACGCTTCTGTAGGAGCGAGGCTTGCCCGCGATAGAGGCAACGCGGATTGCCTGATACACCGCGTCATCGTTCATCGCGAGCAAGCTTCGCTCCTACAAAAAAGCGTGATCCATGGCCTGCAGGAACGAGGCTTTCCCACAATAAAAGCGACGCGGATTGCCTGATACACCGCGTTATCGTTCATCGCGAGCAAGCTTCGCTCCTGCAGAAGAGCATGCTCTCCGCTGCCCCGTAGGAACGAGGCTTGCCCGCGATAAAGGCGACGCGAATTGCCTGATACACCACGTTATCGTTCATCGCGGGCAATCGAGCGTCGACCGGCCGCTCCTACAGAAGCCGAACTGTATGGATAACTCTGCGTACAGCTGTAACAGGGTGCCGCGGTGGGTTTATGGCTAGATAAGCGCACCTGCCCTTCCCCAATAAAAAACGGTTGTCATCATGTCTTCCCGCGAAAACACCGGCATGGCCCTGGGCCTGCTCGGCGTGGTTATTTTCAGCCTGACCCTGCCCTTCACCCGCATCGTGGTGCAGGAACTTCACCCACTGCTCAACGGCCTGGGACGGGCGCTGTTCGCGGCGATCCCAGCGGCGCTGCTGTTGCTCTGGCGGCGGGAAAAATGGCCGACCTGGCACCAGATCAAAGGCCTGAGCCTGGTGATCGCCGGGGTGATCCTGGGGTTTCCGGTGCTGTCGGCCTGGGCCATGCAGACCCTGCCGGCGTCCCACGGCGCGCTGGTCAATGGCCTGCAACCCTTGTGCGTGGCGCTGTACGCGGCGTGGCTGTCCCATGAACGGCCGTCGAAAGCCTTCTGGGGCTGCGCCGCACTGGGCAGCGCATTGGTCCTGGGTTACGCGCTGATCAGCGGCGCCGGCAGTATCCAGGCCGGCGACTTGCTGATGCTCGGGGCGATTGCGGTCGGCGGGCTGGGTTATGCCGAAGGCGGCCGGCTGGCCAGGGAGATGGGCGGCTGGCAGGTGATCTGCTGGGCCCTGGTGCTGTCGACGCCGCTGTTGATCGGTCCGGTCTGGTACCTCGCGGCGCAGCATCAGGGCGCGGTTTCGGCAAAGACCTGGTGGGCCTTCGGCTACGTGGCGCTGTTCTCGCAGTTCATCGGCTTTTTTGCCTGGTACGCCGGGCTGGCCATGGGCGGTATCGCCCGGGTCAGCCAGATCCAGCTGCTGCAGATCTTCTTCACCATCGCCTTCTCGGCGCTGTTCTTCGGCGAACAGGTGGAACCGGTCACCTGGCTGTTCGCCGTGGGCGTGATCCTTACCGTGATGCTCGGGCGCAAGACTGCCGTGCAGCAAGCAACCCCAGCACGCGCCCTGTAGCCGCTGCCGCAGGTTCGAGCCGCGTTCGGACGATCGACGGCGTAGCCGGCGCAAAGGCGGTATCCCGGCCCTGTCAGATGTAGCGCGTCGCCTGGTTTGCGGCCCCTTCGGTGCCGATCGCAGCCTGCGGCAGCGGCTACAGGCGCGTGGTCAGCCCAGGTAGCCGTCGGCCCGCAGCAGGGTTTCCAGGCAGTGCTCGCTGATGTGGTAGAAGGCCTTGAGCTCGCCGATCTTCGCCAGCAGCTGGGTCGGGTCCTGGGGCTCGGCGCGTTTGACCGCGAGGATCATCTTGTTCTTGTTGGTGTGTTCCAGGGAGATGAACTCGAAGACCTTGGTCTCGTAGCCACAGGCTTCGAGGAACAGCGCGCGCAGGCTGTCGGTAACCATCTCCGCCTGCTGGCCCAGGTGCAGGCCGTATTGCAGCATCGGCTTGAGCAGCGCCGGGCTCTGCATCTGCGGGCGGATCTGCTTGTGGCAGCACGGCGAGCACATGATGATCGACGCGCCGGAACGAATGCCGGTGTGGATCGCGTAGTCGGTGGCGATATCGCAGGCATGCAGGGCGATCATCACGTCCAGCTCGCTCGGCGCCACGCTGCGCACGTCGCCGCATTTGAACTCCAGGCCCTGATGGTCCAGGCGCGCCGCCGCGGCGTTGCACAGGGTCACCATGTCTTCGCGCAGTTCGACACCGGTCACCTGCCCTTGCGCCTGCAAGGTGTTGCACAGGTAGTCGTGGATGGCGAAGGTCAGGTAGCCCTTGCCAGAGCCGAAGTCCGCCACCCGCACCAGCTGCTGCAGGTCGATCGGCGACGAACTCAGCGCATGGCTGAAGACCTCGATGAACTTGTTGATCTGCTTCCACTTGCGCGACATCGCCGGGATCAACTCGTGCTGCTTGTTGGTCACCCCCAGGTCGGTGAGGAACGGCCGGCTCAGCTCCAGGTAGCGGTTCTTCTCGCGGTTGTGCTCGGCGGACGGCACTTCGCGCTGCTGCTGGGCCTTGCCCTTGAACAGCGAGCTTTTGCCCTTCTTGCTGTATTCGAGCTGCACTTCATCGGTGAGCGACAGCAGGTGTGCGTTCTTGAACGACGCCGGCAGCAGCCCGGCGATCAGCGCCACGCCTTCGCCCAGGGGGAAGTTCTTGGTGATGTCGCGGGTCTTGTAGCGGTAGACGAAGGACAGGCACGGCTGCTCCTTGACCGTCAGCTGCTTGATGATCAGCCGCTGCAAATCCGCCTCGGCCCCCACATGCTTGGCCAGCACCAGTTTGATAAAGGCGTTCTGCGCCAGGCTGGTTTCCAGCAGCTCGAGAAACTGGGCGTGATGATCCGGCGCGAGGCTGGCGGGGGTTGCGGTTGCAGACATGGAAAAAGGCGCCTCGGGCGGTGCGGGTGTGAATCGGGGAATGGCGGGTATTTTAGGGGGGATGGCCCGCCGGGGCACGGAGTTATTTACCCGGCGGCGCAGAATTCCACGGGAGTGGGCTTCCTGTAGCCGCTGCCGAAGGCTGCGCAAGGTCCGCAGGACCTCCAGCGATCTTGCGGACGCCACGGCCTTCGGCCGATCGCAGCCTGCGGCAGCGGCTACAGGAACGGAGGGGAAATCAGGCCAGGACCACCAGGCGGTTGGGCAGTTCGTTGCGCACGTGGGTCACCGGCACATGCACCTTGAGCAGTTCGCCGCAGGCCTCGATGCAGGTGATGAAGCCTTGCAGGGTCTGCCCCTGCTTCACCTGCTGGGTGAAGGTCTGGACGATGGTGTCCCAGGTCTTGTCGTCGAGGCGCTTGGAAATGCCCTCGTCCACCAGGATCTCCACATAGCGCTCGGCTTCGCAGACGAAGATCAGCATCCCGGTGCTGCCGACAGTGTGGTGCAGGTTCTGTTCGAGAAACTGGCGGCGGGCCAGGTTCGAGGCGCGCCAGTGGCGTACCGAGCGCGGGATCAGGCGGGTGGTAATGCGTGGAATGCGAAACACCAGGCAGAGCACGATAAAGGTCGCCCACTGCACCAGCAGCAACAGGTGCATGCTCATCCAGCCGGTGGCGTAATGCACCACGCCCGGCACGATCAGCGCCAGCAGGCTGGCCCAGAGCAAGGGGATATAGGCGTAGTCGTCGGCGCGGGCGGCCAGCACGGTGACCAGTTCGGCATCGGTCTGCTGTTCGACCCGGGCGATCGCCTCGGCGACCTGCCGTTGTTCGTACTCACTCAGTAGTGCCATGTCTTCCCATACTCATCGATTATTTTTAGTCACCAGCCGCCTGACGATCCGCCGCCGCCAAAGCTACCACCGCCACCGCTGAAGCCCCCACCGCCTCCGCCGCCAAAGCCTCCGCCACCAAAACCGCCCCCGCCAAAACCGCCTGAACCGCCACGCCCGCCGCCACCGCTGGGCAGGATGCCAAGCAACTGGCAGACGAAGATCGTCACGATAAACAGCAGCACCAGGAACACCAGGGCGCCGGGATGCCGATCGAAAAACTCACCGCCGCGCTCGCCGCCACCGTCATAGGCGGTGCTCGGCTCGTCCAGCGGATTGCCGCCCAGCACCAGCAACATGGCCGACACGCCGTCGCTGATGCCCTTGCTGAAATTGCCGGCCTTGAAGGCCGGGGTGATCACCTGATGGATGATCACCGAGCTTTGCGCGTCGGTCAGGCGGTCTTCCAGGCCGTAACCGACTTCGATGCGCAGCTTGCGATCATCGCGGGCGACGATCAACAAGGCGCCGTTGTTCTTGTTCTTCTGGCCGATGCCCCAGTAGCGCCCCAGCTGATAGCCGAAGTCTTCGATGCTGGTGCCTTGCAGGTCCGGCAGGGTCACGACCACCACCTGCTCGCCGGTGGACTGCTCGTGGGACGCCAGCTCCTGGGTCAGTTGCTGGCGCACCGCCGGCTCGATCATCTGGGCGTTGTCCACCACCCGCCCGCTCAGCGCCGGGAACTTCAGCTCGGCCTGGGCCGTTATCGCAAACACCCAGAGCAACAGCACCAGGCCAACTCTCAACACGCGCATTGGAACCTCATCCGTGGTAACGCCGGGCCGGATCCCGCGGCCGCTCGGGCGATCCGCGGGCAGCCGCTGTTGATCAGAACTTCACTTCTGGCGCTTTGTCCGCGTCGGGGCTGGTGGCCTCGAAGGTCTCGCGCACCGGCAGGTCGCTGTACATCACGCTGTGCCACAGGCGGCCGGGGAAGGTGCGGATCTCGGTGTTGTACTTCTGCACCGCGAGGATGAAATCGCGACGGGCCACGGCGATACGGTTCTCGGTGCCTTCGAGCTGCGACTGCAGGGCCAGGAAGTTCTGGTTGGCCTTGAGGTCCGGATAACGCTCGGACACCACCATCAGGCGGCTCAAGGCACCGGTCAGCTGGTCCTGGGCCTGCTGGTACTGCTTGAGTCTTTCCGGGTTGTCCAGGGTGCTGGCATCGACCTGGATCGAGGTGGCCTTGGCCCGCGCCTCGATCACCGCGGTCAGGGTCTCCTGTTCGTGCCTGGCGTAGCCCTTGACCGTTTCCACCAGGTTGGGGATCAGGTCGGCGCGACGCTGGTACTGGTTCTGTACCTGGCCCCAGGCCGCCTTGGCCTGTTCGTCGAGGGTCGGGATGTTGTTGATCCCGCAGCCACTGAGCAGGCTGCTGAGCAGCAGCAATGCCATCATCGGCCAGCTTGAGCACAGGCTCTGTCGTACGTTCATGGTGGTGACGCTCCTTGCAACCTAGGGGATGGAACCTGTAACCCTTTGAATCGAGTGCATCGACATAATCTGCCGCCACCACTGGATTGCATCGGGCCAATCGGCTAAAAGATGCCCAGCGCGAAAAAGAGTTCAGAAGTGTGCTGCATTTATCCGAACAACAATAGTCGTTCCTTTATTAGCCGCTCTCCCAATTTTCGGCCGCTCGACGCGTACTGATCGCGTCTGTTTTAGGCCCTAGAGAACAATATTCATGAAGAAGCTGTGTTTGCTGGGCTTGCTGGTCAGCCTGGCCAGTCACCCTGCCCTGGCCGCCACCACGCCGGTAGCGGCCCAGGAAAAACCCTTTTCCGATGCGGTCCTGCAGAACAAGGACGCCTTCATCGACAACCTGCTCAAGCAGATGACCCTGGATGAAAAGATCGGCCAGTTGCGCCTGATCAGCATCGGCCCGGAAATGCCCCGCGAGATGATCCGCAAGGAAATCGCCGCCGGCCGCATCGGCGGCACCTTCAACTCCATCTCCCGCCCGGAAAACCGGCCGATGCAGGACGCGGCCATGCGCAGCCGGCTGAAGATCCCGATGTTCTTCGCCTATGACGTGATCCACGGCCACCGCACGATCTTCCCGATCCCCCTGGCCCTGGCGTCGAGCTGGGACATGGACGCCATCGGCCGCTCTGGGCGCATCGCCGCCCAGGAAGCCAGCGCCGACAGCCTGGACATCACCTTCGCGCCGATGGTCGACATCTCCCGCGACCCACGCTGGGGCCGCACCTCCGAAGGCTTCGGCGAAGACACCTACCTGGTCTCGCGCATCGCCAAGGTCATGGTCAAGGCCTACCAGGGCGACAGCCCGAAGAACGCCGACAGCATCATGGCCAGCGTCAAGCACTTCGCCCTGTACGGCGCGGTCGAAGGCGGTCGCGACTACAACGTCGTCGACATGAGCCCGGTGAAGATGTACCAGGACTACCTGCCGCCCTACCGCGCCGCGATCGACGCCGGTGCCGGCGGGGTGATGGTGGCGTTGAACTCGATCAACGGCGTGCCGGCCACCTCCAACACCTGGCTGATGAACGACCTGCTGCGCAAGGAGTGGGGCTTCAAGGGCCTGGCGGTGAGCGACCACGGCGCCATCGTCGAGCTGATGCGCCACGGTGTCGCCAAGGACGGCCGCGAAGCCGCCAAGCTGGCGATCAAGGCCGGCATCGACATGAGCATGAACGACTCGCTGTACGCCAAGGAACTGCCGGGGCTGATCAAGTCCGGCGAGGTCAGCCAGCGCGACCTGGACAACGCCGTGCGCGAAGTGCTGGCCGCCAAGTACGACATGGGCCTGTTCGCCAACCCCTACCTGCGCATCGGCAAGGCCGAGCAAGACCCGGCCGACACCAACGCCGAAAGCCGCCTGCACCGCAGCGACGCCCGCGATGTGGCGCGCCGCAGCCTGGTGCTGCTGAAGAACGCCAATGAAACCCTGCCGCTGAAAAAGGCCGGCAAGATCGCCCTGGTCGGCCCGCTGGCCAAGGCGCCGATCGACATGATGGGCAGTTGGGCCGCTGCCGGCGTGCCGGCGCAATCGGTCACCCTGTTCGACGGCATGAGCAACGCCCTGGGCGACAAGGCGCAACTGATCTACGCCCGTGGCTCGAACATCACCGCCGACAAGGCCGTGGTCGACTACCTGAACTTCCTCAACTTCGATGCCCCGGAAGTGGTGGACGATCCACGCCCGGCCCAGCAGTTGATCGACGAAGCGGTGAAGGCCGCGCAGCAGGCTGATGTGGTGGTGGCGGCGGTGGGCGAATCGCGGGGCATGTCCCACGAATCCTCGAGCCGTACCGACCTGCACATCCCGGCCAGCCAGCGCGAGCTGATCAAGGCCCTCAAGGCCACCGGCAAGCCGCTGGTGCTGGTGTTGATGAACGGCCGCCCGCTGGCGCTGCTCGACGAGAACCAACAGGCCGACGCGATCCTGGAAACCTGGTTCAGCGGCACCGAAGGCGGCAACGCCATCGCCGACGTGCTGTTCGGCGACTACAACCCGTCCGGCAAGCTGCCGATCACCTTCCCGCGTTCGGTGGGGCAGATCCCGACCTACTACAACCACCTGACCATCGGCCGGCCGTTCACCCCGGGCAAGCCGGGCAACTACACCTCGCAGTATTTCGACGACACTACAGGTCCCCTGTTTCCGTTCGGTTATGGCCTGAGCTACACCACGTTCAGCCTGTCGGACATGGCCCTGTCGTCGACCACCCTGAACAAGAGCGGCAAGCTCGACGCCAGCGTGACCCTGAAAAACACCGGCAAGCGCGACGGCGAAACCGTGGTGCAGCTGTATATCCAGGACGTCGCCGGCTCCATCATCCGCCCGATCAAGGAGCTGAAGGGCTTCCAGAAAGTGCAGCTCAAGGCCGGCGAACAGAAGGTGATCCACTTCAGCATCAGCGAAGACGACCTGAAGTTCTACAACGCCCAGCTCAAGTACGCCGCGGAACCGGGCGAGTTCAAGGTCGAGATCGGCCTGGACTCCCGAGACGTCAAGCAACAGAGCTTCGAACTGCTGTAACCCTCCCCCCGGCCTCGCTCCTATGTAGGAGCGAGGCTTGCCCGCGATAGCGATTCTCCTGACACACCGCGTTGCCCGTATCGCCAGCAAGCTTGGCTCCTACAGAAGCACAAGCCGCGCCAGGTCGGTGTAGGAGCGAGGCTTGCCCGCGATAGCGATTTCCCTGACACGCCGCGTTGCCCGCATCGCCAGCAAGCTTGGCTCCTACAGAAGCAGAAGCCGTACCAGGCCAGGGCGGGGTCAGTCGCGGCGATTGAGCAGGTTCACCACCAGCCGGTCCACCCAGCCCCAGATCCGCTGCTTGATCCGCCGCCACAGCGGGCGGTTTTTCCAGGCTTCGAGGCTGACTTCCTGGCTCTGGTCGAAGTCGGCGAGGAAGCTTGCAAGCACCGCATCGGTCAGTGGCATGTCGAGGGCTTCGAGGTTGGCCTCGAGGTTGAAACGCAGGTTCCAGTGATCGAAGTTGCACGAGCCGATGCTCACCCAATCGTCGATCAGCACCATCTTCAGGTGCAGGAAACGTGGCTGGTATTCGAAGATTTTCACCCCGGCCCGCAGCAGGCGCGGGTAATAACGATGCCCGGCATAACGCACCGACGGGTGATCGGTGCGCGGCCCGGTCAGCAGCAGGCGCACGTCCACCCCGCGTCCGGCCGCGCGGCGCAGGGAGCGGCGAACCTTCCAGGTCGGCAGGAAATACGGGGTCGCCAGCCAGATCCGCCGGTGCCCGCTGTTCAGCGCGCGCACCAGCGATTGCAGAATGTCCCGGTGTTGCCGGGCGTCGGCATAGGCCACCCGGCCCATGCCCTCGCCCTGGGCCGGCACGCGCGGCAGGCGTGGCAGACCGAAGTTCGACGCCGGCTTCCAGGCGGTGCGATAGCGGTTGGCGATCCACTGCCGGTCGAACAGCATCTGCCAGTCGAGCACCAGCGGGCCGCTGATTTCCACCATGACTTCATGCCAGTCGCAGCTGTCCTGCAGCGGGTTCCAGAATTCATCGGTCACGCCGGTGCCGCCGACCACCGCCAGCTCCTGATCCACCAGCAGCAACTTGCGGTGGTCGCGATACAGGTTGCGCACCCCGCGGCGCCAGCTCAGGCGATTGTAGAAACGCAACTCGACCCCGGCGCCGGTCAAGCGCTGGCGCAGGCCCATGGTGAAGGCCAGGCTGCCGTAGTCATCGAACAGGCAACGCACCCGCACCCCGCGCTCGGCGGCCTGGGTCAGGGCCTGGACCATGGCCTCGGCGCAGGCGCCCGCCTCCACCAGGTACAGCTCCAGTTCCACCTGCTCACGGGCCCGGGCGATCGCCACCAGCATCCGCGGGAAAAAACTCGGACCGTCGATCAGCAGCTCGAAACGATTGCCTTCACGCCAGGGAAAGACCGCGCCCGCCATATCAACGCGCCGTGAAGATCAGCACCGCACCCACCGGCACCGACAGGCTGATCGCCGACAGGCCGGCCGCCTTGCGCAGGGTTTCGAGCCCCGGCACCAGGTCGAAATCGGCAGCGTTGAGCACCAGCGGCTCCAGGGTCACCACCTGGAAGCGTCGATCGTCCAGGCGCGTGGCCAGCAGTTCGGCGGTGTATTCGTGCTGTTTGCCGTGCAGGGTGACATTGACCGGCAGGCGCAGTTCGATCTGCGCGCCGGGCGCCAGGTCGTTGATCGGCCGCAGGTTGATTTGCGCGTTGATCAGGGCATCCGGATGCCGCTCGATCTCGAACAGCTCCTTGCGCATGCGCTCGTCGCGCAGCGGAATCCCGCTGTTGATCGAGTCCAGCTCGACTTCCAACTGCGCCATGCCCTTGGCGTCGACCTTGCCGTGCAGGACCAGGAAACGATGGACTTCGGAAACATTGGCATTTTTGGTGGTGACGAAAGACAGGCGCGAGGACTCGTTGTCCAGGTACCAGTTGGCCTGGGCCGGCCAGGCCGCGCAGGCCAACAGCAAAGCGGCCAGGGCCTTGGGGAAAGAGGCGTTGAACATGGAAGACTCATGGGGTCGAGAAATCTGAGCCGAACCTTAACCGGCCCGCGTGCGCTTGCAAACAGCGACAGGGCCGTGAACGGCGAATACTCGGAGTGCATAAAGACGAAAAAGATCCCCGGTCCCCTGTAGCCGCTGCCGTAGGCCACGATGGCCTTGCAGCGGCCCCGAACAGGGCAGCCGGTGGTCCGGATACGCCGCAATGCCAGGCCGAGCGGCTGAGTCTAGATCAAGCTGCGCTCGACATCGTGGACAGTCGCCTCGAGGCTCGCCAGGTGCAAACTCAGCACCCGCTCCACCGGCGCCTGGTCCATCGGCCAGTGCAGGGCCATGCTGCCCACCAGCCGGCCCTGGTCACGAATCGGCAAGGCCACGGCGCGGATCAGGAACGGCAGCCGCACCGGGTACTCCCAATAACCCTCGGTGCGCTGGCCGAAACCCTGATGCTGGGATTGTTCGCAGGCGCGGTACTGGTCCTCCTGGGGCACCCGCTCGCGGACGGCCAGGCGCTGGACTTGCTCGTGATCCAGTTCGGCCAGGCAGGCCTTGCCCATCGCCGAATGGAACAGGCTCGAATAGTGGCCGACGATCTGGCAGTTATGCGGGTAACGCTTGCGCAGCACTGCCGGGATCGAACTTTCCATGACCTCCAGGCGCTCGCCGTCGAAACACGACAGGTCGACCACCAGCCCGGTGCGCTCGCTCAACGCCTGCAACCAGGGCGCGGCACGCTCCACCAACTGCCGCTTGAAGCGTTGCTGCTGGTCGCCGAACAGCCGCCTGGCGCACAGCCGATAGCGCCGGTCGCTCAGGCCGCGATAGATCCAGCCCTGCTCCTGCAACGTCAGGAGCATGCGCGATACCGTGGCCTTGGGCAGCGCCGTCAGGTAGTGCAGTTCCTCCAGGCCCAGGGCCTGGTGCTGGCCCAGCAGCTCGACGATCGCCAAGGCCCGTTCGACCGAACGCACACTGCCGGTTTCTACCTTGCTGGCCATATGCCGACCTCCCTGATAAGCGGATGGATGAGCGTTTTACGCAGCAAGATGCGGGCCCGATAAACCCGCACACCCCGGTTCGAGGGTTACAACGGATGACCAGGCGGCCGGCGCCTGACCCACTGCGTCAGTTGTTCGTGGGCATGACCGAGCTGCAACACCGCCCGGTCGGCCTGGGCCGGGCCGATGATCTGCATGCCCATGGGCAAGCCCGCCGGATTGAAGCCGACCGGCACGCTGAGGCTCGGCAGGCCGGCCAGGGTCGGACCGATCACCACTTCCATCCAACGATGGTAGGTGTCCATCTCCCGCCCTCCGACAAAGCGTGGCCATGGCACCCCTGCATCGAAAGGGAACACCTGGGCGCTGGGCAGCAGCAGGAAATCGTAACGTTCGAACAGGCGCTCCAGGGCCCGGTACCAATCGCTGCGAACCTGCGAGGCGCGGTAGACCTCCGCCGCGCTCAGGCCCAGCCCGCCCTCGACTTCCCACTGCGCCTCGGGCTTGAGCAGGTGGCGCTTCTGCGGGTCGGCATACAGCGGCCCCAGGTTGCCCTGGACCAGCCAATGCCGATGCACCAGCCAGCACTGCCACAGCGCCGCCATGGAAAACGCCGGCTGGCAGGCTTCGACCTCGCAGCCCAGTTGGCGAAAGTCCCCCAGCGCCGCTTCGCACAGCGCCAGCACGCCGTCGTCCATGGCCAGGTAGCCGTCGAAGTCCCCCAGCCAGCCCAGGCGCGCGCCGCGAAAATCCCGTTGCAAGGGCTCGTTGAAGATCGCCGGGTCGTCCTTGAGCGACAAGGGCACCCGCGGGTCGTACCCGGCCTGGGTGCCCAGCAAGCGCGCGATATCGGCCACGCTGCGGCCCATCGGCCCCTCGGTGGCCAGTTGCTGGACGAACAGCTCCGGTGCCGGGCCGTGAGGCACCCGGCCCTGGGACGGGCGCAGGCCAAAGACATTGTTGAAGGCCGCCGGGTTGCGCAACGAGCCCATCATGTCGCTGCCATCGGCCACCGGCAGCATGCGCAGCGCCAGGGCCACCGCAGCCCCGCCACTGCTGCCGCCGGCATTCAGCCTCGGGTCGTAGGCGTTGCCGGTGGTGCCGAACACCTTGTTGTAGGTTTGCGAGCCCAGGCCGAACTCCGGCACGTTGCTCTTGCCGACGATGATCGCCCCGCTGGCCCGGACCCGCGCCACGCAGATGGCGTCGTGGGCCGGTATCTGTTCGGCGAACAGCGGCGAGCCCAGGGTGGTGCGCAGCCCGGCGGTGGCCGCCAGGTCCTTGATCGCCTGGGGCATGCCGTGCATCCAGCCCATGGACTGGCCCCGGTCCAGCTGGCGGTCGCGCTCCTCGGCCTCGGCCAGCAACACCTGGCGCTCGCGCAGGGACACCAGGGCATTGACCCGGGGGTTGCAGCGCTCGATCCGGTCCAGGTAGGCCAACATCACTTCGCGACAGGAAAACCTGCGGGCGTGGATCGCCCGGGACAGTTCGACGGCGCCCAGCTCAACGATGGGCCCAAAGTCTTGTGCTGCGATATCCATCAAGGTTTCACCCCGAAATTCAGTGCGCTCGGTTTCTTCTCTTTGGGTGCCTCATGCAGGCAATAAGTGCCCAGCAGCGTCAACACGCAGGCAAACAATACATAAAACGCCGGGGCCACCGGGGTGCCCAGCACCTTGCTGAGCCAGGTCACGATCAGCGGGGCAAAGCCGCCGAAGACCATGACCGCCACGTTGTAGGCCACCGACACCCCGGTGGAACGCACCTGCACCGGGAACTGTTCGGCCAGCGCGGTCGGCGCCGGGCCGAAGAAGCCGCCGATGGCGCTGCACAGCAGCACCTGCATCACCAGCAGCCGCTCGATCGACGGCGCCGCGGCCACCCAGACGTACAGCGGGTAGACCATGACAAAAAACGCCAGGGTAAAGGCCAGCAACACCGGGCGCCGCCCCAGCCGGTCCGACAGGGCGCCGGACAATGGAATCACCACCGTCATCAGCGCCACCGCGAACATCTGCACCAGCAACACCTGGTCCAGCGGCAAGCCGAGGTTCTTGTGGGCGAAGGTCGGCATGTTCACCAGCACCACGTAGAACGACACCGTCGCGCCACAGGCCAGGCCCATGGACACCAGGATGCTGCGCCGGTGCTCACGTATGACCTGCATCAGGCCCGGGCCGTTGCCGCGCACCTGCTTGCGGGCCTCGACGAAGGCTTCCGGCTCTTCCATGTACTTGCGGATCCACAGGCCCACCGGACCGATCAGCAGGCCAATCACGAACGGCAGGCGCCAGCCCCACAGATCGAGGTCCTCGGGCGAAAACAGATGGGTGACCAGCGCCACCATCGCCGCCCCGGAGAACACCGCCAGGCATTGCCCGACCAGTTGCCAGGAGCCGTACAGGCCCTTGCGATGGGCCGGCGCGCTTTCCACCAGGAAAGCCGTGGCGCTGGCGTATTCGCCGCCGGTGGCGAAACCCTGCAGCATCCGCGCGACCACAATCATCAGCGGCGCGCCCATGCCAATGGCCGCGTAGTTGGGGGCAAAGGCGATCAGGGCGATGGACACTGTCATCAGGCGGATGATCAGCTGCATGGCAGCCTTGCGGCCTTTGCGGTCCGAATACATGCCCAGCAGGACGCCGCCCACCGGCCGCATGAAGAAGCCCACGCCGAAGGTGGCCAGGGCCATCAGCAGCGAGGCGTACTCGTCGTCGGAGGGAAAAAACTGCCGGGCGATGATGCTGGCCAGAAAGCCGTAGACGATGAAGTCGTACCACTCCAAGGCGTTGCCGATCACCGCGGCGACCACTTGCCGGGTACGCGAAACACTGGATCTCGAGGCGTGCATGAGCGCTGTCCTTCTATTCTTGTCGGGCCTCTCGGGTAACGAGTCGGGCCCTTATGGGAAGTGCCGGGCGCCACGGCGCCCGATTCAGCGGCAGAAGAAAGGGAAAACTCAGGCCGGCTCGAGCCAGCTCTCGGCCAGCGCGGCCCAATAGGCGGCGCCGGTCAGCAGGATGTCGTCGTTGAAGTCGTAGCCGGGGTTGTGGACCATCGGCCGGGACAGGCCGTTGCCGATGAACAGGTAGCTGCCGGGGCAGCGTTGCAGCATCCAGGCGAAGTCTTCGCTGCCCATCAGCTTGCGCGTGTTGCCGTCGACCGCCTGCTCGCCCAGCAGCGCCACCCCCACCTGGCGGGCGAATTCGGTCTGCTCCGGGCTGTTGACCAGCACCGGATAGGCCGGGCGGTGTTCGATGCTGGCCGAGCAGCCAAAGCTCTGGGCCTGGGTGTGGATGATCGCCTTGACCCGTTCGAGCATCTGCTCGCGCACCGGCGCGTTCAGCGCCCGCAGGCTCAGGCGCAGCAACGCCTGTTGCGGAATGACGTTGGCCGCCTCGCCGGCCTGCAGCGCACCGACCGTCACCACTGCCGCCTCCTGGGCATCGATGTTGCGCGCCACCACGGTTTGCAAGGCCATCACCACACTGGCCGCGGCCACCAGCGGATCGACCGTCAGGTGCGGCATCGAACCGTGCCCGCCCACGCCTTCCAGGGTCACGGTGAGCAGGTCCTGGGAGGCCATCATCGGCCCTTCGCGAAAGCCCAGGTAACCGGCCGGCAGCCCCGGCATGTTGTGCATGCCGAACAGCGCATCGCAGGGAAAACGCTCCAGCAGGCCGTCGGCGAGCATCGCTTCGGCGCCGCCCTGGCCTTCTTCGGCCGGCTGGAAAATCAGGGTCAGGGTGCCGTCGAACTGGCGCGTGGCCGCCAGGTAGCGCGCCGCGCCGAGGAGCATGGCGGTGTGGCCGTCGTGCCCGCAGGCATGCATGCACCCGCTGTGGCGGCTACTGTAGGCCACGCCGCTGTTCTCGATGATCGGCAAGGCGTCCATATCGGCGCGCAGGCCCAGCCGGCGCGGGCTGCTGCCATTGCGCAGCACACCGACCACACCGGTCTTGCCGATACCGCTATGCACTTGGTAGCCCCATTCCTCCAGGGAACGGGCAACCAGCGCCGCGGTGCGGTTCTCCTCGAAGCCGAGTTCGGGGTGGGCGTGGATATCCTGGCGCACGGCGCGCAGGTCGCTGGCGACGTCGTCGAGCCAGGCAAAGATATGCGGGAAACGGGTCATGACGTATCTCCTTGGCCGGGTGTAATCCCGTTCTTTTTTTCGGAGCGTCTCACGGTGCAGCAAGGCGTGATCGCGGCGTGCCCTCAGATAACCGCGAGCCGTCGCCTGCGACAATCAAATGTGGTTCCACAGGGTGGAACCTTGTGCGGGGAGCCAATCAGCACAGGGGCTGGCAGCCCCGGGAAAGGATTACCGATCGTTGCGTGGCGCCGTTCAGGGCTCCAGTCGACAGCCCTGGCGCTCGCTCAGCCAGACAGCGCTGTGGCTGCGTCCCAGGCCGCTGGCGCTCACCCGCTTGTGCTCGGCATCGTCGTGCAGACTTTTGAGCGGCAGGTACTGCTGCACATAACCTTCGCAATACTCGGCAGCGTTATGCATCACGTAGCGGCAGGAGCAGTACTCCTTGGCGCTGTAGGCACTGAGGATGTCCGGGAAGGCCCGCAGCGCGACCCGCTCGTGCCAGCCCCAGCCGAACAAGGCCAGCAGCGCCAGCAACAGCAGGCTGGCGAAGGGATGGCGCACAACCCACGGACGCCGGCTCATGGCTGCACCTGCCGGGCGAAAGCCGCCTGGGCCAGTTTGAGCAGCTCGTTGTGGCTATAGCTGCCGTCGCGGTCGTCGGCATAACGCACAATCACCAACCCGGCGCTGGGGATCACGTACAACGCCTGCCCCCAATGGCCCAGCGCCGCGAAGGTATCAGCCGGCGCGTCTGGCCAGGGCGATGGGGCGCCGCCGACGGCGCGATTGAGCCACCAGTGGCCACCGGGCACCAGCTCGTCCTGGTTCGCCTGATAACCGGCGAACGGCGTGCGACTGAATTCGACCCAGTCCCTGGGCAACAACTGGCGCTCGCCCCAACGTCCGTCGCGCAGCATCAACAGGCCGACCCGCGCCAGATCGCGGGCAGTGAGGTAGGCATAGGAGGAACCGACAAAGGTGCCGGTGGCGTCGCTTTCCCACACGGCGTGGGTAATGCCCAGGGGCTCGAACAGCGCCTGCCAGGGATAGTCGGCATAACGCTGGGCTCCCAGCATGCCTTTCAGGGCCGCCGACAGCAGGTTGCTGTCGCCGCTGGAATAACGAAACACCTGCCCCGGCGGGCTGAAGGCCGGGTGCTCGGCGGTAAAGGTCGCCATATCGCCGTGGCCGCGGGTGTAGAGCATGGCCACCACCGAGGACTTGAGTGGCGCGTACTCGTAATCCTCCTGCCAATCCAGGCCCGAGGCCCAGTGCAGCAGGTCGGCCAGGCTGATGTCCGGATGCTGGCGCAACGCCGGAAGGAAGCGGACGGCCTTGTCCTGCAACTGGAAACGCCCTTCGCCATAGGCCACGCCCAGCACCGCGGCCAACAGGCTTTTGCTGATGGACCAGGTCAGGTGCGGGGTGTCGGCACTGGTCGGGCCGGCGTAACGCTCATAGATCAACTGGCCATCGCGGATCACCAGCAAGGCATCGCTGCGGATGCCCAGGCGGGTCGCCTCGTTGCGGGGTGCGAAGGCGTAGGCCTCCAGCGCCTCGAGGGCCGGGCCGCTGGCTGCGGGGCCCGTGCTCCATTGCGCGCCGGGCCAGTTTTCGGCCCAGGCCGGTGGGAGCATGAATAGCAGCGCGAGCAGCAGGGTCGAGCCTTTGAGCATGGCGGGAACTCGGGCAAGGGAACCCGCTGAGGGTAGACCAGGGAGATGACAGTTTTTTGCCACCCGCGGCCCTTCGGGCCTATCGCGAGCAAGCTCGCTCCTACATGAGCAGCGTCGCTTTTCTGTAGGAGCGAGCTTGCTCGCGATGGGCCGCGCAGCGGCCCCTCCTTTATAAGGCCAGCGCCTTGGCCAGGCGTTTGCTCCGCGCCCCCGCCGCCAGGTCCAGCACCGCCCGATCGCGCTTCCACAATTCAGCCCACTCCGGCGGGCCATCGGCAAAGGCTTGCTCAAGGGCCGGCTTGAGCCCGTCGAACTGGGCGAACAGCCCACCCAGCAACACATGCCCACTGCCCAGCGACGGGTTCTGCCGGCTGACTTCCGCGCAACCGGCGAGCAAGGCCAGCAATTGCAGGAGCAGGGTCTGCGGCCAGTCGTTGTCCTGGCCGACGCCATACAGCCAGGCCGTCATGGCGCTGAGCACATAGATGTCTTCCAGGGTGCGGAAGGGTTTGACGTAGGCATCCCAGCCGTCGCCCGCCAGCAGTTCGCACAGGGCGTTATCCAGTTGCAGGCGGCCGTGGCTGATGTCCGGCATCAGCGGGATCGCCGGCAGCTTGTCGACCTTGACCCCAGGCTCGCCAGCGTAGACCACCGCCAGGCTCAGGCGCGGCGACTCACCTTGGGCCTCGCAGCGGGCGGCGATCAGCAGCCAGTCGGCGGCATCGCCCGCGGTGACGAAGTCCTTGCGCCCGCTCAGGTGCAGGTCCCGCAGCCGAGTCTGCATGTCAGCCGGGCGCAGGCTGCGCTGCTCGGTGGCACACAGTGCGCCCAGGCTCAGCGGCGCGCTGGGCCAGAGCATGCGCAACGCCGCCTGGTAGCCCACCAGGAAGGCCAGCCCCGGAGTGGCCATCAGCCGTCCGCCGCGCACCGCCAGCTCGAAGGGCGTCACCGGTCCCGACGCCTGTAACAACAGCTCCTGTAACAACGCGGCATAACCTTCGGCCAGGTCCGGGTGGGCGGGCAGTCGGCGACGGCTGTGCAGCAGGGCTTGCCAGGGCATAAGCGGGTCCTCAGGGGCTGTCATATAAGCATCACCAAAGCTTCATGGCGATGACACCGGGGCTACATAGCCTGACTTTGCACAACAAAGTCGATCGGCTGCAACCCAAGGCGGGTCAGTGGCCCGCACGGAGATTCACAATGACTCAGATCGCCCGCATCAGCGACACCGGCAATGAACGCCGCCTGCAAGCCGAGCGCCTGGTTGGCGCCGCGGCCCTGCAAGAAGCCCAGGCCCTGCGCTTCAACGTCTTCAGCGGCGAGTTCAACGCCAAACTGAAAGGCGCGGAGCTGGGTCTGGACATGGATGACTATGATGTCCACTGCAGCCACATCGGCGTGCGTGACTTGAGCAGCGGCCGCCTGGTCGCCACCACCCGCCTGCTCGACCACCAGGCCGCCAGCAGCCTGGGGCGTTTCTACAGCGAAGAAGAATTCAGCCTGCACGGCCTGGTCCAGCTCAAGGGCCCGATCCTGGAGATCGGCCGCACCTGCGTCGACCCGGCCTACCGCAACGGCGGCACCATCGCCGTGCTCTGGGGCGAGCTGGCCGAAGTGCTCAACCAGGGCGGCTACAGCTACCTGATGGGTTGCGCCAGCATCCCGATGCAGGACGGCGGCGTGCAGGCCCACGCGATCATGCAGCGCCTGCGCGAACGCTACCTGTGCACCGAACACCTGCGCGCCGAACCGAAGAACCCGCTGCCGAACCTCGACCTTCCGTCCAACGTCATCGCCGAGATGCCGCCGCTGCTCAAGGCCTACATGCGCCTGGGCGCGAAGATCTGCGGCGAGCCGTGCTGGGACCAGGACTTCCAGGTGGCCGACGTGTTCATCCTGCTCAAGCGCGACGAGCTGTGCCCGCGCTACGCCCGCCACTTCAAGGCGGCCGTGTGATGCGCCGGCTACGGGTCTACGGGCGCATCGCCCGCGTGCTGCTGGTGGTGGCGCTGGGCCTGAGCATGGCCTGCGTGTTCGGCGTGTTCGAGCGCCTGGGCATCGCCAATTCCATGGTCCGCCGCCAGCGCTGGTCGCGCTTTTTCATGGCGCGCCTGAGCAATGCCTTGCCCTTCGGCGTGACGGTGCACGGCGAGTTGCCCAAGCAGCCGATGCTCTGGGTCAGCAATCACGTGTCCTGGACCGACATCCCGTTGCTCGGCGCGCTGACGCCGCTGTCGTTCCTGTCCAAGGCCGAAGTGCGCACCTGGCCGGTCGCCGGCTGGCTGGCCGCCAAGGCTGGCAGCCTGTTTATCCGCCGCGGCTCGGGCGACAGCCAGTTGATCCGCAAGCAGATGACCCGCCATTTGCAGCAGACCCACCCGCTGCTGATGTTCCCCGAAGGCACTACCACCGACGGCCGCAGCCTGCGCACCTTCCACGGGCGCCTGCTGGCCAGTGCCATCGAGGCCGATGTGGCCTTGCAGCCGGTGGCCATTCGTTACCTGCGCGATGGCGATATCGATCCGCTGGCGCCCTTCGTCGGCGATGATGATTTGCTGTCGCACCTGATGCGCCTGTTCGCCAACGATCAGGGTCGGGTGGAAATCCATCTGCTCAAGCCGATTGCCTGCCAGGGCCAGGAGCGCGCCGCGTTGGCGTTCCAGGCGCAACAGGCGGTGCAGAAGGTCCTGTTTGGCGATATCGCCCAGCCAGCCGAACCACGGCGTGCCGGCGAACTGATCGCTGCCTGAACCCAGTACCTGTAGGAGCGAGCTTGCTCGCGAAAAAACCTGAGCCTTGAACCGTATTCAAGGGCCTCATCGCGAGCAAGCTCGCTCCTACACGGGATGGATGTGTTGCGCGGCGAATGCCTGCAACTGCGGGTAGAACGCCCGGAAATCCTCGCTCAACGGCTGATACAGCCGCTCCAGCTCGCCCATCGCCGCCGCCAGCTCTTCCGGACGTGACAGGCGCCGGGCAATCCCACGCAACACCTGCTCCAGCACCTCGAACTCGCGGTAGGAACCCAGCCAGTCATGGGCGGCCATGTGCGGCGCGATCTGCGCCAGGCGCCCGGGCAATCGGGGTTCGGCCGCCAGCACCCGGTACACGTCCGAAGTGAACAGTTCCAACGGCCGGTCGGCATAGAACGCCCAGTCCCGCGCCAGGCAGTGGTCGAAAAACACGTCCAGCACAATGCCGGCGTAACGCCGGCGGGTCAGGGAAAAACGCGACAGCGATTCGCCCACCAGCGGATGGCGGTCGGTAAAGATGTCGATGCTGCGATGCAGCTGGATGGCCGCCTCGATCTCCGGGTCGAACTGGCCCTGCAGGCGCCCTTTGACGAAGTCGCCATACAAACTGCCGAGTAATTGACCGGGGCGCTGGCCGCCGAGGTGCAGATGTGCGAGATAATTCATTCGCGCAGCTTAGCACTGCGCCTCACATATCGTTATAACCCGATATACCGATTAACGCTGATCTCAGATCAAAATCATATTGGTATATCGCGAAATAGCGATTTAAAGTTCGCCTCATCGCGATATAACGTTTTACGGAAAACGAGCACCGCCATGTCCATCGACCTCGACGAAATAATAAAAGCCCTGGCGCACCCAGTACGACGAGACATCCTTATCTGGCTCAAGGACCCGAAGGTCCAGTTCCCCGATCAGACCCACAACCACGAGTACGGCATCTGTGCCGGACAGATCGACCAACGCTGCGGCCTGTCGCAGTCGACCGTCTCCGCGCACCTGGCGACCTTGCAGCGGGCGGGCCTGATCAGCAGCCAGAAAGCCGGCCAATGGCACTTTTTCAAACGCAACGAGGATGTGATCCAAGCCTTCCTCGAAGCGCTCACCCAAGAACTCAGCAGCAGACGCTGACAAGGACCCGACAATGCCCCTCTCGCTCCTCATCCTGGCCTTGAGCGCCTTCGCCATCGGCACCACCGAGTTCGTCATCATGGGCCTGCTGCCCGATGTGGCGAACGACCTGGGTGTGTCGATCCCCGGCGCCGGCTGGCTGGTGACCGGCTACGCCCTGGGCGTGGCCATCGGCGCGCCCTTCATGGCCCTGGCCACCGCCAGGCTGCCGCGCAAGGCCGCCCTGGTAGCGTTGATGGGGATTTTCATCGTCGGCAACCTGCTGTGTGCGCTGGCCAGTGACTACAACGTGCTGATGTTCGCCCGTGTGGTCACCGCCCTGTGCCATGGCGCCTTCTTTGGTATCGGTTCGGTGGTCGCGGCAGGCCTGGTGCCCGCCAACAAGCGTGCCTCCGCCGTGGCCCTGATGTTCACCGGCCTGACCCTGGCCAACGTGCTCGGCGTACCGCTGGGCACTGCCCTGGGCCAGCAGGCCGGATGGCGTTCGACCTTCTGGGCGGTGACCGTGATCGGCGTGATTGCCCTGATCGGCCTGATCCGCTTCCTGCCGGCCAAGCGCGACGAAGAGAAGCTCGACATGCGCTCGGAACTGGTCGCCCTCAAGGGCGCCGGGATCTGGCTGTCGCTGAGCATGACCGCACTGTTCTCCGCCTCGGTATTCACCCTGTTCACCTATGTCGCCCCGCTGCTGGGCGAGGTGACCGGCGTCTCGCCCCAGGGCGTGACCTGGACCCTGGTGCTGATCGGCCTGGGCCTGACCCTGGGCAACATCGTCGGCGGCAAGATGGCCGACAAAAGCCTGTCGGGCACCCTGGTCGGCGTGCTGATCGCCATGGCCGTGACCAGCTCCGTGCTGACCTGGACCAGCGTCGCGCTGATCCCCACCGAAGTCACCCTGTTCCTCTGGGCCACCGCCTGCTTCGCCGCGGTGCCAGCCCTGCAGGTCAATGTGGTGACCTTCGGCAAGGCCGCGCCGAACCTGGTGTCCACGCTGAACATCGGCGCCTTCAACATCGGCAACGCCCTGGGCGCCTGGGTCGGCGGCAGCGTCATCGCCCACGGCTACGGCCTGGTCAACGTGCCGCTGGCGGCCGCCGCGCTGGCGATCCTGGCCCTGCTGGTGACGCTGATTACCTTTCGCCAGGGCGGCAACGCCGATCTGGCTCCTGCGACCAACTGATACGTTCATCTAAAGAAGGGTGTATTTCATGACGACTATTTTCGATCCGATCAAACTCGGCGACCTCGAGCTGGCCAACCGCATCATCATGGCGCCGCTGACCCGTTGCCGCGCCGACGAAGGTCGCGTGCCGAACGCGCTGATGGCCGAGTACTACGTACAACGCGCCTCCGCCGGCCTGATCCTCAGCGAGGCCACTTCGGTGACCCCGATGGGCGTCGGCTACCCGGACACCCCGGGCATCTGGTCCAACGACCAGGTGCGCGGCTGGAGCAACGTGACCAAGGCCGTTCACGGCGCGGGCGGCAAGATCTTCCTGCAGCTGTGGCACGTGGGCCGGGTTTCCCACCCAAGCTACCTGAACGGCGAAGCGCCGGTCGCGCCAAGCGCCATCCAGCCCAAGGGCCACGTCAGCCTGGTGCGTCCGCTGGCCGACTACCCGACCCCGCGCGCCCTGGAAACCGCTGAAATCGCCGATATCGTCGACGCCTACCGGGTCGGCGCCGAGAACGCCAAGGCCGCTGGTTTCGACGGCGTGGAAATCCACGGCGCCAACGGCTACCTGCTGGATCAGTTCCTGCAAAGCTCCACCAACCAGCGCACCGACCAGTACGGCGGCTCCCTGGAAAACCGTGCCCGCCTGCTGCTGGAAGTGACCGACGCCGCCATCGAAGTCTGGGGCGCCGGCCGTGTCGGCGTACACCTGGCGCCACGGGCCGACTCCCATGACATGGGCGACGACAACCTGGCCGAAACCTTCACCTATGTCGCTCGCGAACTGGGCAAACGCGGTATCGCCTTTATCTGCTCCCGCGAGAAAGAAGGCGCCGACAGCCTCGGCCCACAACTGAAAGAAGCCTTCGGCGGCCCGTATATCGCCAACGAGCGCTTCACCAAGGACAGCGCCAACGCCTGGCTGGCCAGCGGCAAGGCCGACGCCGTGGCCTTCGGTGTGCCCTTCATCGCCAACCCGGACCTGCCGGCCCGCCTGAAGGCCGATGCACCGCTGAACGATGCGCGTCCTGAACTGTTCTACGGCAAGGGTCCGGTCGGCTATATCGACTACCCGACGCTGTAAGGCGCTTCAATTAAAAAGCCCCGGACTCGCGAGAGCCGGGGCTTTTTGCTGCCCCTCCTTTTGTAGGAGCGAAGCTTGCTCGCGATGAACCCTCGAGCAACGGGTAGTTTCAGGCATACCGCATTATCGTTGACCGACATCGCGAGCAAGCTTCGCTCCTACAAAAACGGGGCGCGATTAGCTGCGCTTGCGCTGGCCCCAGGCCACGGCCAGGCCGCTGAAGCAGATCACCGCGATCCCGACTATGGCGAAGCTGTCCGGGGTGTGATCGAAGATCAGGTAGCCGTACATGCCCGCGAACAGGATCTGCCCGTAGCTGAATGGCGCCAGCATCGCCGGCGCGGCATGGCGGAAGGCCTGGGTCAGCAACAGGTGGCCAAGCATGCCGCAGGTGCCGAGGCCGATCATGAACAAGGCGTGCCACAGGGTCGGTGTACTCCAGAAGAACGGCAGCGCCGCGCTCATGATCAGGCTGTTGAGAATTCCGGTGAGGAAGTTGCTGGTGGTGGGGCTGTCGACGCCGCTGAGCTT
Source organism: Pseudomonas sp. B3G-3 (assembly GCF_028640915.1). Lineage (NCBI taxonomy): Bacteria > Pseudomonadati > Pseudomonadota > Gammaproteobacteria > Pseudomonadales > Pseudomonadaceae > Pseudomonas > Pseudomonas sp. B3G-3. Next base: position 139,405 of record NZ_JAQZAB010000118.1, on the reverse strand, counting down.
GCGGGTGAGCAACTGATAGAAGCCGAAACACAAGGCCGAGCACAGCGGCAGCAGGATCGCCGGGGTGAACAAGGCGCCGCCCGGACGAATCACGATCAAGACCCCGACGAAACCGGCCAGCACCGCCAGCCATTGGCCGCGGGTCACCCGCTCGCCCAGCAGCGGCACGGACAAGGCGGTGACCAGCAAAGGCGCTAGGAAGTTGACCGCGGTGGCCTCGGCCAGGGGGATATAACGCAGGCCGGTGGTGAAAAACAGGCTGGTGCCGATCAGGCACAAGGCGCGCAACAGTTGCAGGCCTGGCCGCTTGGTACGCACCACGGCGGAGAAACCGCTGCGCGGCACGAACACCACCAGCATCAACAGCGTGTGCACCACATACCGGGCCCAGACCACCATGACGATGGGGTAGAACCCGGACAGGTATTTGGACAGGGTGTCATGACTGGCGAACAGCAAAACCGCCAGGCAAATCAGTGCGATACCTTTTACCGGTTGCTCGGCACCCTTGTAAGCCGCGGTACTTACACTCATTCACACACCCGCAACAATTTCCCTACAAAATACGTAGCTCGCTATCTATCAAGATAAAGTCGCCACGTATATAAAGGCATCCCGGTGAGCCGTGACGAATGAAACATCGCGTTTTATAACGCGCAAACGTTGACATCTGCCGACGTAATTCCGCATTTTGTCTCAATTACGCAGGCTGGGACTCAGGCGCAGCATGTCCAATCCGGTATCGATCCAGCGCTCCGCTTCCTTATGGAGTTCGAAACTGTCCGGCGCCAACAGCCACTGATAAAGAATGCCATCAATATAGGCGTGGATGCTGATGGCCGCCCGGGCAGTATCGAGGTTCTCGGGCAGTTGTCCTCGCTTCACGGCATTGCGCAACCCCAGCTCGATATGCACGTTGCAATCCAGGCTGGCCGCGCGACGCTGGCGCCGCATGTCGCACATTTCATCGGTGATTTCGCACTTGTGAAACAAAATCTCATTAATGCGTCGGGTTTTCGGGTCCAGGGCAATTTGATGAAACAAATGAATCAGCAGCTTGCGCATGCACCCCAGCGGATCGACTTCTTCTTCGTCTTCACTGGCCCTGGCCATTTCATTCAGCGGCTCGCGCAAGGTATCGAGCATGGCCTGCACCAGATCCGCCTTGTTGCTGAAATGCCAGTAAATGGCTCCACGCGTGACACCGGCCAACGCCGCGATATCGGCCAGGGTGGTACGCGCCACACCGCGCTCGTAGAAAGCTTTTTCGGCCGCCTCGAGTATCTGTTTGCGGGTTTCTTGAGCTTCCTCTTTGGTACGACGGACCATGGCAGTAAACCTCGATCAGGATGTTTCAGCGATGCATGAAGCTCATCTGAATAAATATGGAACGGCATCTCGGGTGCCGTTTGCCCAGCCTACAATTCAACGTTTGCAACGGCTTTTGTAACCGAATGGGTACGCCGCCAAGGTATTTACAAACAACCATGAACGTAAGTATATTCCTTAGCAAGCTACTTATCCACTCAGCACCCGTTTTTTACCCTTCCACTTTTCGAGTGCGCATTTTGCGCGCCTGACCCGAGGATCTTCATGCAACTCAAGCCAGCTGTTACCGCTCTGGTCACTGCCGTCGCCCTGGCATCGCTGCTCAGCGGATGTAAAAAGGAAGAGGCGGCTCCCGCCCCACAAGCCCCTCAGGTCGGCGTAGTCACCCTGCAACCTCAAGCCTTTACCCTGACGTCCGAGCTTCCAGGGCGCACCACTGCGTTCCGGATCGCCGAGGTCCGTCCTCAGGTCAACGGCATCATTCTCAAGCGCCTGTTCAAGGAAGGCGGCGACGTCAAGGAAGGTCAGCAGCTCTATCAGATCGATCCGTCGGTCTATGAGTCGACCCTCAAGAGCGCCCAGGCCAACCTGCAATCGACCAAGTCGATCTCCGATCGCTACAAGCAGCTGGTCGACGAACAGGCCGTAAGCCGCCAGGAATACGACACCGCCGTCGCCAACCGCCTGCAATCGGAAGCCGCGCTGCAGAGCGCCCAGATCGACCTGCGCTACACCAAGGTGCTGTCGCCGATCTCCGGGCGTATCGGCCGTTCTTCGGTCACCGAAGGCGCATTGGTCAGCAACGGTCAATCCGCCGCCATGGCAACCATCCAGCAACTCGATCCGATCTACGTCGACGTCACCCAGTCGTCGGTGGAACTGCTCGAGCTGCGCCGCGAGCTGGAAAGCGGTCGCCTGCAGAAGGCCGGCGACAACGCCGCCAAGGTCAAGCTGACCCTGGAAGACGGCAGCCAGTACAAGCTCGATGGCAAGCTGGAGTTCTCCGAAGTGTCGGTCGACGAAACCACCGGCTCCGTGACCCTGCGCGCGGTATTCCCGAACCCTGAACACACCCTGCTGCCAGGCATGTTCGTGCACGCGCAACTGCAGGCCGGCGTGAATGCCGCGGCGATTCTCGCCCCGCAACAAGGCGTGACCCGCGACCTCAAGGGCACACCGACCGCCCTGGTGGTTGGCCCGGACAACAAGGTTGAACTGCGTCAGCTCAAGGCCAGCCGCACCGTCGGCAACCAGTGGCTGATCGAGGACGGCCTGAAGGCCGGTGATCGCCTGATCACCGAAGGGCTGCAATTCGTCCGACCTGGCGTCGAAGTCAAAGCCAGCGAAGCGACCAACGTTCCAGCAAAAAACCCGGCCACTGCACAGGCAACTGACAAAGCTGCAGGCGGCAAAGGGGAGTAAACCATGTCGAAATTTTTTATCGACCGTCCGATTTTCGCCTGGGTAATCGCCCTGGTGATCATGCTGGTCGGGGCTCTATCGATCCTCAAATTGCCGATCAACCAATACCCGAGCATCGCGCCTCCAGCGATCGCCATCTCCGTGACCTACCCAGGTGCTTCCGCACAGACCGTGCAGGACACCGTGGTCCAGGTTATCGAGCAGCAGCTCAACGGTATCGACAACCTGCGTTATGTGTCCTCGGAAAGTAACTCCGACGGCAGCATGACCATTACTGCGACCTTCGAGCAGGGCACCAACTCGGACACCGCGCAGGTCCAGGTGCAGAACAAGCTGAACCTGGCCACCCCGCTGCTGCCGCAAGAAGTGCAGCAACAGGGTATCCGCGTGACCAAGGCGGTGAAGAACTTCCTGTTGGTGATCGGTGTGGTTTCCGAGGACGGCAGCATGTCCAAGGACGACCTCTCGAACTACATCGTGTCCAACATGCAGGACCCGATCTCGCGAACCGCAGGCGTGGGTGACTTCCAGGTGTTCGGTGCCCAGTACGCCATGCGTATCTGGCTCGACCCGGCCAAGCTGAACAACTTCAACCTGACTCCGGTTGACGTGAAGAACGCCGTGGCGGCGCAGAACGTCCAGGTGTCGTCCGGCCAGATCGGTGGCTTGCCAGCCCTGCCAGGCCAGCAACTGAACGCCACCATCATTGGCAAGACCCGCCTGCAGACTGCCGAGCAGTTCAAGGCGATCCTGCTGAAGGTCAACGCGGACGGCTCGCAAGTGCGCCTGGGCGATGTCGCCGATGTCGCCCTGGGGGGGGAAAACTACTCCGTCAGTGCTCAGTTCAACGGTGCCCCGGCTTCCGGCCTGGCCGTGAAACTGGCCAACGGCGCCAACGCCCTGGACACCGCCAAGGCCCTGCGCAAGACCATCAGCGACCTGGAGCCGTTCTTCCCGCAAGGCATGAAAGTGGTATTCCCGTACGACACCACCCCGGTGGTGACCGAGTCGATCAAGGGTGTGGTCGAGACCCTGGTCGAAGCGATCGTGCTGGTGTTCCTGGTGATGTTCCTGTTCCTGCAGAACTTCCGCGCCACCGTCATCACCACCATGACCGTTCCGGTGGTGTTGCTGGGTACCTTCGGCATCCTCGCGGCCGCCGGGTTCAGCATCAACACCCTGACCATGTTCGGCATGGTGCTGGCCATCGGCTTGCTGGTGGACGACGCCATCGTCGTGGTGGAAAACGTCGAGCGGGTAATGGCCGAGGAAGGCCTGTCACCCAAGGAAGCGACCAAGAAGTCCATGGGCCAGATCCAGGGCGCCCTGGTCGGTATTGCCCTGGTGCTGTCGGCGGTACTGCTGCCGATGGCGTTCTTCAGCGGTTCCACCGGTGTGATCTACAAGCAGTTCTCGATCACCGTGGTCTCGGCCATGGCGCTGTCGGTCCTGGTTGCCCTGATCTTCACCCCGGCCCTGTGCGCCACCATGCTCAAGGCCATTCCCCACGGCGAACACGCCGCGCCGAAACGCGGCTTCTTCGGCTGGTTCAACCGTACCTTCGACCGCAGCGTCAAAAGCTACGAGCGTGGCGTGGGCAACATCCTGCGGCACAAGGCGCCTTACCTGCTGGCCTACGCGCTGATCGTGGTCGGCATGATCTGGCTGTTCGCCCGTATCCCGACTGCGTTCCTTCCGGAAGAAGACCAGGGCGTACTGTTCGCCCAGGTACAGACCCCGGCCGGCTCCAGTTCCGAGCGGACCCAGGTGGTCGTCGACGAAATGCGCGCCTACCTGCTGGACAAGGAAAAGGACACCGTGGCCTCGGTCTTCACCGTGAACGGCTTCAACTTCGCCGGTCGCGGCCAGAGTTCGGGCATGGCGTTCATCATGCTCAAGCCGTGGGACGAACGCTCCGTGGAAAACAGCGTGTTCAACCTGGCCGCCCGTGCCCAGCAGCACTTCTTCAGCTTCCGCGATGCGATGGTGTTCGCCTTCGCCCCACCGGCGGTACTGGAGCTGGGTAACGCCACCGGTTTCGACGTGTTCCTGCAGGACCGCGCCGGTATCGGCCACGAGAAACTGATGGAAGCGCGCAACCAGTTCCTCGGCATGGCGGCGCAGAGCAAGATCCTCTCCCAGGTGCGTCCGAACGGCCTGAACGACGAGCCGCAGTACCAGCTGGAAATCGATGACGAGAAGGCCAGCGCCCTGGGCGTGACCATCTCCGACATCAACAACACCTTGTCGATTGCCCTGGGCAGTAGCTACGTCAACGACTTCATCGACCGCGGTCGGGTAAAGAAGGTGTACATCCAGGGCCAGCCTAACGCTCGCATGAGCCCCGAGGACCTGAAGAAGTGGTACGTGCGCAACAGCGCCGGGACCATGGTGCCGTTCGCCTCCTTCGCCAAGGGCACGTGGATCTACGGTTCGCCGAAACTGGCCCGTTACAACGGCGTGGAAGCGGTGGAAGTCCTGGGTGCCCCGGCGCCGGGCTACAGTACCGGTGAAGCCATGGCCGAAGTCGAAGCCATCGCCAAGAAGCTGCCGGCCGGTGTCGGTATCTCCTGGACCGGCCTGTCCTACGAGGAACGCCTGTCGGGCTCGCAAGCGCCTGCGCTGTACGCCTTGTCGCTGCTGATGGTGTTCCTGTGTCTGGCGGCGCTGTATGAAAGCTGGTCGATTCCGATCGCGGTCATGCTGGTGGTGCCGCTGGGGATCATCGGTGCGCTGATGGCGACCAGCCTGCGCGGCCTGTCCAACGACGTGTACTTCCAGGTGGGGCTGTTGGTGACCATCGGTCTGGCGGCGAAAAACGCCATTCTGATCGTCGAGTTCGCCAAGGAACTGCACGAACAGGGCCGCAGCCTGGTGGACGCGGCGATCGAAGCCTGCCGCATGCGTCTGCGTCCGATCATCATGACCTCCCTGGCCTTCGTGCTCGGTGTGGTACCGCTGGCCATCTCCACCGGCGCAGGCTCGGGTAGCCAGCATGCGATCGGTACCGGGGTGATTGGCGGTATGCTCACCGCGACTGTCCTGGCAATATTCTGGGTACCTTTGTTCTTCGTCACCGTGTCCAAGATGGGCCGCCGCAAGGCAGACGAAGCGCAAACTACTGAAACTCCTGAAGAGGCTGGCCAATGAGCAAGTCGCTACTCTCCCTCGCAATCACCGCCGCCGTGCTGAGTGGTTGCTCGCTGATACCGGATTATCAGCAGCCGCAAGCGCCGGTCGCGGCGCAATACCCGCAAGGGCCGGCCTATTCGCCTGCGGAGGCAGCCAACCAGGCAGCCGCCGAACAGGGCTGGCGGCAGTTTTTCCATGACCCTGCCCTGCAGCAGCTGATCCAGACCGCGCTGGTGAACAACCGCGACCTGCGGGTCGCGGCGCTGAACATCGACGCCTACGCCGCGCAGTACCAGATCCAGCGCGCGGACCTGTTCCCGGCGATTTCGGCCAACGGCAGCGGCAGTCGTCAACGTACCCCGGCGCGGATGTCGCAGACCGGTGAAGCGGCCATCTCCAGCCAGTACTCGGCAACCCTGGGTATCAGCGCTTACGAGCTGGACCTGTTCGGTCGCGTTCGCAGCTTGAGCGAGCAGGCCTTGCAGACCTACTTCTCCAGCGAAGAAGCCCGGCGCAGCACGCAGATCAGCCTGGTGGCCAGCGTGGCCAACGCCTACCTGACCTGGCAGGCCGACAAGGAACTGCTCAAGCTGACCCAGGACACCCTGGCGGCCTACGAGGAGAGCTACCGCCTCACCTCGCGCAGCAACGAAGTCGGCGTGGCCTCGGCCCTGGACCTGAGCCAGGCGCGGACCTCGGTGGAAAACGCCCGGGTGCAACTGGCGCGTTACACCCGCCAGGTGGCCCAGGACGAAAACAGCCTGACCCTGCTGCTGGGTACCTCGATCCCGGCCAACCTGCCGAGCGCGCAGCCGTTGTCGGCCGACCTGCTCAGCGAGTTGCCGGCCGGCCTGCCGTCGGAACTGCTGCAACGCCGTCCGGACATCCTCGCCGCCGAGCACAACCTGAAAGCCGCCAACGCCAGTATTGGCGCGGCACGCGCGGCGTTCTTCCCGAGCATCAGCCTGACCGCCAATGCCGGGACCTTGAGCCCGGACATGGGCGGCCTGTTCAAGGGCGGCTCGGGCACCTGGTCGTTCGCGCCGCAGATCAATATCCCGATCTTCAACGCCGGCAGCCTGCGCGCCAGCCTGGATTACTCGAAAATCCAGAAAGACATCAACGTGGCGCAGTACGAGAAGTCCATCCAGACCGCCTTCCAGGAAGTCTCCGATGGCCTGGCCGCACGTCAGACCTACAACCAGCAGTTGCAAGCCCAGCGTGACTTCGTCAACGCCAACCAGGACTACTACCGTCTGGCCGAGCGTCGCTACCGCATCGGTGTCGACAGCAACCTGACCTTCCTCGACGCCCAGCGCTCGCTGTTCAGCGCGCAGCAAGCGTTGATCACCGACCGGCTTGCGCAGCTGACCAGCGAGGTCAACCTGTACAAGGCCCTGGGTGGCGGTTGGAACGAGCAAGGTTCGCAGAAAGCCGAAGTGAGCAAAGAGGCACCGCCACTGAAGCTGTTCTGAGTGCATGACGCTTGAAAAAAGCCCACCTTCCGGTGGGCTTTTTTATGGGCCGAAGACGGCCGCCACTTGTGTTCGTTAATCGCCCAAAACCCGCCAAGGCCAATTGAACAGGCCCGTTGATCCAACGCACCATTCCCCGCACCTACAAAAACCAATAACAACAGGTTCGTCATCATGACCCCGCGCCCTGCCCGCTCCGGCTGATTCCGTTCCATCCACCCTCCCGGTTTCAACCTTGTCTGCAACCTGACGTTGCGGCAGCGCCCTGCCTCACCCCTAACAATTAGAGAGCCCGATCCATGAAGCCATCCACTCGCACTCCCTATTCCCTGCTGCCCAGCCTGCTGGCCGTCAGCATCGCCGGCACGGCCCTGCCGGTCATGGCCGCGGAGTCCGGCTTTCTCGAAGACGCCAAGGTCAACCTGAACCTGCGCAACTTCTACATCAACCGTAACTTCACCAACCCGGGCAAGAGCCAGGGCAAGGCTGAAGAGTGGACCCAGAGCTTCATCCTCGACGCCAAGTCCGGCTTCACCCAGGGCACCATCGGTTTCGGCATGGACGTGCTGGGGCTGTACTCGCTGAAGCTCGATGGTGGCAAGGGCACCGGCGGCACCCAGCTGCTGCCCCTGGATCACGACGGGCGTCCGGCCGACCACTTCGGCCGCACGGGCGTCGCGTTCAAGGCCCGCCTGTCGCAGACCGAAGTCAAGGTCGGCGAATGGATGCCAGTGCTGCCGATCCTGCGCTCGGACGACGGTCGCTCCCTGCCCCAGACCTTCCGCGGCGGCCAGATCACCTCGAAGGAAATTGACGGCCTGACCCTCTACGGCGGCCAGTTCCGCGCCAACAGCCCGCGTGACGACAGCAGCATGAGCGACATGTCGATGACCGGCAAAGCGGCCTTCACCTCCGACCGTTTCAACTTCCAGGGCGGCGAATACAGCTTCAACGACAAGCGCACCCAGGTCGGGGTGTGGAACGCCCAGCTCAAGGACATCTACAGCCAGCAATACCTCAACCTGATCCATAGCCAGCCGCTGGGCGACTGGACCCTGGGCGCCAACATCGGCTTCTTCTACGGCAAGGAAGATGGCAGCGCCCGCGCCGGCGACCTGGACAACAAGACCTGGTCGGGCCTGTTCTCGGCCAAGTACGGCGGCCACACCTTCTATGTCGGCCTGCAGAAACTCACCGGCGACAGCGCTTGGATGCGCGTCAACGGCACCAGCGGCGGCACCCTGGCCAACGACAGCTACAACGCCAGCTACGACAACGCCCAGGAAAGATCCTGGCAACTGCGCCATGACTACAACTTCGTCGCGGTCGGCATACCCGGCCTGACCCTGATGAACCGCTACATCAAGGGCGACAACGTGCACACCGGCACCATCACCGACGGCAAGGAATGGGGACGCGAGAGCGAGCTGGCCTACACCGTGCAAAGCGGCACGCTGAAGAACCTCAACGTCAAATGGCGCAACTCGACCATGCGCCGCGACTTCAGCACCAACGAGTTCGACGAGAACCGCCTGATCATCAGCTACCCGATCAGCCTGCTGTAAACCCACTCGCTCGCCCACACCAAAAACAAGGCCAGCCCCATTCCCCGGGGCTGGCCTTGTTTTTTTGCAGGAGCGAAGCTTGCTCGCGATGATCGTCAACGATGGCGCGTACTGACTGGCTGAACGCCGCACCCTCAGGTTCATCGCGAGCAAGCTCGCTCCTGCAGGGAAAACGCAGCGGCGCCGAGTTGCTCGGCGCCGCCTTTCTTTACAAGTCGCGGGTCATCAGGCGCGGGATTCGACGCCCAGCTCGTCCCACACCGACTCGGCCAGGTGGAAGGTCGCGTTGGCCGCCGGAATACCGCAGTAGATCGCGCTCTGCATGATCACTTCCTTGATCTCGGCGCGGCTCACGCCGTTGTTGGCGGCGGCGCGCAGGTGCAGCTTGAGCTCTTCGTTGCGGTTCATGCCGATCAGCATGGCGATGGTGATCAGGCTGCGGGTGTGGCGTGGCAGGCCCGGACGTGTCCAGATATCGCCCCAGGCGTGCCGGGTGATCATTTCCTGGAACTCCGAGTTGAACTCGGTCAGGGTGTTCAGGCTGCGATCGACATGGGCGTCGCCCAGCACCGCGCGACGCACTTGCATGCCTTCGGCGTAACGTTGTTGCTCGTCCATCGGGGGCATCCTCAAATGTTCTGGTCAGCCAGCAGAAATGCCACGACCCGCTCGCTGAACGCCGCGCCGGCCTGGACGTTGGACAGGTGCGCCGCATGGAACTCGGCGTATTCGGCGCCGCGCACGCGCTCCTGAATGAAATGCCCGCCGGAGGGCGGCGTGACCGCATCTTCGGTACCGGACACCACCAGGGTCGGTGCCTCGATCGCCGACAGTTGATCGCGGAAATCCGCATCGCGCACCGCCGCGCAGTTGGCGGCATAACCCTGGGGCGAGGTGGCCGCCAGCATGTCGGTGATCAGCTTGGCCTGGTCCGGGTGCGCCACGGCGAAGGCCGGGGTGAACCAGCGGGCGATCGAGGCATCGCGCAATGCGACCATGGCCGCCTGGCCATCGCGCAGCACGGTTTCGATGCGCGGGTTCCATACCGATGGATCGCCGATCTTCGCCGCGGTGTTGCACACCACCAGCTTGTTCAGGCGCTCGCCGGCATTGATGCCCAGCCACTGGCCGATCAGCCCGCCCATGGACAGGCCGCAGAAATGCGCGCGCTGGATATGCAGCGCATCCAGCAGCGCCAGCACGTCACGGCCCAACTGCTCGATGCTGTAGGGGCCTTCGGTGACCAGGGATTTGCCGTGGCCACGGGTGTCGAAACGCAGCACGCGGAAGTGCTTGGTAAAGGCCGGAATCTGCATGTCCCACATGTGCAGGTCGGTACCCAGGGAGTTGGACAGGACCAGCACCGGCGCATCGACCGGGCCGTCCAGTTGGTAATGCAGTTCGCCATCGGCGAGTTGTACGAATGCCACGGCAGTCTCCTTCAGGCGTTCAAGGCTAAATGTTCGGCCACGGCGCGCTCGACCCAGGCGTGTGCCTGGCCGAGGTAATGCGCCGGGTCCAGCAGGCGATCCAGTTCTTCCGCCGACAGCTCGGCGGTCACTTGCGGCTCATCCCCCAGCACCGCGCGCAGATGCCGTTGTTCGGCCACCGCACGCTTGCAGCACTGCTCCAGCAGATGGTGTGCGGTCTCGCGGCCCAGGCGCTGGGCCAGGGCGATGCTCACGGCTTCCGCCAGCACCAGCCCCTGGGTCAGGTCGAGGTTCCTGGCCATGCGCGCGGCGTCGACTTCCAGCCCGTCGGCCACCAGCAGCGCCTGTTGCAAGGCACCGGACACCAGGCAGCAGATCTCCGGCAGGGTTTCCCATTCGGCGTGCCACAGGCCCAGGCTGCGTTCGTGCTCCTGGGGCATGGCGCTGAACATAGTCGCCAGCAGCCCGGGAACCCGGGTCGCCGCGCCGATCAATACCGCCGCGCCCACCGGGTTGCGCTTGTGCGGCATGGTCGAGGAGCCGCCCTTGCCCGGCGCCGACGGCTCGAAGACTTCCGCCGCCTCGGTCTGCATCAGCAGGCTGATGTCACGGCCGAGCTTGCCGAGGCTGCCAGCGATCAGGCCAAGCACCGAGGCGAACTCCACCAGCCGGTCGCGCTGGGTGTGCCAGGGCTGTTCCGGCAGGCTCAGTTGCAACTCCTCGGCCAGGGCCTGGGCAATGGGCAGGGCCTGCTCGCCCAGAGCCGCGAGGGTGCCCGAGGCCCCGCCGAACTGCAGCACCAGCAAGCGCGGCTTGAGCTGCGCCAGACGCTCGCGGCTGCGGGTCACGGCCCCCAGCCAGCCGGCGATCTTCATGCCGAGGGTGACCGGCGTGGCATGTTGCAGCCAGGTGCGGCCGGCCATGGGTGTGTCGGCATAACGTTGGGCCTGGGCGGCCAGGATGCCGCCGAGGCGCGCCAGGTCGTTGTCGATCAGGCTCAGCGCCTGCCGCAGTTGCAGGACCAACCCGCTGTCCATCACATCCTGGCTGGTGGCGCCCAGGTGCACATAACGCTCGGCGCTGGCATCGGTCTTGGCGATCTGCTTGCCCAGGGCCTTGACCAGTGGGATCGCTGAGTTGCCCGCAGTGGCGATGGCCTGGCCCAGGGCGGAAAAATCATAGAGTCCGGCGCGGCAGGCCGCCTCGATCGGCGCCACCGCCGCGGCCGGAATCACTCCGACCCGAGCCTCGGCCCGGGCCAGCGCGGCCTCGAAGTCGAGCATGGCCTGGACCCGACCCTGGTCGCAGAACACCGCGCGCATATCGCGGGTGGTGAAGTAGGCATCGAACAGTTGGTTGCTCGCCGGTGTACTCATAAACAATCCTTTGGGGCGTGCGTCCGCGACGGACGCGCGCGGACAGGTCAAAGATCGTGGTGCAGGTACGCCGCCTGTTTAGGCAGACGCAGGCTGAACAGGAAGGCAATCGCCATCATCGCCGTCACGTACCAGTAGAAGGTGTTTTCCATGCCCAGGGATTTCAGGCCCAGGGCCACGTATTCCGCCGAACCGCCGAACAGCGCGTTGGCCACCGCATAAGCCAGGCCTACCCCCAGCGCCCGCACTTGCGGCGGGAACATCTCGGCTTTTACCAGGCCGCTGATGGAGGTGTAGAAACTGACGATCGCCAGGGCCAGGGTGATCAGCACGAAGGCCAGGAACGGGCTGCTGATGGTTTTCAGGGTCAGCAGGATAGGCACGGTGCACAGCGTGCCCAACGCGCCGAACCAGAGCATCGAGTTACGCCGGCCGATCTTGTCCGCCAGCATGCCGAACAGCGGCTGCATGCACATATAAAGGAACAGCGCGCCGGTCATGATGTAGCTGGCGGTCTTGGCGTGCATGCCGGCGGTGTTCACCAGGTATTTCTGCATATAGGTGGTGAAGGTGTAGAAAATCAGCGAGCCGCCGGCGGTGTAGCCGAGCACGGTGACAAAGGCCTTCGAGTGATGCTTGAACAGCGCGGCCACGCTGCCGGCGTCCTTGTCTTCACGCATTTCCTTGCTGGTGGTTTCTTTCAGCGAACGCCGCAGCAGCAGGGAGATCAGGGCCGCGATGGCGCCGATCACGAACGGAATGCGCCAGCCCCAGGCCTTGAGTTCCGCCTCGTCGAGAAACTGTTGCAGGATCACCACCACCAGCACCGCCAGCAGTTGCCCGCCGATCAGGGTCACGTACTGGAAGGAGGCGAAGAACCCGCGCTGGCCCTTGAGCGCGACTTCGCTCATGTAGGTCGCGGTGGTGCCGTATTCCCCGCCCACCGACAGGCCCTGGAACAGCCGCGCCATCAGCAGCAGCGCCGGCGCCCAGGCACCGATGCTGGCGTAGGTCGGCAGGAAGGCGATGACCAAGGAGCCGGCGCACATCATCAGCACCGAGATCATCATGGAATTCTTGCGCCCGTGCTTGTCGGCCACCCGGCCGAACAGCCAGCCGCCGATAGGACGCATCAGGAACCCGGCGGCGAACACGCCGGCGGTATTGAGCAGTTGCACCGTGGGGTCGTCGGAGGGGAAAAACGCCGGGGCGAAATAGATCGCGCAGAAGGCGTAGACGTAGAAGTCGAACCATTCGACCAGGTTGCCGGAGGAGGCGCCGACGATCGCGAAGATCCTCTTGCTGCGTTCCTCGGTCGTGTAGTGACTGGTTAACGTTGTCATGGCTTTTCACTCTTTGGGGACGTGGTGAGTCTAGACATACTTTGTAACAGTCCCGTTCCGCAAGACGACCTTGGGGGGTATCGGCCTATTCGGCCTTATCGCGAGCAAGCTCGCTCCTACAGGATGTGGGTCGATCACGATGCCGTGATTCAACTGCGGTCATGTAGGAGCGAGCTTGCTCGCGCTCCCCCCAGGCACACTCAATAATCGAAAAACACGGTTTCCGCGTCGGTACCCTGCAGGATCACGTTCCACTGGTAGTGACCCGGCGCATCCGCCTTGGCCAGCAAGGTGGCGCGACGCTCTGCGGGCACGCAGGCCAGCAGCGGATCGGCCGCGTTGGCCGGTTCGCCGTCGAAGTAGATGCGGGTCAGCAAGTGCTTGACCAGGCCCCGGGCAAACACCAGCACCACCAGGTGCGGCGCCTGGGTCGAACCCTGCAGGCCAGGCACGCTGCCCGGCTTGATGGTGGTGAAGCGGAAACGCCCTTCCCCATCCACCGGCACCCGGCCGAAGCCCTGGAAGTTCGGGTCCAGGGCCTTGTCCTGATCGTCTTCCGGGTGATCGTACTTGCCGGCCGCGTTGGCCTGCCAGATTTCCAGCATGGCGTCGTTGACGAAGTCGCCGTTGCCATCCACCACCTGGCCGCTGATCGCTATCCGTTCGCCGAGGGTCTCGGCCTGGGTCAGGTCTTCGCGGTTCAGCCAGGTCAGGCCGATGTGGTAGTAGGGGCCGACGGTGTGGGACGTGGTCGCAGTCAGCGTCATCTTATTTCTCCATCGGCGTGGCATCGCGGCCGCGCAAGACGATGTCCCAACGGTAGCCGAGGGCGTAGGACGGAATGGTTTTCTCCAGGTCGAAGCTGGCGATCAGGCGTTCCTTGGCGCTGGTGTCCGGCACGCAGTTGTAGATCGGGTCGTAGGCCAGCAGCGGGTCGCCCGGGAAATACATCTGGGTCACCAGGCGCGTGAGGATACTCGGCCCGAACAGCGAGAAGTGGATATGCGCCGGACGCCAGGCATTGTGGTGGTTACCCCAGGGGTAGGCACCGGGCTTGATGGTCTGGAACTGGTACCAGCCATCGGCGTCGGTGACGGTGCGCCCGGTGCCGGTGAAGTTCGGGTCCAGCGGCGCATCGTGCAGGTCACGCTCGTGGTTGTAGCGGCCGGCGGCGTTGGCCTGCCAGATCTCCACCAGGATCCCCGGCACCGGCAGGCCGTTCTCGTCCAGCACCCGGCCGTGAATGATGATGCGCTCGCCCTGGGGCTCGCCGGCATGCTGGGCGGTGAGGTCGTTGTCCTTGTCCTGCAGGTAATCGGCGCCGATGGTCGGGCCGGTGATTTCCGACAGCGAATGGGGCAGGAACACCAGCGGCTTGGACGGCGAGCGGGTGTTGGTGGATTTGTAGGCCGGGTGCAGGTAATCAGGCTGAGTACCTGGTTGCGGGCGCCGGTAACCGGGCTTGTCGGTCATGCTCGATCCTCGTTCTTATAAAAAGCGCGTCAGACGCGCTCGATGGCCAATGCCAGGCCCTGGCCGACACCCACACACATGGTCGCCAGGCCTTTCTTGCCACCGGTCTTTTCCAGGTGGTGCAGCGCGGTCAATACCAGGCGCGCGCCGCTCATGCCCAACGGATGGCCAAGGGCGATGGCGCCGCCGTTGGGGTTGACCTGGGGCGCGTCGTCCGCCAGGCCCAGTTCGCGCAACACCGCCAGGCCCTGGCTGGCGAAGGCTTCGTTGAGTTCGATCACATCAAAATCGCTGACCGCCACGCCCAGGCGCTCGGTCAACTTGCGCACTGCCGGCACCGGACCGATGCCCATCACCCGTGGCGCGACGCCAGCGCTGGCCATGCCCAGCACCCGGGCACGGGCGGTCAGGCCGTGCTTTTTCACCGCCTCGGCCGACGCCAGGATCAGCGCCGCCGCTCCGTCGTTGACGCCCGAGGCGTTGCCGGCGGTGACGGTCTTGTCCGGGCCATTGACCGGCTTGAGCTTGCTCAGGGTTTCCAGCGAGGTATCGGCCCGCGGATGCTCGTCCTGCTCGACCACCGTCTCACCCTTCTTGTGGACGATGCGCACCGGGACGATTTCCTCGGCGAAGAACCCGGCGGCCTGCGCCGCGGCGGTGCGTTGCTGGCTGCGCAGGGCGAACGCGTCCTGGTCGGCGCGCGACACCTGATAATCGTCGGCGACGTTGTCAGCGGTCTGCGGCATGGCATCCACGCCGTACTGGGCCTTCATCAGCGGGTTGATGAAGCGCCAGCCGATGGTGGTGTCTTCCAACTTCATGTTGCGCGAAAAGGCGGTGTCGGCCTTGCCCATGACAAAGGGCGCGCGGGACATCGACTCGACGCCGCCGGCGATGGCCAGCTCCATCTCGCCACTGGCGATGGCGCGAAAAGCGGTGCCGATGGCATCCATGCCCGAAGCGCACAGGCGGTTGAGAGTCACACCCGGAATGGTTTCCGGCAGCCCGGCCAGCAGCAGCGCCATGCGCGCCACGTTGCGATTGTCTTCGCCGGCCTGGTTGGCGCAGCCGAGGAACACCTCGTCCACCGCGCTCCAGTCCACCGACGGGTTGCGCTCGATCAGCGCCTTGATCGGCGCGGCGGCCAGATCGTCGGCACGCACCGTCGACAGGCCGCCACCAAAGCGGCCGATGGGGGTACGAATGGCGTCACAGATAAACACTTCGCGCATCAGGCTTCTCCCGGGGTCTGGCCATGGGCCGCGGCGGTGCGGGCTTCCAGGTCGCGCAGGGCGGTCAGTTCGATCTCGGTCGGCGCGGCGGTCTCTGCGACCTGGTCGGCGAAACGGATCGCCCAACCGGTGGCGGCGACCACCTGCTCACGGGTCACGCCCGGGTGCAGCGAGGTGACCACGAACTCATGGGTGCCGGCTTCCGGCTCCATGATGCACAGGTCGGTGATGATCCCCACCGGCCCGGCCCCTGGCAGGCCCAGGCGTTTGCGCGAGTCGCCGCCTTCGCCGTGACCGACCGAGGTGATGAAGTCGAGCTTGTCGACAAAGGAGCGCGACGACTGCTTGAGGATGATCAGCACGCTTTTGGCGGAACCTGCGATCTCCGGCGCACCGCCAGCACCTGGCAGGCGGACTTTCGGCTGGTGGTAATCGCCGACCACCGTGGTGTTGATGTTGCCGAAACGGTCGACCTGGGCGGCGCCGAGGAAACCGACGTCGATACGCCCGCCTTGCAGCCAGTAGCGGAAGATCTCGCCGGTCGGCACCACGGTGTCCGCGGTCTCGGCCAGTTCGCCGTCACCGATGGACAGCGGCAGCACGCTGGGCTTGGCGCCGATCGGGCCGGATTCGTAGATCAGCACCACGTCCGGCGACGAAGTCAGGCGCGCCAGGTTGGCGGCCTTGGACGGCAGGCCGATCCCGACAAAGCACACCGAGCCGTTCTGCAGGCGGCGGGCGGCGGCAACGGTCATCATTTCATTGGTGGTGTAAGTCATTATTTGGCCCCCGTTGCTGCGGCCAGCTTGGCCTGGAATTCGCTGAAGTCAGCGCTGCCGCGGATGTATTCGTTGATCCAGGCGGTGAAGGTTTCACGGTCGCGGGCGATCGGGTCCCAGGCCTGGTAGAAGATGTTGTCGCGCTCGGTGTAACCGTGGGCGTAGGACGGATGGGCGCCGCCCGGTACATGGCAGACCGCGCTCAGGGCCCAGGTCGGCAGCACACAGGCGTTCATCGGCGCGTTCAGGTCGTCGACGATTTCTTCCACGGTGACGATGCAGCGCTTGGCGGCCAGGGCGGCCTCCTTCTGCACGCCAAGGATGCCCCACAGCAGCACGTTGCCCTTGCGGTCGGCTTTTTGCGCGTGGATCACGGTGACGTCAGGGCGTACCGATGGCACCGCCGCCAGCACTTCACCGGTGAATGGGCAGGTCACGCTCTTGATCAGCGGGTTGACCTTTGGCAGGTCGGAGCCGGCATAAGCGCGCAACACCGCGAATGGCAGGCCCGAGGCACCCGCCACGTAGGCGTTGGCCAGGTCGGCGTGGCTGTGCTCTTCGATTTCCAGGGCATGCGGCCATTGCTTCTCGACCGCGTCTCGCAGGCGATGCAGGGAACCCACGCCCGGGTTGCCGCCCCAGGAGAAAATCAGCTTGCGGGCACAACCGGCACCGATCAACTGGTCGTAGATCAGGTCAGGGGTCATCCGTACCAGGGTCAGGTCTTTTTTGCCCTGGCGAATGATTTCGTGACCCGCGGCCGTGGGGATCAGGTGGGTGAAGCCTTCGAGCGCGACGGTATCGCCGTCGTTGACGAACTGCTTCACCGCATCGTGCAGCGAAAGGATTTCAGCCATGGAGGGATCTCCCGATTGTTATTGAGCGACTGGAAGAAAAAGGCGCGAGGGATACGCCTGAGTGACTGAAGATTAAGCCGGGGGAAAAACCCAAACAATCCGATAATCGACTGAGCGTTCGTTTATCGAACAGATTGTTGCCTGACTATCGATTGCGCCGCGGCCGCTGCCGCAGGCTGCGATCGACCCGGGCCGCGTTCGGAGAACGGTCGCGAAGACCTCAGGCTCGCTGAAGGCCTTCGGCCTTATCGCAGCCTGCGGCAGCGGCTACAGGTATTCAGCGCCCCCTTCGGGAGCGCTTTGCTCATTCGATCAGGTCGCGTCCGCATGGCTGACCATGCCCTTGATCACCACCGCCGTGGTCGCCAGCGCCGCCGGGATCACCAACGCGGTCAGCACCTGTTCGAAGTTCCAGCCCAGCCCCAAGAGCGTGGCGCCCATCCAGGCCCCGAGGATTGCCCCGAAGCGACCGATGCCGAGCATCCACGACACGCCGGTGGCGCGGCCCTGGGTCGGATAGAAACGCGCGGCAAGGGACGGCATCGCCGATTGCGCGCCGTTGACGCACATGCCGGCGATCAGCACCAGGGTCGCCAGCAAGGTGATGTTGCCCAGGCTTTGCCCAACCGCATAGGCGAAGACCCCGGCCAGCAGGTAGAAGGTGCCGATGACCTTGTGCGGGTTGAAACGGTCCATGGCCCAGCCCACCGCCACGGCGCTGAGTACCCCGCCAAACTGGAACAGCGCGCCGATAAAGGCCGCCTGCTCCATGCTCGCGCCGCTGTCGCGCATCAGGGTCGGCAGCCAGCTGGTCAGCAGGTACACGATCACCAACCCCATGAAATAGGTCAGCCACAACAGCAAGGTGCCAGCGCTGTAGGTCCCGGAGAAAATCACCGCAAACACATTGCGCGCCTTCACCGTCTTCTGTTCCGGCACGCTGAAGCTCGCGGCCTGGCCGACCGTGCCCGGCTCGATGGGCGCCAGGGCCTTGCGCACCTTGTCGGTACCACGATTGCGCACCACCAGGTAACGCGCCGACTCCGGCAGCCAGGCCAGCAATACCACGGCCAGGATCAGCGGCAGGATCCCGCCGATCAGCAGCAGGCTGTGCCAGCCGAACGCCGGGATCAGCTTGGCGGAAATGAAACCGCCACCGGCCATGCCCAGGTTGAAACCACAGAACATGCTGGTCACCAGCAACGACTTGTGGCGCTCGGGGGTGTATTCGGAGAGCAGCGTGGTGGCATTCGGCATGCCGGCGCCCAGGCCCAGGCCGGTGAGGAAACGCAGTACCAACAACTGGTCGACATTAGTGCTGTAGGCCGACGCCAGGCTGAAGGCACCGAACAGCAGCACCGCCCCCACCAACACCACTTTGCGCCCGAAGCGGTCAGCCAATGGGCCGGAGCCCAGCGCCCCGAACACCATGCCGATCAGCGCCGCACTCATCACCGGGCCGAGGCTGGCACGATCGATGCCCCAATCCTGGGACAGCGCCGGCGCGATGAATCCCATGGCCGCGGTGTCGAGGCCATCGAGAAAGACAATCAGGAAACACAGGATCACCACCCGCCACTGATAGCGCGACAGCGGCTGGGCATTGATAAAGGACTGCACATCGAGGCAGTTCCCTACAGCGGATTGAGGCTGGTTCATTATTTTTATTCCACGCGAAAAACGCAGGCGAACAGGTGCCAGCCAAAGCTGGTCGGTTCAAATCGAAAAAGGGTCTTGCGGGATCAGGCCGTCGGCAGGCGAAGGCAGGATAAAGGAGCGCGGCTGGGTGCGCGGGCGATGCTCATGGGGGGGTTGGCCTCTTCATTATTATGGGGTCGCCACGCGGCCATTGGAGAGGCAGAACTCCAGTGGCCGGATGACGCTGCCGCGACATTAATGAGGCAAGGGAAAGAGCGTCAATTCAGCAAGCGCGTATCTGTGCGTTTATCGAACAGCTTAAGCAGGCAGCCCTCAAGCGAACAATTGGGCGCTGAGGTCGCGACTGGCGCTGAGCAGGCCTGGCAAGAAGCGCTGCTCCAGCTCGGCGCGGCTGACGCGGCCGGCATGGGTACTGACATTGAGCGCGGCCAGCACCTGGCCCGAAGCGTCGTACACCGGTACGGCGATGGAACGCAGGCCTTGCTCCAGCTCCTGATCGACAATGCACCAGCCCTGCTGCCGAACCTGTTGCAGGCATTCGAGCAGCGCCTCTGGCGTGTGCAGGGTACGGCTGGTCTTGGCTTGCAGGTCGGCATGCTCGAGGTATTCGCGCAACGAAGCGTCATCCAGCGCTGCCAGCAGGATCCGGCCCATGGATGTGCAGTAGGCCGGCAGGCGCCCACCGACCGAGAGATCGACCGAGATCAGGCGCTGGGTGGTGGCCGAACGGGCGATGTACAGAATGTCGTCGCCTTCCAGGGTGGCCATGTTGCAGGCTTCGTGCAGTTGCTCGCTCATGCGGTCCAGGTAAGGCTGGGCCGACACCGCCAACGGCGTGGAAGACAGGTAGGCGTGCCCCAGCGTCAACACCTTGGGCAGCAACGAATAGGTGCGGCCGTCAGTGGTGGCGTAACCAAGCTTGATCAGGGTATGCAGGCAGCGGCGCACGGCGGCCCGGGGAATCTCCGTGCGGTGGCTGATCTGGGCAATGGTCAGATGGCGCTTGCGCTCCTGAAAGGCCTGGACCACCGCCAGGCCGCGAGCCAGAGAAGTCATGAAATCCGGATCACCCGTCAGCGCCTGAATCCGCTTGGCCGGCGAAGCGACAATCGGTGGCGCGGCGGAAGCGAAGGAATTACGCAATTGATCGTTCATTTCAGGTTCTCTGCGACGGAAGTCTGGCTTATTACAAGCCGTACTGGAGAGGATGCACAAGCCTGCACAGCCAACATTGGGCGATTATCGAACCATCGACCGATAATCGCAATCCACCACGATTAAGTGCTTCTACGCGATGTGGCGTTTTTTCGCCGCCAATAAAACTCTCATTTCTTCCGTGTTAATCCAGGCAACTTGTCAGGCCTTGTTACAGAACTGCAGCGTCACCACTCTCATCATCCGGCTTAAAACTTTCGTGTAACAAAACCCTGATATCAAGTTGACGATTTTTAACTTATTGCCGATAGAGTTATTCATGGCCGCCGCTATAATGAGCAAAGTGATCACCGACGCTTTTCTGCGTTCGGCAGCATCATCAGGGTGCGTATCGGTAAGTGACGCTTCCTGCTGCAAGCGCTTGACGCTCATCTCAATATGCCCGGCCAATGTGCTTGCAAAAAAGTGACTGTTGCTACGACAGCTGTTCTTGTCCGGTGGCGTGGCCGCATGCAACAAGAAGCGGTTTGGCGAGCCCCATCGCAATCCTGGCTCCTTTAATCGAGCCGAGCACGAGGCGCTCGATAAACCCGATCGAGGCAATGCGTATCATCGGGATAATCTCAACTCAGTTAGGTAACACTGTGACGAAAGACGAACTGCGCGCGGAACTTGAGCGCCAGGAACAACGTTACAAGGAAGTTTACGGAGGCGAAGTCACCACCTACGCCGCCCAGCCTGAACCGGAACGCAAACCTTGGCGAAAACGCGCCAGCATTCTCGACCAGGCATTTACCCAAGAACTGCAAAAGATGGAAAAAGAGCTCAAGACAGAACAGCCGTGACGCTCTTCGCCTGAAGCTTTCGCACTGCTCGATGCCCTTGCAGATAAATGCCGATCGCAAGGTCGGCCGGGCATCCGCCGTGCAGCCGCGAATGGGCCCCAAGGGCTCAAAAACTGTCATGGAAGTGAAATTTCATACAAGTGTTTGAGACGTTTGGCTGAGTCTTGCATCCCTGACCTAGAGGATGAGCCCCAGTAAAATCAAGGGTTTGCCCATGCCTCGAAAAAAGGCATGGCCATTGGCCTGCCTTCGGCTTTTTCGTTGAAGAATGTTACCAACCAGCACCTAGTGCATCGATTACCAGGGTTTTCTGGCATAATCGCGCCCCCTTATGACCGGGTCAGAAAACCTTCATGATCGATTTATTCAGCGGACTGGATGCTTGGGTGCTTGTGAGCCTCTTGCTCGCCCTGGCTTTTGTCCTCGCCTACGAGTTCATCAACGGCTTTCATGACACCGCAAATGCGGTTGCCACTGTTATCTACACCAAAGCCATGCCGCCGCACCTGGCCGTATTCTTTTCCGGTGTATTCAATTTCCTCGGTGTGCTGCTGGGCGGCGTCGGCGTGGCCTATGCCATCGTCCATCTGCTGCCGGTCGAGCTGCTGATCAATGTCAACACCGGCCACGGTCTGGCCATGGTCTTCTCGTTGCTGGCCGCGGCCATCACCTGGAACCTGGGCACCTGGTACTTCGGTATTCCCGCCTCCAGCTCCCACACCCTGATCGGTTCGATCCTCGGCGTCGGCCTGGCCAACGCCCTGCTCAACGACATCCCGCTGGGCGATGGCGTGAACTGGCAGAAGGCGATCGACATCGGCGCTTCCCTGGTGTTCTCGCCCATGGCCGGCTTCCTGATTGCCGCCCTGGTGCTGATCGGCCTGAAGTGGTGGCGTCCGATCTCGAAGATGCACAAGACCCCGGAACAACGCCGCAAGGTCGACGACAAGAAACATCCACCCTTCTGGAACCGCCTGGTGCTGGTGATCTCGGCCATGGCCGTGAGCTTTGTGCACGGTTCCAACGACGGCCAGAAAGGCATCGGCCTGATCATGCTGGTACTGATCGGTATCGTGCCCGCGCAGTTCGTGCTCGACCTGAACAGCACCACCTACCAGATCGAACGTACCCGCGACGCCACCCTGCACCTGAGCCAGTTCTACCAGCGCAACCAGGACTCCCTGGGCGAGTTCCTGGCCCTGGGCAAAAGCGTGAAGGACGATCTGCCAGGCAAGTTCCGCTGCAACCCGCAGCAGACCGAACCGACCATCGACGCGCTGCTGGGCACCCTCAAGGGTGTAGCCGACTATCACTCGCTGCCGGCCGAAAGCCGCATCGAAGTGCGTCGCTACCTGCTCTGCCTGGACGACACCGCGAAGAAAGTCGGCAAGCTGCCGAACCTCGCGGCCCGTGAAAAGGCTGACCTGGACAAGTTGCGCAAAGACCTGACCGCCACCACCGAATACGCGCCGTTCTGGGTGATCCTGGCCGTGGCCCTGGCCCTTGGCCTGGGGACCATGATCGGCTGGAAACGTGTGGTGCAGACCATCGGTGAAAAGATCGGCAAGCAAGGCATGACCTATGCCCAGGGCATGTCGGCACAGATCACCGCCGCCGGCCTGATCGGCATGGCCAATATCTTCAGCCTGCCGGTATCGACCACCCACGTGCTGTCGTCGGGTGTCGCCGGGACCATGGTCGCCAACAAAAGCGGCCTGCAAAGCGGCACCGTACGCACCATCCTGCTGGCCTGGGTACTGACCCTGCCGGCGACCGTGGCGCTGTCGGCCGGTCTGTTCTGGCTGGCCTCGAAAGCCCTCGGGACCTGATTCGCTCGGTCCGCGACAAAAAAGGTGCGCCCCTTGGGTCGCACCTTTTTTTGTGCCTGAAGGAAGTGATCGTTCCCCCACAAAACACACAGGCAAAAAAAAGGGCAACCGAAGTTGCCCAAAATGCCTTGCGTGCTCGTTACCGGAAAGACTTAAGGTTTTTTGCGTTTATGCGCATCTTTCCAGATGAAAAATCCAAACCCGGCGAAAAACAGAACCATGAGGCCGACAGTCAGCACTCCGGCGATCACCACATTATCGAAAAACATGACTGGCCTCCTGCTCTTGCCCTGTTGCGATGGGGCTAAGTTAACCAAAGAGGCGGCGGGGAAAATTGACCGGGGTCAATGGTCGCCCAAGACAGGACGACAGGGAGGGGAAATAACTGACTTACATCAACAGATCGCGCCCGGTTCAGCGCTTTTTCGGCTTTTTCGGTTTCTTCTTCGGCTTGCCCAGAGGCATTGCCTGCTCGAAGGCCTGGCGCACTTCATTCAGGCGTTTTTCCTTCAGGTCATGCACACGCTTGGCACGTTCGGCGTTCAGGTCGATCAGGTTGTCGTCTTGGCTCATGGCGTTGGCTTGCATCATTCAGGTCAATGTCGACCACAGCCTCTATATATAGATAGCGCGGCTGCGGCCCTTGCGGGTTTGCCAATAATGCGGCGTGACGCGGCGGCTGACCAGTGATCGGCAGGTATCGAGCGCAATTAAAGGTGGAGGTCCGCCGTATTTGACCAGCATCGTGCGGATTGCGGCATGTGATGCCTTGCCTCGCCGTTGCAGGCATTCAAGAGCGGTATCTAAACCTCGACGTCGACCCACAGCCCCTGGCGTGGCGCATCCTCGATCAGCGGCACCACCGGCACAGTGTTGTCGGCATTCAACTCGTCCCCGGGCACGGCCAGGTGCAGTTCGGGATCGTTCTCGGCCTCACGCTGGCGTTTGTGCTTTTGTTGCTGGCGCTGCTGTTCTTCGCGCAGCAGCAGCGCCGACTGTTCGGCATCGCGCTTTTGCAGGTCGATGGTGCTTTCGTTGGAACTCTGTTGCACCGGCACCACCGGCGGGATATCCGGGCGCGGCCGGATCGGATCCTGCTGGGAGGTCACGGGCACGGCACTCAAGGGCAGCATCGGGGGCAGCATATTATTGGTCTCCTGTCGGCAGGCTGTCGGCTGCTGCGGGGGCGACTTGAGCCATCGGTCGCAAACTTGTGACCCAGTCGTCACCCGATAGTGCCCCGAGCCCCGACAAATGCGCCCGATACGCTACCTTCCAGCGTAGTTGTTTTTGTTAGAGTTCTTTGGCCTGAGGGCGCCGATCCGTTAACATAGTCGGCTTTTTCAAGGCGGGAGTCAGGCAGCATGGCGCAGCAGTATCAACCGGGGCAACGCTGGATTAGTGACAGCGAAGCCGAGCTAGGTCTAGGCACCGTTCTGGCACAGGACGGCCGCTTGCTGACCGTGCTCTATCCGGCCACTGGCGACACTCGCCAGTATGCGCTACGGAATGCGCCCCTCACTCGCGTGAGGTTTTCCCCGGGTGACACCATCACCCACTTCGAAGGCTGGAAAATGACTGTGCGCGAAGTCGACGACGTCGACGGCCTGCTGGTCTACCACGGCCTCAACGGGCAGAACGAAGTCGTCACCCTGCCGGAAACCCAACTCTCGAACTTCATCCAGTTCCGTCTGGCCAGCGACCGTCTGTTCGCCGGGCAGATCGACCCGCTGGCCTGGTTCTCCCTGCGTTACCACACCCTGGAACACACCAGCCGCCAGCTGCAATCGTCGCTGTGGGGGCTGGGTGGCGTACGCGCCCAGCCGATCGCCCACCAGTTGCACATTGCCCGTGAAGTCGCCGACCGTATCGCGCCGCGGGTTCTCCTGGCGGACGAAGTGGGCCTGGGCAAGACCATCGAAGCCGGCCTGGTGATCCATCGCCAACTGCTGTCGGGCCGCGCCAGCCGCGTGCTGATCCTGGTCCCGGAGAACCTGCAGCACCAGTGGCTGGTGGAAATGCGCCGGCGCTTCAACCTGCAGGTCGCGCTGTTCGACGAAGAACGTTTTATTGAAAGCGATGCCGCCAACCCCTTCGAGGATACCCAGCTCGCCCTGGTGGCCCTGGAATGGCTGGTGGACGACGAGAAGGCCCAGGACGCGCTGTTCGCCGCCGGCTGGGACCTGATGGTGGTCGACGAAGCCCACCACCTGGTATGGCACGAAGACCAGGTCAGCCCGGAATACGCGCTGGTGGAACAGCTGGCCGAGGTGATTCCGGGCGTCCTGCTGCTCACCGCCACCCCGGAACAACTGGGCCAGGACAGCCACTTCGCCCGTCTGCGCCTGCTCGACCCGAACCGTTTCCACGACCTGGCCGCCTTCCGCGCCGAGAGCGAAAACTATCGCCCGGTGGCCGAAGCCGTGCAGGAACTGCTGGATAAAGGACGCCTGTCGCCCGAAGCGCACAAGACCATCCACAACTTCCTCGGCAACGAAGGCGAAGCCCTGCTCGCCGCCGTCAACGAGGGCGACAGCGAGGCCAGCGCGCGCCTGGTGCGCGAGCTGCTGGACCGCCACGGCACCGGCCGCGTGCTGTTCCGCAACACCCGCGCCGCGGTGCAAGGCTTCCCCGAGCGCAAGCTGCACCCCTACCCGCTGCCGTGCCCGGACGAATACCTGGAACTGCCGCTGGGCGAACACGCCGAGCTGTACCCGGAAGTCAGCTTCCAGGCCCAGCCGGACGCCAGCGAAGAAGAGCGCTGGTGGAAATTCGACCCGCGTGTCGAGTGGCTGATCGACCAGCTGAAAATGCTCAAGCGCACCAAGGTCCTGGTGATCTGCGCCCATGCGGAAACCGCCATGGACCTGGAAGACGCCCTGCGCGTGCGTTCCGGCATCCCGGCCACGGTGTTCCACGAAGGCATGAACATCCTCGAGCGCGACCGCGCCGCCGCCTACTTCGCCGATGAAGAGTTCGGCGCCCAGGTGCTGATCTGCTCGGAAATCGGCAGTGAAGGTCGCAACTTCCAGTTCGCCCACCACCTGGTGCTGTTCGATCTGCCGTCGCACCCGGACCTGCTGGAGCAGCGGATCGGCCGTCTCGACCGGATCGGCCAGAAACACGTGATCGAACTGCATGTGCCGTACCTGGAAACCAGCCCGCAAGAGCGCCTGTTCCAGTGGTACCACGAAGCGCTGAACGCCTTCCTCAATACCTGCCCGACCGGCAACGCCCTGCAGCATCAGTTCGGCCCGCGCCTGCTGCCGCTGCTGGAAGAAGCCGACGACGGCGAGTGGCAAGCGCTGATCGACGAGGCGCGCACCGAGCGCGAACGCCTTGAGGCCGAGCTGCACACCGGTCGCGACCGTCTGTTGGAGCTCAACTCCGGCGGCGCTGGCGAAGGTGATGCGCTGGTGGAAGCGATCCTCGAGCAGGACGATCAGTTCGCCCTGCCGATCTACATGGAAACCCTGTTCGACGCCTTCGGCATCGACAGCGAAGACCATTCGGACAACGCGCTGATCCTCAAGCCAAGCGAAAAAATGCTCGACGCCAGCTTCCCCCTGGGCGACGACGAAGGCGTGACCATCACCTACGACCGCAACCAGGCGCTGTCTCGCGAAGACATGCAGTTCATCACCTGGGAACACCCGATGGTGCAAGGCGGCATGGACCTGGTGCTGTCCGGCTCCATGGGCAACACCGCCGTGGCGCTGATCAAGAACAAGGCGCTGAAACCCGGCACCGTGTTGCTGGAACTGCTGTACGTCAGTGAAGTGGTGGCACCGCGCTCGCTGCAACTGGGCCGCTACCTGCCACCGGCCGCCCTGCGCTGCCTGCTGGACGCCAACGGCAACGACCTGTCGGCGCGCGTCGCCTTCGAGACCCTCAACGACCAGCTGGAAAGCGTGCCACGGGCCAGCGCCAACAAGTTCATCCAGGCCCAGCGCGACCAGCTGACGCCGAAGATCAACGCTGGCGAAGCGAAGATTGCCCCACGTCACGCCGAGCGCGTGGCCGAGGCGCAACGTCGCCTGGCCGCCGACACCGACGAAGAACTGGCGCGCCTGACCGCGTTGCAGGCGGTCAACCCGACCGTGCGCGACAGCGAGCTGGTGGCCCTGCGCCAACAACGCGAACAAGGCCTGGCCATGCTTGAGAAAGCAGCGCTGCGCCTGGAAGCGATCCGGGTACTGGTAGCGGGCTGATTCCCCCTGCTCTCCCGGTAAATGAAAAGGCCCGCACAATGCGGGCCTTTTTTATCGGCTTCTGTAGGAGCGAGGCTTGCCCGCGATGGGGGCAACCCGTTCTATCTGGCACACCGCGTCATCGTTCATCGCGGGCAAGCCTCGCTCCTACAAAGCACTGTTCAGGCGGTCACCGCAGCCCCCGCTGGCGCGGCCGGCACCAACCCGTCCTTCATCCGCTGCGCATCGCGCACGAAGCAGCGCGAGGCCAGAAACAGGAACAGCATGGTCAGCAGCAACGCCACCGGGATCAGGTACATGGCGTCATGCAGGCCAACCGCCTTGAACGCCTCGGTCATCTGCTCAGCCCCGGCGGCGTACATCGCCGCATGGGCAAAGTGATCGGACAGCGCCCCCACCACCACCGGCCCCAGGCCACCGCCCAGCAGGTACAGGCCGGCGAAGAACAGCGCCATGGCCGTGGCGCGCAGACGGGGTTCGACCACATCCTGGATCGCCGTGTAAACGCAGGTATAGAAGTTGTAGGCAAACAGCCAGCCGACACTGAACACCGCGACGAACACCCCGATTTCGATGCGCCCGGCATGCAGGGCCCAGGCGGTGCACAGGGTCGAGATCAGCATGCTGAAGGCGGCGAACAACAACCGACCGTTGGCCACACGCTGGTGAATCTTGTCGGCGACCCAGCCGCCCAGGGTCAGCCCGAACAGGCCGGTCAACCCGACTATCACCCCGGTCGCCACCGCGGCGTCCTGCAACGGCATCAGGAAATAACGCTGCAGCATCGGCACCAGGAACGAGTTGCAGGCGTAGGTGGCGAAGTTGAAGGTCAGCCCGGCCAGCACCAGCCAGAGAAAGGTCGGGATCGCCAGCACCCGGCGGATCGGCCGGTCGACGCGTTCCTGGGAAACCTTGACGGTTTCCGCCGCACCGCGCTTGGGCTCCTTGATGAAGAACATGAACACCGCCAGCAACAGGCCCGGCACCGCGGCGATAAAGAACGGCGCGCGCCAGCTGTCGAAGACCTTGACCATGGCGCCGATGGTGAAGAACGCCAGCAACAGGCCCAGGGGCAGGCCGAGCATGAAGATACCCATGGCCCGGGCCCGGCGATGGGCCGGGAACAGGTCGCCGATCAGCGAGTTGGCAGCCGGTGCATAGCTGGCTTCGCCGATGCCGACACCCATGCGCACGAGCAGGAAACTCCAGAAACTGCCCACCAGGCCGTTGACCGCGGTCAGCCCGCTCCACACCGCCAGGCCCCAGCCCATGAGTTTGCTGCGCGAGCCGGTATCGGCCATGCGCCCCAGGGGCAGGCCGGCAATGGCGTAGACGATGGTGAAGGCGGTGCCGATGATGCCGATCTGGAAGTCGCTCAGGTGCCATTCCATGCGGATCGGCTCGATGATGATGGCCGGAATGGTGCGATCGAAGAAGTTGAACAGGTTAGCCAGGAACAACAGGAACAGAATGCGCCAGGCATTCGCCGCTTGGGTCGAGTTCTGCATGGGTCGGTCTCTTTTATTGTTATTCGGCCAGACGCAACCGAGCCTGGAAGTTGCAATCTAGTCAGCCCCGCCGCGCTTGTCTGTAATGATTCGTAAGGCTGATACCAGGCAATCCGAAGCGCGGGCCGTCGACCGCGCTCGACGACCGCCCGAACAGCGCCAGCGCCCCCGCCTAAACCGCCGCAAGCCCCCGGATACCGGGGCTAAAGCCCGATTTTTCAAGGGCTTGCGCAGGGCCTGAAAAATACCTCGCGCGCCCCCTTCCCAAGGCCGTTGCGAAGCCTAGAATAGCGGCCTTGCTGCCCCCCTCATCAACCTCCTCCCCTTTGAATACGCCCATGTCCGAAGCCAGTCCGTGTCTGAATTGCGGTGCCTGCTGTTCACACTTTCGTGTGTCTTTTTTCTGGGGTGAATGCGCCTCTTCCGGCGGTACGGTCCCCGACGATCTGGTGGCGTCCATCAGCCCCAGCCGGGTCGCCATGCTCGGCACCGATTGCAAGCCGACCCGCTGCACCGCGCTGACCGGCGAGGTCGGCAAGGAAGTCAGCTGTTCGATCTACCACCAGCGCTCCAGCACCTGCCGCGAATTCGAGGCGTCCTGGGAAAATGGCCAACAGAACGTCGATTGCGACGCCGCGCGCGCGGCATTCGGGCTCGCGCCCCTGGAGCCGGCGCTGTACTTCGAACAGAGTGCTTAGCTCGATTGGCTATGAGCTGAATTCCAAAATCATTTAAGTCAATTTGCCACCATCGTTCCCGGCCTCGACTCGGCTTCCTATACTCAGTCCCATTGGCCAGCCACCCAGGGCTGGCCCTGGATGACTCAAGAAACGGGGCATGCGATGGAATGGCTTGGTCTGCATTTTTTTACCGAGCTCCCCGAAGGCGGGCAGGTATTACTCACCTGCAACCACAACCCCGTGCTGGTGATCCTCGCCTATCTGGTGGCCTGCGCCGGCAGCTTCGCCACCCTGGACATGGCCGAACGGGTGCGCCACGTCGACCTGGCAGCGGCCCAGCAACGCTGGCGCTGGGTCGGCGCCTTCTGCCTGGCCGGCGGCATCTGGGCCATGCACTTCATCGGCATGCTGGCATTGCAGATCCCCATCGAAACCCATTACGACCTGCCGATGACCCTGCTGTCGCTGCTGATCGCGGTGATTGCATCCTGGCTGGCGATGAAGACCCTCAGCCATCCCCAGTTGCAGCTATGGCGCTACCTGCTGGCGTCGATCTGGATCGGCCTGGGCATCTGCACCATGCACTATGTCGGCATGGCGGCCATGCGCTCGCCAGCCACGGCCTACTACCAGCCCGACCTGTTCGGCCTGTCGATTGCCATCGCCATCAGCGCGAGCCTGGTCGCCCTGCTCTTGTCCCGCTACCTGAGCAACGGCAGCGGCGTGCTCCACCAGTTGCTCAAATACGCGGCCAGCCTGCTGCTGGGGGGCGGCATAGTCGCCATGCATTTCACCGGCATGTGGGCGTTGAAACTGGTGCTGCCGGCGACGGGCACACCCTCCATCGCGGTGGACGACAACCCCTTGCAACTGGGCCTGACCATCGCCGTCATCGCCCTGTTGATCATTGGCAGCAGCATCAGCGCGGCCCTGGCGGACAAGAAACTCCAGCACAAGGAACAGGACCTGCGCCGGGTCAACACCCTGCTGAGCCAACTGGACCAGGCCCGGGTGGCGCTGCAACAGGTGGCGCACTACGACGCCCTGACCAACCTGATCAATCGTCGCGGCTTCAACCAGCTGTTCGCCGAAAAGCTCATTGAAAAGACCGTGCAGGGTGGCATGCTCGCGGTGATGTTCCTCGACATCGATCACTTCAAGCGGATCAACGACAGCCTCGGCCACGATGCCGGCGACGAACTGTTGAAGGTGATTGCCGGCCATATCAAAAGCTCCACCCGCAGCCATCAAGACGTAGTGGCGCGTTTCGGCGGAGACGAGTTCTGCATCCTCATGAGCTTGAGCGACCGCGACGAAGCCCAGCACATGGCACAACGCATCATGAGCAGGATGAAGGAACCCATCGAGCTGGCAGGAAGGCGCATGGTGATGACCACCAGCATCGGCATCAGCGTCTTTCCCGACGACGGCAAGACCAGCGAAGAGCTGCTCAAGCATGCCGACCTGGCGCTCTATCAATCCAAGGGCAGCGGTCGCAACAGCCTGCATTTCTTCAGCACCAACCTGAAGACCAAGGCGAGCCTGGAACTGCAACTGGAGGAAGAACTGCGCAATGCCCTGCGCAACGAAGCCGGCTTGACCCTGTATTACCAGCCCATCTACGACCTGGGCAGCCGCAAGGTCAGCAAGCTTGAAGCGCTGGTGCGCTGGCGGCATCCGTTGCACGGGCTGCTGGCCCCGGATCGCTTCATCGGGATCGCCGAAGCCAACGGGCTGATTGCCGAACTGGACAACTGGGTCTTGCGCAAGGCCTGCGAGGACCTCGCCGCCCTGTCCCGCCACGGCTTTGCCGAGCTGAAAATCGCGGTGAACTGCTCGGCCCTGAACCTGGCCCGGGAGGAGTTGGCCGAAGAGATCGCCAACGCCCTGGGCAGCGCCGGTGTCGCGCCCCAGCGCCTGGAACTGGAAGTCACGGAAAACGCCCTGATGGGCAACATCGACAGCACCGTGGCCCTGTTGCGGCAGATCCGCAATCTCGGGGTGTCGCTGTCGATCGATGACTTCGGCACCGGTTACTCGTCCCTCGCCTACCTCAAGCGCCTGCCGCTCAACACCCTGAAGATCGACCGTTCGTTCATCCAGGACGTGCCCCAGTCGACCCAGGACAAAGAGATCGTCCAGGCGATCATCGTCATGGCCCATACCCTGCACTTGCAGGTGGTGACCGAAGGCGTCGAGAGCGTGCAGCAGTACGAGTTCCTCGCCCAATACGGCTGCGACTTCATCCAGGGTTACCTGCTCAGCCGCGCAATACCCCTGGAAGAGTTGCCCGGGGTGATCGACGAGATCGAGCAGCGCATGCGGCCTGCCGTCGCCGCGGTCAGCCCTCTGGCGCCGGTTCGCGATACAGGCGGACCAGGGTCGCGGGATCCTGCTCCAGATAGCCCTGGCCGCCATGCAGGCGCATCAGTTGTGCAGCCAATCCGCTGATCGGCGTGGCCGAGCCCTGTTCACGGGAGAACTTCACCGCACCGTCCAGATCCTTGAGCAGGGTGCGTACATGCCATTTGATCGGTTCGAAGCGGCTCTCGGCCATCTGCGGGGCGAGGATCTGCAGCGGCCTGGAATCGGCGAAACCACCGGCCAGCGCCTCGGCCAGCAATGACGCATCGACCCCGGAACGCTCGGCCAGCGCCACCACTTCGGCGATCACCAGCGCATTGCAGGCGACGATCATCTGGTTGCAGGCCTTGGTCACCTGGCCGGCGCCGACACCGCCCATATGAGTCACCCGTTGCCCCAGGTTGAGCAGGACCGGGCGTACCCTTTCGATATCCGCCGCCTCGCCACCGACCATGATCGCCAGGCTGCCAGCCTCGGCACCGGGCGTGCCGCCGGACACCGGGGCATCGACCCAGCCCATGCCGGTCGTGCTCGCCAGCTGCGTGGCCATTTCCCGGGTGGCGGTCGGCTCCAGGCTGGAGAGGTCCACCAGCAACTGGCCAGCCCGGGCTCCCTGGGCAATGCCCTCGGCACCGAATACCACCTCGCGCACCACCTCGGTGTTGGCCAGGCACAGCAGCACCAGGTCCGCCGCCTCGCACAACCGGGCCGGGGTCTCGGCCAGTCGCGCGCCAGCCTCCAGCAGCGGCGCGCATTTTTCCCGGTTGCGATTCCACACCACCAGGGGATAACCCGCCGCCAGCAGACGGCGACACATGGGCAAGCCCATCAGGCCAATACCGGCAAACCCGAGGGTGGGTAACGTTGCCATCATCTTGCCTCCTTTTGATTAAAGATCACCGAAAACTGGCCGATTTATCTGAACTTAGGAAAGGATTCCCCCTAGCGGCCATCAGACTTATCCCTATCGCTGGGGCCAATATCGCACTGTAAAGTCGCGAGATCCCACTTGATGGCTCTTTGATATCTTGTCACCGAGCCGACCAGTCCAAGCACACGGCGCACAATGACTTCTAAAAACAATTCTGCCAACGCAGTATCCGAACTGACGCTGACCCCGGGCAGCCAGAGCTTTTCAGAGTCGAAGCCATTGTCCAGCTCGCGCCCACAGGCGCCCCAGCAATACCTCTACTTCACCGAAACCAACACCGACCGCATCCTCGACAACCTCGACGGCCTGCGCGACTCGGTATTCCCGCGCCCGCCGCACCTGGAAGACGAGCTCGAAGCGCGCCGCGAGCAGGAGTTCCCCTCGGTCTGCCTGATCGGCCTGGGCCGCTGCGGGTCGAACATCGCCCTGGATGTGGCGGAGCTGGTGTACAACGCCCGCAAGTTCTACCTCAACGAATTCAACAACGACGACAAGGCCTATGCCGACAAGGGCTACAGCCCCGCCCAGTGGATCCGCCACAACCTGCGCCTGGGCCAGAACAAGGCAAGCAAACCGGTGTTCCTGGTCGAGCCGCTGGTGATGCTGGGCGACCTGGACAAGGACATCGCCGGGCGCATCCGCTTCTCGCGCAAGGGCGAAAAAAGCGGCTTCATCCGCGACTACAGCAAGATGAAGATCATGGACCTCTCGGAAGTCCACGCCGGTGGCGCCGGTAACGCGCCGATCCTCGGCCAGTACCTGGCCAAGATCATCCTCAACAAGGACACCCAGCGTTTCTCCAGCCCCGACTGGAAAATGATCCACTCGTACCTGATCGACTCCTGCGGCATCAAGGCCAACCAGTCGCGCCTGTACTTCTCGATCTTCAGCGCCGGCGGCGGTACCGGTTCGGGCATGGCCTCAGAGTTCGGCCTGGCCCAACAGTACTCGTACATGAACAAGACGTTCGACACCAAGCCGATCGACGAGCACGACAGCAAGAGCGGCCACTCCTTCGTCTTCGAGCCGATCTTCACCAGCGGTATCTGCGTACTGCCGAATATCTCCGATCACCGCAGCGAAATGTCCGAAGCCTTGCACATCAACGCCGGACGCCTGCTGTGCAAATACCTGTCGGAAGAATGGGACTTCTCCTACAACTTCGATAACGAAGACAGCAGCGAAGCCAGCGTCATGGGGCGTATCCGCCCATGGAACGCGATGATGCTGATTTCCAACGACATCATGCGTTATGCCGAAGAGAGCGATGACGGCAACATCCAGAACATCGACGTCAACGCCATGGAGAAGCACGCCAACCAGTACATCTCCCAGCAGATTTTCAACATCCTCACCGCCCAGGCGGTGACCACCGACTACGACCAGAACTACTTCCGCCGCGCCGGCATCGACATCGGCGAGACCATCCGCCTGGATGCCAACGACCTGTTCATGAGCCTGGCCGGCCCGGTGGCGATCGCCTATGCCGAGTCCGTGGTCCCGGAAACCCCGGTGCCGACCGGCGACAAGTTCAAGGTGTTCGAGAAAGAGCCGCAGCGCCTGAACATCGACGACCTGTTCTTCCGCTCCATCGACCTGCCGCACTTCAACAAGGTGACCCAGGCCATCGAGGGCATCAGCCTGCTGCCGATCGAGTCCAAGCGTTATCGCGCGGCGCTGGAGCAATACAAGGCTTCCGGTTATGACGCGGCCGCGCTGCACGACCTGCACTTCTTCAAGAACTGCTCGTCGGTGGTGTCGATCGTCTCCCTGCCGAAGGACTACAAGCTGTCGTACATGGACCTGAACCGGCTCAAGACCCACCTCAACAGCCTGTTCCCCAACACCACCCTCAAGCGTTACGCGCTGGTGATCGGCGCCTCGGCCAACCTCTCGCTGACCACCCTGATCGCCAAGAGCCCGTGCCTGTCGGACGACTTCCTGACCCTGATCGTGGCCTTTATCAAGCGTTGCTTCGCCCGCAACCCGTACCGCTTCGACGAGACCCTGGACAACTCGATCCTCGATTTCATCGTCAGCGAACAGTTCGATGAAAGCCGCATCGACGAGCTGCTCAACGAGTTCGAGAACCCGGCGAAGATCCTCGATACCAACTGGTACGCGATCAAGCCGATGTACGAGAAGAAGTACCGCGAGCTGATCAACGACAAGGACAAGTTCGTCTCGATCAACGACATCCGCCTGTCCCGCGATTGCGTGAAGAAAGCCATCAAGTACCTGCGCGAGATCTATCGTCACCGCATCGGCAAGACCAAGGTCATCTCGCTGAACAACCACACGGGCAGGACAGCGTACTAACAGCTGCCCGTTCTCTTCTGTAGGAGCAGCCGGTCGACGCTCGATTGCTCGCGATCAGCGCCATCAAGCTCAAGCGATGTCGACTGGTAGGACGCCATCGCGAGCAAGCTTCGCTCCTACAGGGGAAATGGCGTTTTACAGGGAAGTGGCGTTAATACCCGGAAACAATCAGGCCGCCCTTAGGCGGCCTTGAAAACTGTTCCCATTCCGCTTACGTCACCGTCAGCCTGAAACGGGTGGGGCCTTTCTCCACGGGCAACTTGCCATCACCGTGATCGCGGTTACTCGGCTACACACTTCCAGCCGGAAAAACCAGGCACCCTTTTGGTGCTCAACCTTCGGCCGGCGCCCTTTCCTGGACCAGAATCCACGGCGAAACCACCACTGCCCACAGCAGTGGATCACGCTCCACCAGATCCAGCGCCCGCGTCGCAGACACCTTGCCCACCTTCTCGGCGGCCAGCCAGGCAGAGACTTTCTCGGCCTGGTTCTCGGCCATGGCCTCGGCTGCCTCGATCAAATCCAGGCCGGCGTCGACCCACAATAGGGCACCCTTGGCGAAGAACGGCTCCAGCTCCTTCCAGGTAATAGATGCGGTTTCACCAAGCAGCTTGGCATAGAGGGTGCTAGGTTCTTGAGTCATGGGCCTGTCCCGAAAAGAAATCGGCGCAATGATAACGTCGGTGCTCTGGCAGACAAACCCGGTTGCAATTGCGTCAACGATAGAGAAGTGCAGGAGAGCCAAGGATTGCTCGCTGAATACGGTCAAAACCCCGCCGCGATTCTGTCTTTTTCTTTCAATAAAGCGACACCCCCTGATTTTGCCCCCTGGCGCCAGCTTCCCAGGCTAACAATCGGCGCTCTACACTGTACCGGTACAGTTGCCGGGGGCATTTTCCGGGGATATCCAAGAGATATCTGACCCGGTTCTGCTGCTACGGCGCCAGGACTATAAAAATTACAACAGTAAGAGTGGAGCACTATGAATAAGGCTACTAAGCAGATTTCCAAACTGTTTGCCGCTATGGTTCTGGCCGGAGTCGCCAGCCATTCGTTCGCAGCTGACACCATCAAGATCGGCATCGCCGGCCCCAAGACCGGCCCTGTAGCCCAGTACGGCGACATGCAGTTCAGTGGCGCGAAAATGGCCATCGAACAAATCAACGCCAAGGGCGGCGTCGATGGCAAGCAGCTCCAGGCCGTCGAATACGATGATGCCTGCGATCCGAAACAAGCCGTCGCCGTAGCCAACAAAGTCGTCAACGACGGCGTCAAGTTCGTGATCGGTCACCTGTGCTCCAGCTCCACTCAACCGGCTTCGGACATTTACGAAGACGAAGGCGTGGTCATGATCACCCCCGCCGCCACCAGCCCGGACATCACCACCCGTGGCTACAAGATGGTGTTCCGCACCATCGGCCTGGACAGCGCCCAGGGCCCTGCCGCCGGCAACTACATCGCCGACCACGTGAAACCGAAAATCGTTGCCGTACTGCACGACAAGCAGCAATACGGTGAAGGCATCGCCACCGCCGTTAAACAGACCCTCGAGAAGAAAGGCACCAAGGTTGCCGTGTTCGAAGGCATCAACGCCGGCGACAAAGACTTCTCCTCGATGATCGCCAAGCTCAAGCAAGCCAACGTCGACTTCGTCTACTACGGCGGCTACCACCCGGAGCTGGGCCTGATCCTGCGCCAGGCCCAGGAAAAAGGCCTGAAGGCCAAGTTCATGGGCCCGGAAGGCGTGGGTAACGACTCCATTTCGCAGATCGCCAAGGATGCTTCCGAAGGCCTGCTGGTGACCCTGCCGAAATCCTTCGACCAGGATCCGGCCAACGTGGCCCTGGCGGATGCGTTCAAGGCCAAGAAAGAAGACCCGAGCGGTCCGTTCGTGTTCCCTTCCTACTCCGCGGTTGAAGTCATTGCCGGCGGTATCACCGCCGCCAAGAGCGAAGACCCGACCAAAGTGGCCGAAGCCATCCACGCCGGTACCTTCAAGACCCCGACTGGCGACCTGAGCTTCGACGCCAAGGGCGACCTGAAAGACTTCAAGTTCGTGGTCTACCAGTGGCACTTCGGCAAACCTAAAACCGAAGTCTCGCCTCAATAAGGCCCTGTCTGACTGACTGCCAATAAAGCCCACGGCGTGCCGTGGGCTTTGTTTTACGAACGTATTGGGCCTGTTTTCCGTGATCCGGAAGCCCGCCCACCTGAAAATCTCAAAACCGTCATCAGCGGTTCGCTGGCAAAACCTGACCCGAAGTGGATGCAGATCCACGGGGCGCAGGCGGGAAAATGACTCCACCAGTGAAATGCGTATCAGGTTTTTAGGAGCGCTGTAATGCCTGACCTCTATCACTTTTTCCAACAGCTGGTTAACGGTCTCACCGTTGGCAGCACGTATGCCCTGATCGCCATCGGCTATACGATGGTTTACGGCATCATTGGAATGATCAACTTCGCCCACGGCGAGGTGTACATGATCGGTTCCTATGTGGCGTTCATCGCCATCGCGGGCCTGACCATGATGGGACTCGACAGTGTCCCGCTGTTGATGACCGCGGCCTTCATCGCGACCATCGTCGTTACCAGTGCCTACGGCTACAGCATCGAACGGATCGCCTACCGCCCCCTGCGCGGCAGCAACCGTCTGATCCCGCTGATCTCGGCCATCGGCATGTCGATCTTCCTGCAGAACACGGTTCTGCTGGCGCAGGACTCCAAGGACAAATCCATCCCCAACCTGATCCCGGGCAACTTCTCCATCGGGCCAGGTGGCGCACATGAAGTGCTGATCTCCTACATGCAAATCGTGGTGTTCGTGGTGACCCTGATCGCCATGCTCGGCCTGACCCTGTTCATCTCCCGTTCCCGCCTGGGCCGCGCCTGCCGTGCCTGCGCCGAGGACATCAAGATGGCCAACCTGCTGGGTATCAACACCAACAACATCATCGCCCTGACCTTCGTGATCGGTGCCGCGCTGGCGGCGATCGCGGCCGTGCTGCTTAGCATGCAATACGGCGTGATCAACCCCAACGCCGGCTTCCTGGTCGGTCTCAAGGCCTTCACCGCCGCGGTACTGGGCGGCATCGGCAGCATTCCGGGCGCCATGCTGGGCGGCCTGGTACTTGGGGTGGCGGAAGCCTTCGGTGCCGATATCTTCGGCGACCAGTACAAGGACGTCGTGGCGTTCGGCCTGCTGGTTCTGGTGTTGTTGTTCCGGCCAACCGGCCTGCTGGGCCGTCCGGAGGTTGAGAAAGTATGACTAGGAATCTTCGACAGGCGTTCTTCAGCGCCTTGCTGGTGTGGGCTGTCGCCTACCCAATACTCGGTTTGAAACTGACCATCGTCGGCATCAACCTGGAAGTCCATGGCACCAGCCCCACCACGCTGACCATCATCGCCCTGTGTTCGGTACTGATGTTCCTGCGGGTGCTGTTCGACCATCAGATCAGCGCGGCCTGGAAGTCCTCGCCCAACATGCCGGTGATCCCGGCCAAGGCCAGTAACTTCCTGACCCTGCCGACCACCCAGCGCTGGATCATCATTGCGCTGATCATCGGTGCGTTTATCTGGCCGTTCTTCGGCTCGCGCGGCGCGGTGGACATCGCCACCCTGGTGCTGATCTACGTGATGCTCGGCCTGGGCCTGAACATCGTGGTCGGCCTGGCCGGCCTGCTGGACCTGGGGTACGTCGGCTTCTACGCCGTGGGCGCCTACAGCTACGCGCTGCTGTCGCACTACTACGGGTTGAGCTTCTGGATCTGCCTGCCTATCGCCGGCCTGATGGCGGCCACCTTCGGCTTCCTGCTGGGCTTCCCGGTATTGCGCCTGCGCGGTGACTACCTGGCGATCGTGACCCTGGGCTTCGGTGAAATCATCCGCCTGTTCCTGCGCAACCTGACCGACCTCACCGGTGGTCCGAACGGTATCAGCAACATCGATAAACCGACGTTCTTCGGCCTGTCCTTCGAACGCCGGGCCGCCGAGGGCCTGCAGACCTTCCACGAGTACTTCGGCATCGAATACAACTCGATCAACAAGGTGATCTTCCTTTACCTGGTCGCGCTGTTGCTGGCGCTGTTTGCCCTGTTCGTCATCAACCGCTTGCTGCGCATGCCCCTGGGGCGTGCCTGGGAAGCCCTGCGTGAAGACGAAATCGCCTGCCGCGCACTGGGCCTGAACCCGACCGTGATCAAGCTGTCGGCCTTCACCCTGGGTGCCTGCTTCGCCGGTTTCGCCGGCAGCTTCTTCGCCGCGCGCCAGGGCCTGGTGACGCCGGAGTCCTTCACCTTCATCGAGTCCGCGACCATCCTCGCCATCGTGGTATTGGGCGGCATGGGCTCGCAATTGGGCGTGGTCCTCGCGGCCACCGTGATGATCCTGCTGCCTGAACTGATGCGTGAATTCAGCGAATACCGCATGTTGATGTTCGGCGCCATGATGGTGCTGATGATGATCTGGCGTCCTCAAGGACTGCTGCCCATGCAACGTCCCGTCCTGCAACTGAAAGCGGAGCCGC
Organism: Pseudomonas sp. B3G-3; assembly: GCF_028640915.1. Classification (NCBI taxonomy): domain Bacteria; kingdom Pseudomonadati; phylum Pseudomonadota; class Gammaproteobacteria; order Pseudomonadales; family Pseudomonadaceae; genus Pseudomonas; species Pseudomonas sp. B3G-3. The sequence continues at coordinate 99,969 of NZ_JAQZAB010000118.1, read as the reverse complement.
GCAAATGAGCCGTGAGATCCTCAAAGTAACGGGCTTGAGCATGCGCTTTGGCGGCCTGCTGGCGGTCAACGGCGTAGCTCTTACCGTCAAAGAAAAACAAGTGGTGTCGATGATCGGCCCGAACGGCGCCGGCAAGACCACGGTGTTCAACTGCCTGACCGGTTTCTACCAGCCCACCGCCGGCAGCATCCTGCTGGACGGCGAGCCGATCCAGGGGCTGCCCGGCCACAAGATCGCCCTCAAGGGTGTGGTACGCACCTTCCAGAACGTGCGGCTGTTCAAGGACATGACCGCGGTCGAGAACCTGTTGATCGCCCAGCACCGTCACCTGAACACCAACTTCCTGGCCGGCCTGTTCAAGACCCCGGGGTTCCGCAAGAGCGAGCGCGAGGCCATGGAATACGCCGAGTACTGGCTGGAAAAGGTCAACCTCAAGGAGTTCGCCAACCGTCCCGCCGGCACCCTGGCCTACGGTCAGCAACGCCGCCTGGAAATCGCCCGCTGCATGATGACCCGTCCGCGGATCCTCATGCTCGACGAACCGGCCGCCGGCCTCAACCCGCGGGAAACCGAGGACCTCAAGGCGCTGATCGGCGTGCTGCGCGAAGAGCACAACGCCACGGTGCTGCTGATCGAACACGACATGAAGCTGGTCATGAGCATTTCCGACCACATCGTCGTGATCAACCAGGGCACGCCCCTGGCCGACGGCACGCCGGAACAGATCCGCGACAATCCCGAAGTGATCAAAGCCTACCTGGGGGAAGCGTAAATGCTGCAGTTCGAAAACGTTTCCACCTTCTACGGCAAGATCCAGGCGCTGCACAGCGTCAACGTCGAGATCCGCCAGGGCGAGATCGTCACCTTGATCGGCGCCAACGGCGCCGGCAAATCCACCCTGCTGATGACCCTCTGCGGTTCGCCGCAGGCCCAGAGCGGCAGCATCCGTTACCTAGGTGAAGAGCTGGTGGGGCAGACCTCCGCGCAGATCATGCGCAAGAGCATTGCCGTGGTGCCGGAAGGTCGTCGGGTATTCGCCCGCCTGACCGTGGAGGAGAACCTCGCCATGGGCGGGTTCTTCACCGACAAGGGCGATTACCAGGAGCAGATGGACAAGGTCCTGGGCCTGTTCCCGCGCCTCAAGGAACGCTTCAACCAGCGCGGCGGCACCATGTCCGGCGGCGAACAGCAGATGCTCGCCATCGGCCGCGCGCTGATGAGCAAGCCCAAGCTGTTGCTGCTCGACGAACCGTCCCTGGGCCTGGCGCCGATCATCATCCAGCAGATCTTCGACATCATCGAACAGCTGCGCCGTGACGGCGTGACAGTGTTCCTGGTGGAGCAGAACGCCAACCAGGCGCTGAAGATCGCCGACCGTGCCTATGTCCTGGAAAACGGCCGGGTGGTGATGCAAGGCACCGGCGAAGCCCTGCTGACCGACCCCAAGGTGCGCGAAGCCTATCTGGGCGGCTGAGCACCTGCTGCAACAAAGAACGGCCCTTCGGGGCCGTTTTTTTTCGCCTGGAAATCGCCCCTCCTGTAGCCGCTGCCGCAGGCTGCGATCGGGGCAACGCCCCGCAGAGGCTGGCCACTCGGAAGGCCAGGTACACCGCGCGGCCAGTGATTGCGCCGGCTTCGCCGTCGATCGCAGCCTGCGGCAGCGGCTACAACTGGATTTTTTTCACCTGGGCTGTAACAAACCCCATCGACCTTTCTCTAGAGGGGTAAGCAGGCACACATGCCTGCCTTCCCAAATACCTTTTCTGGAGAAACACCATGACCGCTACCACTCGCACCCTGTCCGCCGCCGCCCTGGCCCTGGCCCTCGGTTCTGCCTTGAGCATGGCCGCGCTGCCGACCACCGCCCAGGCCGCCGACGACATGGAGAAATGCTTTGGCGTCGCCATGAAAGGCAAGAACGATTGCGCCGCAGGCGCGGGCACCACCTGTGCCGGCACCGCCAAAGTCGACCACCAGGCCAACGCCTGGAAACTGGTTCCTAAAGGCACCTGCGAGAAAACCGCCAGCAGCACCTCGCCTACCGGTTTCGGCCAGCTCCAGGCCTACAAAGCCAAGTCGTAATCCACCGTCTGCCTGAGTGTCGATGATGAACATGGCCGTACCACTCCCCCTCCATCCCGCCACTCAGGCGACCGCCTCCAGCCTGCCGCAACGCGCCGGGCTGGGGCTCAAGACCGAGCATTTTCGCCAGGTCCTGAGGGAACAGCCCGATATCGGTTTCTTTGAAGTCCATGCGGAAAACTACATGGTCGCCGGTGGGCCGTTCCATCACTACCTGGGGCTGATCCGCGAGCAGTATCCGCTGTCGCTGCACGGCGTCGGCCTGTCGATCGGCGCCGAAGGTCCGCTGGACCAACAGCACCTCAAACGCCTGGCCGTGCTGATCGAGCGTTATCAACCCCAGTCCTTTTCCGAACACCTGGCCTGGTCCAGCCATGGCCCGGTGTTTCTCAATGACCTGCTGCCCCTGGCCTATGACCGCCCGACCCTGGACCGCGTCTGCGAACACATCGACCAGTTACATAACACATTGCGCCGCCCCATGCTGCTGGAGAACCCGGCGACCTATCTGGAGTTTCGTCAGTCGAGCATGGACGAGGCCGAATTCATCCGCGAGGTGATAGGCCGCACCGGCTGCGGCCTGTTGCTGGACGTGAACAATGTCTACGTGTCGTGCATCAACCACCGGCGCGACCCGTTGGCCTATATCGATGCCCTGCCGTTGCACGCGGTGGGTGAGATCCACCTCGCCGGCTTTGCCGAAGACACTGACAGCCTGGGCGACCGCTTGTTGATCGACGATCACGGCGCGCCGATCGATAACGCCGTGTGGGCGCTGTACCTGCGGCTGCTGGAACGGATCGGGCCGACCGCGACCCTGATCGAGCGCGACAATCAGGTGCCGGCGTTTTCCGTGCTGCATGCCGAGGTGCGCCAGGCGGATGAGCTGCTGCAATGCGCCAGGAGGCTGCCGTGAACACGCAAGCCAGCTTCGCCAGCGCCCTGCTCGACCCCGACCAGCCCTGGCCCGCGGGCCTGTACTGCGGCAACGGCGCCGACCCGGCCAGCCGCTTCGCGGTGTACCGCAACAATGTGCAGAGTTCGCTGATCAACGCCCTGGCCGATGCCTATCCGGTGGTGGCGCAACTGGTGGGCGATGAGTTCTTCCGGGCCATGGCCGCGCTCTACGTCAGGCGCTTTCCGCCCACCAGCGCCGTGCTCAGCGACTATGGCCATGACTTCGCCGACTTCATCGGCGGTTTCCCTCCCGCCACCAGCCTGCCTTACCTGGCGGATGTCGCGCGCCTGGAACGCCTGCGGGTCACCGCCTATCACGCCGCCGACGCCTGCCCGGTACAACCGCAGCAGATCGCCGCAGCCATGGCCGAGCCTGCAAGCCTGGGGCAATTGCGCCTGGAGCTGCACCCTTCGCTCGGCCTGCTGGAATCAGCGCACCCGGTGGTCGCCTTATGGGCCGCCCACCAGGGCGATGGCGACTGGCAGGCGATCGACTTGCAGCAAGGACAAAACGCCCTGGTACTGCGTCACGACCTGGAGGTCGAAGTGTTCGCCATCGACGCCGGAGTCGCCTGCTTCATCCACAGCCTGCGCCACTCACAGCCGCTGCAGGTCGCTGTGGCCAATGCCTTGGCGGCCGATCCGGCCTTCGAGCCGAGCCAGGCCCTGGCGCTGTTGATCGGCCGCGGCGCCATCACTCGCCTGCCCCCCCATTCCGAGGTTTGAACATGCACACCCACTGCACCAAACACCACCCGCTCAGCCACGGGGTGAACCGACTCATCCAGTTGCTGGAGCGTATTCCCTACAGCCTGATCGCCTTTATCGCGCGCTTCTCGATTGCCGCGGTGTTCTGGAAATCCGGCCAGACCAAGGTCGAGGGCCTGGCCATCGATCTGTTCTCCGGGACGTTCGAGCTCGGCATGCCACGCCTGGCCGATTCGACCATTCCCTTGTTCCAGAGCGAGTACCGGGTACCGCTGCTCTCCCCCGAACTGGCCGCGCACCTGGCGGCATTCGCCGAGCATCTGTTCCCGCTGCTGCTCCTGGTCGGTTTCGCCACGCGCTTCTCGGCCCTGGCGCTGCTGGGCATGACCTTGACCATCCAGCTGTTCGTCTACCCCGATGCCTACCCGACCCACGGCACCTGGGCGGCGGTCCTGCTGTACCTGATGGCCCGCGGCCCCGGCAAGCTCTCCATCGACCACCTGATCGCCCGCCGCTACCAACGACCTTGACCCTCTGTCCCTGTAGGAGCGCAGCTTGCTCGCGATGAACGATAACGCGGTTTTTCAGACAGTCCGTGGCGCGGCCATCGCGAGCAAGCTGCGCTCCTACAGATTTGATCGCCCACCGCTGTAGCTGCGGCAGCGGCTACAAGGTCCATCGCAGCATCAAGTCAGAGGCGATCCAGCGCTTCGCCGCTGCGCTTGAACCAGCCGATCAGGTAATCGGCCAGGACCTGGGTGCGCCTGGGCAGCCCGCCCTGATACGGGTGCACCAGGTACATCGGCATGCTGCGGGTCTGGTAGTCGCGCAGCAGCCCGCGCAAACGCCCATCGGCCAGTTCCGCCTGCAACAGGTAGGACGGCAGTCGGGCGATCCCGGCGCCCACCAGCGCGGCCTTTTTCAGCAGGTTGTAGTGATTGCTGGCGAAGGGCCCCGACACCCGCACCCGCAACAGCTCGTGCTGCTGGTGATAGAGCCACTCCTCACGACCGCTGTAATGACTGTTGAGCAGGCAGCGATGCTCGGCCAGGTCCCTGGGCGTCTGCGGCTCGCCATATTGCTCCAGGTAGGCCGGGCTGGCGCAGGTCATCTCGTGCCAGGCCAGCAGCGGCCTGGCCACCAGCCGCTGGTCGTTGGCCACCTCCGAGCGGATCGCCAGGTCGAAGCCGTCCCGGGTCAGGTCGCGGTAGTTGTTGTTCAGCTCCAGCTCGATCTGCACCTCGGGATACTGCCGGGAAAACTCCAGCAACAGGCCCTCGAAAAAGGTCTCCCCCAGGGACACCGGCACCGTCAGCCGCACCGGCCCGGCCATGTCGTCCTTGAGCCGCGCCAGCGCCTGGCGCGCCCGCTCGACCTGGACCAGCAGCGCCTGGGCCTGGGGCAACAAGGCGGCGCCCGCCGCGGTCAGGCTCAAGCGGCGCGTGGTGCGCTGCAACAGCACGACCGAGAACTGCGCCTCCAGGGCGCTGATGCGCTTGGACAATTGCCCCTTGCTGCAACCCAATTGCTGGGCGGCCAGGGTGAAACTGCCGGCCTCGATCAGCACGGCGAACGCCGCCAGGTCATCCATCTCGCTCACGGATTGTTTCCATTTGAAAACCAAAGGTTGCCTATTAGTGCGCTAATCAACGGGAAAAACCAGCACTAGACTGCAACCTCGTTCAACCCACGCGAGGAACAGCCCCATGAAAATTCTTCTGATCGGCGCCAACGGCACCATAGGTTCAGCGGTCGACAAAGAGCTGTCGCAACGTCATGAAATCATCCGCATTGGCCGTACCAGCGGTGATTTCCAAGTGGATATCAGCAACAGCGCCTCGATCCGCGCGCTCTTCGAGCAAACCGGCACATTCGACGCGCTGATCTGCGCCGCCGGCAATGTCACCTTCGCGCCACTGGGCGAGATGAGCGAACAGCACTTCGCCCTGGGCCTGCAGGACAAGCTGATGGGCCAGGTCAACCTGCTGCTGATCGGTCGCGAGTTCGCCAACGACGGCGCCTCGTTCACCTTCACCTCCGGCATCCTCAACCGCGACCCGATCCGCAGCGGCGCCTCGGCAGCCCTGGTCAACGGCGCCATCGACGGTTTCGTCCGCGCCGCCGCCATCGAGTTGCCGCGCGGCCTGCGGGTGAACTCGGTAAGCCCGACCGTGCTGGTGGAGGCCATGGACAGTTACGCCCCGTACTTCCGTGGCTATAAGCCGGTTCCCGGCGCCGACGTGGCGCTGGCCTACGCCAAGAGCGTGGAAGGCCTGCAGACCGGCCAGACCTATATCGTCGGCTGACCACATGCCTGTGTAGGAGCGAAGCTTGCTCGCGATAGCGCTGCACCAGACACACCGCAGCGCCTGCATCGCCGGCAAGCCTCGCTCCTACAGAAACGCGATTGGATCCGGGGTTGTGATGAACGGTCAGGCTGCGTAACGTGGCGGCACTTGATTGGAGACCCGACGATGCGTGCCGCCCGTTCCCTTGTTTGTATTGCCCTGCTCCCCCTGTTTGCCGGTTGCCAGATGCTGTCGGTGTTCGATGGCCAGCCCCGGACGCAGTCCCAGGCCGGCCAGACCCGCATGCAGGGCACGCTGACCGCCGCCGACGGCCAGTTGCTGTTCAAGCCTTGCGTCGGCGAGCAGCGTTATGTGGTCAAGGACAACGGCGGCACCAGCATCCTCCAGGAAGCGGCCAGCCTGGCCGACCAGAAGGGCACGCTGTTCGCCGACCTGCGCGGGCACTTTTCCCCGAGCAAGGCCGGCGGCGCCGACAGTGAAGTGGCGCTGAGCCAGTTGTATCGCGTCGAACGCTCGAACGATGCCTGCGGTGATCCCGACTTCCCGCGCCTGATCCTGCGGGCCAGTGGCAAGGCTCCAGACTGGAACGTCGATGTCAGCGCCAAGGGCATGCGCATCGAACGCGCCGGCCAGCCGGCACTGGCGCTGCCCTACCTGGAAGAGCAACTGGGCGACGGCCGCTTCAACCTCAGCAGCGAAGCCAACAACCGCCATGTCGAACTCTGGGTCGCGCCGCAGCGCTGCGTGGACAGCAAGACCGGCAGCGTGCAGCACCTGACCGCGGAACTGCGGGTCGATGGCCAGGTCCAGCGCGGTTGCGCCTATTTCGGTGGCTCGCGCAGCGACTGAGGCGACGGGCAACCGTTTTAACCTCACGGGGTCCAGGCTTTGCGGCTTATAATCGCCGGTTTGTAAAACCGCCCTGACGCATTGGTGCGTCCCGCGAACCGGACCCTGTCATGTTACGAATCACCGAACTCAAGCTGCCGATCGACCATCCCGATGAAGACCTGCGCCCTGCCATCCTGCAGCGCCTGGGCATCGCCAGCGAAGACCTGCTCGACTTCACCCTGTTCAAGCGCAGCTACGACGCGCGCAAGAAGTCGTCCGAGCTGTGCTTCATCTACACCCTCGATCTGAACGTGCGTGACGAGGCCAAGCTGCTGCACAAGTTCGCCGACGACCGTAACGTCAACCCGGCGCCGGATGTCAGCTACAAGGTCGTCGGCCAGGCGCCCGCCGACCTGGCGCAGCGCCCGATCGTGGTGGGTTTCGGCCCCTGCGGGATTTTCGCCGGCCTGCTGCTGGCGCAGATGGGCTTCAAGCCGATCATCCTCGAGCGCGGTAAGGAAGTGCGCCAGCGCACCAAGGACACCTGGGGCCTGTGGCGCAAAAGCGTGCTCAACCCGGAATCCAACGTGCAGTTCGGCGAAGGCGGCGCGGGGACCTTCTCCGACGGCAAGCTTTACAGCCAGATCAAGGACCCGAAACACCACGGCCGCAAAGTCCTGCACGAGTTCGTCAAGGCCGGCGCGCCGGAAGAGATCCTCTACGTCAGCAAGCCGCACATCGGTACCTTCCGCCTGACCGGCGTGGTCGAGAACATGCGCCAGCAGATCATCGCCCTGGGCGGTGAAGTGCGCTTCGAGCAACGGGTCACCGACGTGCTGATCGAAGACGGCCAGCTGGTCGGCGTCGAGCTCAACAGCGGCGAACAGATTCACTCGAAACACGTGATCCTGGCCCTCGGCCACAGCGCCCGCGACACCTTCCGCATGCTCCACGGCCGTGGCGTGTACATGGAGGCCAAGCCGTTCTCCGTGGGTTTCCGCATCGAACACCCACAGTCACTGATCGACAGCGCGCGCCTGGGCAAGTACGCCGGTCACCCGAAGCTCGGCGCCGCCGACTACAAGCTGGTGCACCACGCGAAGAACGGCCGTTCGGTCTACAGCTTCTGCATGTGCCCGGGCGGCACCGTGGTGGCGGCGACTTCCGAGCCGAACCGCGTGGTCACCAACGGCATGAGCCAGTACTCGCGTAACGAGCGCAATGCCAACTCCGGCATCGTGGTCGGCATCACCCCGGAAGTGGATTACCCGGGCGGCCCGCTGGCCGGCATCGAGCTGCAGGAGCGCCTGGAGTCCCACGCCTTCGTGCTCGGCGGCAGCAACTACGAGGCCCCGGCGCAACTGGTCGGCGACTTTATCGCCGGCAAGCCGTCCACCGCCCTGGGTAGCGTCGAGCCGTCCTACAAGCCGGGGGTCGCCCTGGGCGACCTGGCGCTGGCCCTGCCGGACTTCGCCATCGAGGCGATCCGCGAAGCGCTGCCGGCCTTCGAGCGGCAGATCAAGGGTTACTCCCTGCACGACGCAGTACTGACCGGGATCGAGACCCGCACCTCGTCGCCGCTGCGCATTACCCGCGACGAATCGATGCAGAGCCTGAACGTGAAGGGCCTGTACCCGGCCGGTGAAGGCGCCGGTTATGCCGGCGGCATCCTGTCGGCCGGGGTCGATGGGATCCGCATCGCCGAAGCGGTGGCGCGCAACATCCTCGGCATCGAGGCGTAAAAAAGGCCTATGCCAGGGGGAGATGCCCCCCTGTAGGAGCGAGCTTGCTCGCGATGGAGGCCAACGATAACGCGGGGCATCTGAAACACCGCGTTGTCTTGATGTTTTTCGCGAGCAAGCTCGCTCCTACAAGGGCGGGCTTGCAGCCTCAGATGCCAGCGCGCAATACGCTGGCCGGCAACGCCTCGCCACGCTCCACACTCGCTGCCACCGCCTCGATCAAGGCCGTCAACTGGTAACCCTGGGCGGTCAGCCAGTCCTGATCGTAATAGGTGGTCGCATAACGCTCGCCACCGTCACACAGGATGGCGACAATCGAACCACTCTCGCCGGCCTGTTTCATCTGCTGCGCCGCCATCAGCGCGCCGATCAGGTTGGTCCCACTGGAACCGCCCACCCGCCGCCCCAGGCGCTGCGCCAGGTAATGCATGGCCGCCAGCGACAGGGCATCCGGCACCTTGACCATCGCATCGATCACCTTGGGCAGGAACGACGCCTCGACCCGTGGCCGGCCGATCCCTTCGATGCGCGAACCGCAATCCAGGCGCAGGCTGGCGTCACCGCTCTGGTAGTAATCGAAGAACACCGAACGCTCGGCGTCGGCGCAGAGTACCCGGGTGCAATGCTGGCGATAGCGCACATAACGCCCCAGGGTGGCGGTGGTACCGCCGGTGCCCGGACTGGAGATCAGCCATTTGGGCTCCGGGTAACGTTCGAAGCGCAGTTGCTGGAAGATCGACTCGGCGATGTTGTTGTTCGCCCGCCAGTCGGTGGCGCGCTCGGCGTAAGTGAACTGGTCCATGAAATGCCCGCCGCTCTCCCGGGCCAGGCGCTCCGATTCGGCGTAGATCTGCGTCGGGTCCTGCACCAGGTGGCTCTTGCCGCCGTAGAAGGCGATCTGCGCGATCTTTTCCTGGGACGTGGTGGCCGGCATCACCGCAATGAACGGCAAGCCCAGCAGACGCGCGAAATAGGCTTCGGAAATCGCCGTCGAACCGCTGGACGCCTCGATCACCGGTGCCCCGGGCTTGAGCCAGCCGTTACACAGCGCATAAAGGAACAACGAACGCGCCAGGCGATGCTTGAGGCTGCCGGTGGGATGGCTGGACTCGTCCTTGAAATACAGCTCGATGCCCGGCAGCCCCGGCAGGGGCAAGGGGATCAGGTGGGTATCGGCGCTGCGCTGGAAATCGGCTTCGATGATCCGGATGGCCTCGCGGGCCCACTGACGGTTGTCGCTCATGGTGTTTTCTCGTTGGCTCGAACGCCACACAGGACGCAAAAAGATGATGTGCACCCAGCATAGGTGATCCAGGCACAAGGAAAATCAGGTGCTGCAACAGGCAAAAGTCCCCGGCCCGTCGGGCTGGGGCCGGACATGTTAAGAAACATCCCCGGTCGCTCACAGGTACAGTTTTGAATCAATTGGATACACAACTGCTAGGCTGGTTTTCCAGCGGGCCGCTGCTCTGCTGCATATAACAAAAAAGAATATAACTTTTGTTTTAACAACTAACAGTACGGGTTAGGGTGTGCCACCTTTTTAGTTTTCTGATGGAGAGCGACCTTGCCTCTGCGTAGCACTTTCACGCGTTTCTTTCAGTTGGAAGCTGCCAGCGGTCTGTTATTGATTGCCGCTGCCGTGCTTGCCCTGATCATCAACAACTCACCGCTGTCCTGGCTGTACAACGGCCTGCTGGACACTCCCGTGGTCGCCCAGATCGGCGCCCTGAAAATCGCCAAGCCCCTGCTGCTGTGGATCAACGACGGCCTGATGGCCATGTTCTTCCTGCTGATCGGCCTGGAGGTCAAGCGCGAGGTCCTCGACGGCCACCTGTCCAAGCCTTCGCAGATCGTCCTGCCAGGCGCCGCCGCCATCGGCGGCATGGTGGTGCCGGCGCTGATCTACTGGTTCCTCAACAAGGACAACCCGCCGGCGCTCAGCGGCTGGGCGATTCCCATGGCCACCGACATCGCCTTCGCCCTCGGCGTGCTGGCCCTGCTGGGCAAGCGGGTGCCGGTGTCGCTGAAACTGTTTTTGATGACGCTGGCGATCATCGATGACCTGGGGGCCATCATCGTCATCGCGATTTTCTACTCCGGCGCCCTGTCGACCCTGTCGCTGATGCTCGCCGCGGCCTGCCTGGTGGCGCTGGTGGCGATGAACCGTTTGGGGGTGGTCAAGCTCGGGCCGTACATGATCATCGGCCTGATCCTCTGGGTCTGCGTGCTCAAGAGTGGCGTCCACGCGACCCTGGCCGGCGTGACCCTGGCGTTCTGCATCCCGCTGCGTACCCGCAATGCCGAGCCTTCGCCGCTGCTGAGCCTGGAGCATGCGCTGCATCCATGGGTGGCATACGGCATCCTGCCGCTGTTCGCCTTCGCCAATGCCGGCCTGTCGCTGCAGGGCATTACCGTGGAAAGCTTCACCCATTACGTGCCCATGGGCATCGCCATCGGCCTGCTGCTGGGCAAGACCGTCGGCGTGTTCGGCCTGACCTGGCTGGCGGTGAAGATGGGCCTGGCCGCCCTCCCCGGCGGTGCCAACTGGGGCCAGGTGCTGGGCGTGGCGATTCTCTGCGGGATCGGCTTCACCATGAGCCTGTTTGTCGGCTCCCTGGCCTTCGTGCCCGGCAGCAGCGAATACGCTGGCATGGACCGCATGGGCATCCTCACCGGCTCGCTCTTCGCCGCCCTGATCGGCTACGCCGTAACGGCCGCGGCCAGCCGCAAGAACCCACAATTGCCGGCATAACCACCGGCGTTGCCAGGGCTGAAAACACAAACCCCCGACCAGTTGCCTGGCCGGGGGTTTGTTTTGTCGCGGTTAACCCTTAGTGGGCAACACGGCTGGTGCCGTTGACACTCATGATGCGCACGCGCTCGCCAACGCGGAACACTTCGTTTTGTTCAACTTGTTGTACATAGGCACGCATGCTGCCGTCGTCTTCACGCACGGTGATTTCCACGCCCTGGGTACGGGTCAGGCCTTCCTCGGTGGCGGAACCGATCAGGCCGCCAGCCACCGCACCGATGACCGCCGCCACGATGCTGCCTTTGCCGCCGCCGATGGCGCTGCCGCCAACGCCGCCGACCGCTGCACCGGCGAGGCCGCCGATCGGGGTCTTGGTGCCTTCGATTTTCACCGGACGCAGGGATTCGATGGTGCCCATGCGAACGGTCTGTACGCGACGCGCCTCGTCACGGGAGTAAGAGTCACCGGACAGGTTGGATTGGCAACCGGTGAGCAACATGGCCATCGTGGAAAAGGAAGCAACCAGCAAAACAGACTTACGCATAGGATCAACTCCAAAGGACAGATAATCATTAAACTCCGCAGCTTGACGCCTGTCACGGCATCGCCCGGATAAAATTGGTTCCATTCAGCAGCAGTACAGACTGCATGCATATAAAAACTCTTCACACGGTAGCGCTTATTTCCCGAGTTGCGCCACCGACCAAAGGATTTTCCATGGATTACTTCATCATCGTCGTGACCACCGTTGCCGGCCTGTACTTCCATTGGTGGCTGTCTGTACGGATCAAGCGCTGGATGGACCGGGACCTGGCGCTGTCGCTGGCCGGCGGGGACGAGAAGAAAAAATCCTTCATGCTGCAACAGCTGGCGAATGCCCATCGCCAGAAAGTAAAACGCCGGGACCTGCCACAGTGGCTTGAAGCCGCCGCGGCCGGTTATCCCGGCGAATGAGCTGATTCGGGTTCAGGGGGCCAGGCGCTCACGCACCCAGTCGGCACCTTGCAGGCGGTAGTTCAGGCGATCGTGCAAACGGCTGGCACGCCCCTGCCAGAACTCGATGCGCTCCGGTAACAGGCGATAACCTCCCCAGTGCTCGGGGCAATGGGGCTGGGTATCGCTGAAGCGCTCCTCGGTGTTCTTGAGCAAGGCTTCCAGTTCCTGGCGATCGGCGATCACCTGGCTCTGCGGCGATGCCCAGGCGCCCAGGCGGCTGCCCAGCGGGCGGACCTGGAAGTAGGCATCGGACTCCTCGGCGGTGACCTTGACCACCCGCCCCTCGATACGCACTTGGCGCTCCAGGGCCGGCCAGAAGAAAGTCATGGCGGCAAAAGGCCGTACGGCCAATTGCTGCCCCTTGGCGCTGTCGTAGTTGGTGAAGAAGGTGAAGCCCTGCGCATCCAGCCCCTTGAGCAGCAGGATGCGGCAATGAGGGCGCCCCTCTTCGTCAACGGTCGCCAGGGTCATGGCGTTGGCCTCGACAGGCGGCTGCTCGGTTTTCACCGCCTGTGCGAACCACTGGTGGAACAGCGTGAAGGGCTCGACCGGAGCCTGGGCTTCGGTCAGTCCGTCACGGGTGTAGTCGCGGCGCATGTCCGCCAGTCCCTGGGTCATTGCTGGTTCCTTTTGCCCGATGCCTGATGAATCAGTTCTTCGCCTGTTCGGTCGCTGCCTTGGCCGGAGCCTTGGCAGTGGTGGTTTTCTTGGCGACGGCTTTCTTCGCCACAGGCTTCTTGGCTGGGGCTTTTTTCGCCGGAGCGGCTTTCTTCGCGGCGACGGCTTTCTTCGAGGAAGCAGCAGGAACGACCGACTTCACATCCTGTACGGCAACCAGTTCAGCCTCGGACGGGGTCGGCTGGTTGTACTTGCTCAGCAGGGCCAGCATGGTGCTGCGCTGGGTGACGATGATTTCCACACGACGGTTCAGCGCACGACCTTCGGCGCTGTCGTTGGCCGCGCGAGGCATGACCGAACCCATGCCACGCAGCATCAGGCGATCACGCTTGAGGCCAGTGAGGCTGAAAATCGCGGCAACGGACTGCGCACGATCACGGCTCAGCTTCTGGTTGGCCGCTGCGGCACCAGTGGTGTCGGCATGGCCCAGGACCAGCACGGAAGTCTTGGCATCGGTACCCACGGCCTTGGCCACGCGAGTGAACGGGCTCAGGGTGACCGGCAGCAACATGGCCGGGCGATCCGGGTTGAACGAACCGTCGACCGGAGCGGTCACCACCAGGGTGTTCTCGCGACGCTCCAGTTGCAGGCGGCTGTCCTTGATGGCTTCACGCAGGCGCGGCTCGTAGTCGTCCAGCCAGGCCTGGGTGATTTTTGGATCCGGCATAGGGATGTCTTTCACGTCTGCCTTGGTCGGAGACGTGGGCTGCTGGTTGAAAGGCCACCACCAGTTGCCGGTCTCGGTCTTGGCGACCTTTGGCGCCGCGGTCGCGGCGTCCGCCTTGGCCTTGGCGTCGGCTAGCGGCTCTTTGACTGCGTCTTTGCTCGCGTCCTTGGAAGGGAACGGCCACCACCAGTTGGTGGTCTCGGCCTTGGCGGCCGGAGCAGCGGCGGAAGCGGTTGCGGTTTCGACCTTGGCTGCGGCAGGAGCGGTCGCGGACTTGGCGGTGGAGGTGGCGGCGGACTTGGCCGCGGAAACTTCGTTGGCAGCTGCTTTTGCTACCGGTTGCACCGCTTCCTTGCTGGAGGTCTTATCGGAACCGAAAGACCACCAGTGCCCTCCTTCTGCGTCATTTTGTGGAGTTTGTGCACAACCGGTGACAGTGAGGCAAAGAGCCAAGGCTAAAGACTTGTTCGACGACATGGGATATCCACAAAATGAGATCAAAAATTACGGTCTCTACGAACCGTACAAACAGACGCTTTGAAAGTATAAAAGCCACAGGGTTCCTTTCTGATGCCTTTACTCATGTTTAGGCAAAAAAAATCCTGACAGCAACCTTTTTACAGACAATCCGACAGAACCCTCACCAACTTCTGCGCCCTTGGATCCATCAGCACGTATGGCCCCAGGGTATTGGTGACAAAACCGAAGGCCACATCGTACTCAGGATCGGCAAAACCGATGGAGCCACCCGCTCCCGGATGACCAAACGCACGAGGGCCGAGACCGAAGGTCGCGTTGGCCACCTGCGGCTGGTCAAGCATGCAACCCAGGCCGAAACGGGTCTGGGTCAACAGGGTCTTGTCCATGCCGACGCTGTGTTCGCGGGTCAGCTCTTCGAGCATGTCCGCTTCCAGCAGGCTGCCATCGAGCAGGCCGCTGTAGAACCCGGCCAGGCTGCGGGCATTGCCATGGCCATTGGCCGCTGGCTGTTGCATGCGCCGCCATTCCGGCTTGTTGGTACTGGTCATGATCGACGGCGGGTTGGTGAACGCTCGGGTGGTCATGGCCGTGGGTTCGCGCATGGTCACTTGCAGCAGGCGCTGTGCGGCCGCGTCGCCGACATTGCCCTTGCCCCGGGCGATATGCGCCACCCGGTAAAACTCCTCGTCGGGCAGGCCAACGAAAAAGTCCAGCCCCAGCGGCCTGGCGACCCGCGCCACGATGGACTCGCCGGGACCGCGCCCGTCAGCCCGACGCAGCAACTCGCCCACCAGCCAGCCGTAGGTGATGGCCGCATAACCGTGGCCTTCGCCCGGCGTCCACCAA
This sequence comes from Pseudomonas sp. B3G-3, assembly GCF_028640915.1. Lineage (NCBI taxonomy): Bacteria > Pseudomonadati > Pseudomonadota > Gammaproteobacteria > Pseudomonadales > Pseudomonadaceae > Pseudomonas > Pseudomonas sp. B3G-3. The sequence goes on along the minus strand of NZ_JAQZAB010000118.1, from coordinate 84,918 downwards.
GGGGCTTGCGCCGCGAGGGCATCGACCATGGTTTGCCAGTCGTAGAGCGCTTCCGGCGCCAGTAGCTCACGCAAGGCCGGCAGCCCGGCCTGATGGCAGAGCAACTGACGCAGGGTGATCGCTTCCTTGCCGGCCGCGGCGAATTCAGGCCAGTACCGGGCAACCGGCGCGTCCAGCTGCAACTTGCCTTCGGCCACCAGTTGCAGGGCGGTGACCGCGGTGAAGGTCTTGGTGCAGGAAAACAGGTTGGCGATGGTATCGCAGTGCCAGGCCTCGCTGCCGTCCTTGTCGGCGGTGCCGGCCCAGAGGTCGATCACGGTTTCCCCGCCGATCTGAATGCACAACGCCGCACCGCGTTCCTGGGGATCCTCGAAGAGGGCCGCGAAGGCTTCGCGCACCGCTTCGAACTTAAGCTCGTAATGACCCTGAATCTGCACCCGTAACTCCCCGGACCATGCTCTACAAAGTGGTGCGCATTGTTCCAGCCCTTGAGGGTTTTGGGAACAGAAGCGAGCCCGGCGGCGATCCACCGGAAGAATTGTTCAGAAATCGACGGACATTGAACGCGGCGCGGGCCGGCCAGCCCCTACGAGTGAGTGTAGAGGCGGACCGGCCCACGCGGGGAAGCCGTACCCTAAAGGCCTGGCTCAGCGATCAATGGCCATTCGCCGAATGACCACCCGCATGGCCGCCGCCCTGCCCTGCGCCCTTGCCATCATGGCCCGGCTTGCCGCCGTCGGCGGCATGACCCGCGACCTTGTCGGCCTCTGCCTTGGCCTTCCCGGCTTCCTTGCCCAACTGGTCGAGGGCTTGCAGGTTGCTCTTGCGCACACTGTCGACAAAACCCTGGAACGGCACATCGGTGATGCCCACCAGGCCGAAATGGCCGTTCTCGCCATCCAGCAGGCGACCGGTGACCGGCTGATCGAGGTACTGGAACCAGTGCACGCCGACAATCGACGGCTCGCTCAGCGCCTGCTTGAGGAACTGGGCATAGGCCGGGCCGCGATCCTCCTCCCGCACCAGCTCGGTCACGCCCCCCCAGAACGGGCCGCGATCCCTGGAACCGAAGTTGAACTCGGTGATCAGGACCGGCTTGTCCAGCGTGTTCAGCCGGGCAAAGTCGTAACCGTCCTGCGGCTTGAGGGTGTACATGTTGAAGCTCAGCACATCGCAGTACTGGGCACAGGACGCCACCGCCTCGGGGGTACTGATGGCGAAGCGTCCGCCCAGCAGCAGGTGATTCGGCGCGTGCCATTTCAGCGAATCGGAAATGGTCTTGAAGTACGTGTCGGCAAAGACCTTCTGGAAGTATTTGAAGTCGGCTTCGATCTCCGGATGCTCCGGGCTAGGCAAAGGCGGCTCGAACCCCGGATCTTCCATCAGCTCCCAGGCGGTCAGGTTGATGCCCCAGGCCTTCGACAGGCCCTCCTGGTTGCGGTACTTGTCGCGCAGTTGCTTGAGGAACGCGCGCTTGGCCGGCACGTCGGTGGTCATGCGCAATGTGCCGTAGGCCAGGGCATAACGCGCCTTGGGGTCATCGCCGGGGCCGGCCCAGGCCAGTTCGTTGTCGGCGAAGTAGCCGATCAACCATGGATCGTCACGGTGATCGCGGGCGGCAATGGCCACGGCGCGCTCGGTGGCCATGGCGAAACGCGGATCGAACGGATCGGGCATGCCGCCCCACCAGTCGGTGCCGGTGCTGATGCTTGCATAGTCGCCGACGATCGACAGTGGCAAGGTGTAGGGCACACGGTCGTTCAGGCCCAGCGCCGGCGCGCTCCAGTTGCCGATGGTGTTGAAACCCCAGGCTTGCAGGCGATCCAGGGTGTGGCTGGCCCAGCGCTTCTGGTCCAGGGCCGCGACAGGGCAAGGTGCCGCGGCTGGCGGTTCGCTGCCCTGCCCAGCCTGGGCCTCCTCGGCGTCGGCCTTGGCGGCGTCCGCCACACCGGCCTTGGTTTCGCTGCCCGGGGTGCAAGGCACACCGTAGGTGCGTTGCAGGTTGGCGCCATAGAAGTCGTACCAGCGACCGGCGTTATAGGCGCGGCCCCGGTCGGCGCCATTGCCGCCGCGGTTGTCGCCTTCGCCGTAATAACCGGCCAGCGGTTCGCCGACGTTGGGCAGTGTCGAGAACATCCATTCACGGCCGGCGATATAAGTCTGGCTGTCGTCCGCCGTGACCGCATTGACCCCCAAGGAATAGAACGGATGCCCCTGGGGCGTCACCAGATACCAGCGGCCATCGCGTTTCTCGGTACGGAAGAAGCCACTGGCCTTGAAGGCTGGCCCGTTGCTCCAGCCGCCGAAGGTGTCCAGGGAGGAACGCTCGCGCTCGGCCAGCCAGGTTTTCAGCTGCTGCTGTTCCTTGGTCGCGGCGGCCTTGAGTTGCTCGTCGCTGGCGACCTTTTCCGGCCACCTGGCCCGGGTCGACTGGCCATAGGCATCCACCAGGCCACCGTAGGCCGCCTTGACCACCGCCTCGCCGTCCTGCACGCCAAAACGTTCGAGCAGGATGCTCTGGGCGGCTTTCGGCTGATCCATCGACAAGGTCACCGACACCACCTGGCTGCGGTCCAGCTCGCCTTCGCTGCTGGCCAGCAAGACGCGCTGGCCTTCGAAGGTCATCGGCATCGGCGGGCCGGCCTTCATGCCCTGGCTCAGCGGCGAGCTGGCAACCAGCGGCACCAGCAGGGTCTGCGCCGGGCCGGCCGGCAAGTCGATGCGGCTGAGCAGGGTCTTGCCGTCATTGCTCTGGATCTTCACGTACAGGGTCAGGGCCCAGTTCATCGCGCTCTGGATCCGCAGGCTCATGGCCCCGGACTGCGACCAGTCCCAGGCGCCCGTCTGCGGGGTCAGGCGCAGGCTTGGCTGAATCGCCGGGTTGAACGTCACCCGGCGCAGCACTTCGCCCTCGGCTGTCTGCTCCGCGTTGGCTTGCGGCAGGCTGGCATCCTGTGTCGCTACCTGCACCACGTCGGCAGGCCGGACAAAGTTGAACAGCGTCTGTTGCCCTGCCGGCGCGGCAAGCAGCGGCGTAGCGAACAACAGCGCAAGGACAGCGGGTAACGAACGGCGAATCATAGGGACCTGGTGCTCCTTAACGACCGATGAACGGCCTGTGTGCAATCAGTGACTGCAATAGACAACGCGACCGGCCCACAGGCCGGCCGCGCTCAGGAAATTTCCCGGCGGAACGGCGGCAACGCATTGAGGATAGCCTTGCCATAACGCTGGGTGACCAGGCGCCGGTCCAGCAGGGTGATGGTGCCGCGGTCCTGCTCGGTACGCAGCAGGCGGCCGCAGGCCTGGACCAGCTTGAGCGAGGCGTCCGGCACCGAGATTTCCATGAACGGGTTGCCGCCCCTGGCTTCGATCCACTCGGCCAGCGCGGCCTCCACCGGATCGTCCGGCACCGAGAACGGGATCTTGGCGATCACCACGTGCTCGCAGTAGGCACCAGGCAAATCCACGCCCTCGGCGAAGCTGGCCAGGCCGAACAGCACGCTGGAATCACCGCCATCGACCCGCGCCTTGTGCTTGTTCAGGGTTTCCTGCTTCGACAGGTTGCCTTGAATGAACACCTGCTTGCGCCAGTCGCGGTCGAGGCCGTCGAACACGTCCTGCATCTGCTTGCGCGACGAGAACAGCACCAGGGTGCCCCGCGAGCCCTCCACCAGCTCCGGCAGGTCGCGGATGATCGCCGCGGTGTGGGCCGGCGCATCCCGTGGGTCGGCGCGCAGGTCGGGGACCCGCAGCACCCCGGCGTCGGCATGATGGAAGGGGCTGGGCACCACCGCGGTCACGGCCTTTTTCGGCAGCCCGGCACGCATGCGGAAGCGATCGAAGGTACCCAGGGCGGTCAGCGTCGCGGAGGTCACGAGCGCGCCATAAGCCACGTTCCACAGGTTCCGACGAAGCATCTCCGCAGCGAGGATCGGGCTGGCATTGACCTCGATGTCGAACAGCGAGCCGCTTTCCGCCAGGGTCAGCCAGCGCGCCATCGGTGGGTTGTCTTCCGGGTCTTCGGTGGTGAAGGCGGTCCACAGCTCCCAGTTGCCCGAGGCGCGGGACAACAGGCTGCCGAACAGCGGGTACCACTCCTCGGCCTGGTTGCTGGCGATGCCGATGTTGACCTCGCCGTCCATGCCTTCCTTGAGCAGGTCGGTCAGGCGGGTGAACAGGTCGGTCAGGCGCGAGAAGCCTTTCTTCAGCTCGATGCCCATTTCCCGCATATGGTCGGGGATCAGCCCGCCGACGAAACGATGGCGCGGCCGCTCGCGGCCTTCCATATCTTCGCCGGTCTTGAAGTCGGCCAGTTGCTCGCAGGCGGTGAACATGAACTGCTGCTGGGTCTTGATCTCCCGCGCCAGCTCCGGCACCTGTTCGATCAGCTTGCCCAGGTCGCCCGGCAGCGGGTGCTGGGCCAGCAGCTTGGTGAGGTTCTTGGCGGTCTGCTCCAGCCAGTCGGCGGTGGAACGCAGGCGGGTGTAGTGGGCGAAGTGGCCGATGGCCTTGTCCGGCAGGTGGTGGCCTTCGTCGAACACATAGAGGGTGTCGCGCGGGTCCGGCAATACGGCACCACCACCCAGGGCCAGGTCGGCCAGGACCATGTCGTGGTTGGTGACGATCACGTCGACCTTGCCCATGCCTTCGCGGGCCTTGTAGAAGGCGCACTGGCCGAAGTTCGGGCAATGGCGGTTGGTGCACTGGCTGTGATCGGTGGTCAGGCGCGCCCAGTCAGAGTCTTCCAGGGCGGTGGGCCAGCTGTCGCGGTCGCCGTCCCATTTATTGCCGGCGAGCTTCTCGATCATGCTGGTGAACAGCTTCTGGCTGGCCTCGTCGACCTCGATCTTGAAGCCTTCTTCTTCGAACAGCTGGGCGGTGGCGGTTTGCGCGTGACCTTCCTGCAGCAGCATGTCGAGCTTGGACAGGCACATGTAGCGACCACGGCCCTTGGCCAGGGAGAAGGTGAAGTTCAGCCCGCTGTTGCGCATCAGGTCGGGCAGATCCTTGTAGACGATCTGCTCCTGCAGGGCGACGGTGGCGGTGGCGATCACCAGGCGCTTGCCGGCGGCCTTGGCGGTCGGGATCGCCGCCAGGCTGTAGGCCACGGTCTTGCCGGTACCGGTACCGGCTTCCACGGCCACCACGGCCGGGTCGCCGGAACGCCGGCCTTCGTCGTCGGTGTCGACATCGCCCAGGACCTTGGCCACTTCGGCGATCATCAGGCGCTGGCCGTAACGCGGTTTCAGGCTCTTGGCTTCGAGAAAACGCGAGTAGGCGCCCTGGATCGTGGTTTTGAGTTCGTTGCTGATCATGATTCTTCGGGCGCAAGAAACGCTGGATAAATTTTCAGTGGTTCGGATCGGCCGCTATCATACCCCGCTAATTCATCCCGCGCAGAACGGAGTACCCGAATGACAGCCTTTGCCCTTGCCTACACCCTGCATGTCCTGGCCGCCCTGGTCTGGGTCGGCGGCATGTTTTTCGCCTGGATGGTGTTGCGTCCCGCGGCGGTGGCCGCCCTTGAGGGGGCGGCGCGGTTGAAGCTGTGGGCAGAAGTGTTCCCACGGTTTTTCGTCTGGGTCTGGGTCGCGGTGGTGCTGTTGCCGATCAGTGGTGTCGGCCTGATCCACCTGCGGTTCAGCGGCTTCGAGACCGCACCGCGCTATGTGCAGGTGATGATGGGCCTGTATGTGGTGATGACCGCGCTGTTTATCCGGATCCAGTCGTTGCAGCTGCCAGCGCTGCGCCAGGCGGTGGCGGCCGAGGACTGGCCGGCGGGGGCCACAACCCTGGGCAATATTCGGAAATTGGTGGGGATCAATCTGATCATTGGCTTGTTGCTGGTGGCCGTGGCGGCGGCCCGGCCGATGTTCTAAAGGCGGATAGCGGGAGAAGCATCGCGGGCAAGCCTCGCTCCTGCAGGGTTGTGTTGTCTGCTGGAGCGAGCGGGCGGCGATCCGACTTGCCCGCGATGGCGCTGGAATCAGCGCCGCCTATTTAAGGACTGTTTACAGGCGCTGTACCGTGACCGAACCCGCGGGGCCTGCCGGCCCTGGATGGCCTTCGGCGCCAGGACGGCCGCTCTTGCCACCGTCGGCGCGATAGACGAAGCAGCCCTTGGACTTGCCGCCGGCCCCGGGTTTGCCGCCCGCACCGGCCACACCGCCGGCCCCGCCATCGACCCAGACCTTGATCTGCTCTGCCGGGTAATCGCGCGGCAGCTCGACCCGCACCTGGGCACCCGCCGCCCCCGGCTGACCGTCACCGCCGTTGTCGCCATCGGCGCCACGCCCGGCCTGGCCCCAGGTGCACCCCGGCTCTTCGCCGTTGGCGCCATCGAGGCCGACATAACCCGGCGCGCCAGTGCCGCCGCGTGCATCCACCGAGAGTTCCCCGGCCTGCAGCGAGGCGATACGCAGATTCAGGTTGCGCCCGGGTTTGGCCGCCTTCTGGTAAGTCCCCGGAGCCCCGCGGGAGGTGATCTGGCTGCCGGCCTCCAGGTCGGCATGGGCGACGTTCAACTGCAGGCTTTGTTCGCCCGGAACGATAGTGATCCGCGCTTCACGCCCCAGGCGCAACTCGCCGACCTTAACCTCGGTGACATTGGAGGGGATCAGCAAGGTGCCGTAGTCGGCCACTTCCAGGCGCTCCAGTTGCAGGCTGCTGGTGGTGTTGGGCAGGCGCATCAGGGAGTTGGTCTCGACCGTCACCACCTGGGCCTGGACCAGTGGGCTGCATAGCACGGCGAGCAGGCAGAGCTTACGCATGGCCGACCTCCACGGGCTTCGCCGCCTTGAAGGTCTGCAGATGGAAAATGCCGGTCAGGAGGATCTGCAGGCGATCTCGCCAAGGGTGGGCACGGCCCTTGAGGCTGCCGTTGAACAGCAGCAGCTCCATCAGGTGGGTCAGCAGCAACAGGCTGCCTGCCAGATTGATCAACAGATGAATCGGATTGATCAGCGGGATGACCAGATTGACCAGCACCAGCAACCAGAACAGCAGCGTCAACAACTTGCCCAGCCCCCAAAACACCTTCATATGCCCCCCTTTGCGAGTTTTTCTTTGCGCGCACAGTAACGACTTCGGCGAGGCATAAGCCAGAGGGCGGCGAAAATTCTCCCGCCGCTCCCTGCCAAGCCGCCCTGGCGCCTGGTGATCAACGCTGAATATGCAGCTCCACCCGACGGTTCTGCGCCCGCCCTTCTTCGGTGGCGTTGTCGGCGACCGGCTCGCTCTCGCCCTTGCCCTGGCTGGTCAGTTTGTCCGGTGCCAGGCCCTGGCTCAGGAGGAATGCGACGACGCTGCTGGCGCGGCGTTCGGACAGTTTCTGGTTGTATTCATCCGTCCCTTGGCTGTCGGTGTGGCCGACCACCTTGATGCTCTGCACGTCGGCACCCTGAAGCTTGGCCAGCAGCCCCTGCAGCTGGTTTTGCGCTTCGGGTGTCAGTTCCGTCGAGTCGAAGGCAAACAGCACATCGCCCTGATCGCTGAGGGTGATCACCTCGGATTGCGCCGCCGGCTCGGCTGCGGGTGCGGCCGGGTATTGCGGCAACGGGCAGCCACGATTGTCGACCGGGGTATTGGCCGGGGTATCCGGGCAACGGTCACGGCGGTCGAACACGCCGTCATCGTCCTTGTCGCCATCCTGGGCGTAGCAGATCAAGCCACCGGTCACCAGGCCGAGCGCCGCGCCACCCGCGGCCCAGCCACCGCTTTCAATGGCGCCCAGGCCACCGCCCACCAGGCCGCCGAGCAGGCTGCAGATTGGCCACGTACGCTGGTTGAGGGGGGCAGTGCCGTCACTGTGGGTAGCGCAGCCTGTGAGCAGGCTGCCGAGCAGTAGAACCGGCAAGGCGGCTCGCGCGAGAAGACTCATCATGAATGCTCCTGTGTCACCGGCCCATACCGGTCACACAGGAGTAAAGACCCGCATGGGCGGCTGCACAAGCCGCCCATGCCAGGCAATCACGCCTGGCAATCAGCGGTTGATTTTGATTTCCGTGCGCCGGTTCATCGCCCGGCCGTCGGCGGTCTTGTTATCCGCGACCGGTTGGCTCTCGCCGGCACCGACTACCGAAACGAAACTGCTGCGGGGTACGCCCGCGCTGATCAGGTACTCGGTCACCGAACGCGCGCGTTTTTCCGAGAGGCGCTGGTTGTAGGCATCGCTGCCCACGCTGTCGGTGTGCCCGGTCACGCGCAACTGCGCACTCGGGGCTTCCTGTTTCAGGCGCGTGGCGATGGTGTCGAGCTTGGCTTTGTCGGCGGCCGTCAATTTGGCCGAGTCGAATTCGAAGTGCACGTCACGGATGACAATGGTCTCTTCCTTGACCACCACCACTTCCTCGACCACGGCTACAGGTTCTGGCGGGCAACCGTTGGCGTCCACCTGCACGCCTTTAGGCGTGCCAGGGCACTTGTCGCGGCTGTCCGGCACGCCATCGCCGTCTTCGTCGCCATCTCCATGCACCCAGCAATAACCGGCCGCGACGCCGGCGCCCAGCAAGGCGCCGTATCCCGCCCAGGACGAGCTTTCAATCGCGCCCAACGCAGCCCCACCGACACCCCCGACAGCAGCGCAGGTCGGCCAATCGGTTTTCTGCAAACCTGCGCAACCAGTCAACACACTGGTTAGCAGAACCAAGGGTAATGCTGTCCGAACTATGCTCATCTAGTTATCTCCTGAGGGAATCGGCTTAGAACCGATTGGGGGAGTAAAGACCTGGCTTTAAATCTCCGCCAGCATCAGGCTGGCGGGCTTTGCCCCTGGATTTGCCCAGGAACGGCTGTCATTTCAGACAAAACGGCTCTAGGCCCGCGGGTCCGGGCAGGCTAGTCTTTGCCACTCAAAGATTGAGGAACTTCGATGACCGCAGGTATTTCTTCGCGCACGCCCCAGCAGGCCCTGGCCGCCCTGCTCGACCGCTACGCCCCACGACAGCTGCTGTTGATCGGCGCCAGCGGGTTTCCAGCCCTGGAGGCTTTTCGCCAGGCTCGCCCCGAAACCGTCATCGCCCAGACCGCGCCCGGCCCGTTGCCGGCGGAACTGGCGGCGCGCCGTTTCGACCTGGCGCTGGCGGTCGACTGCCTGGAGCATCTGCCCAAGCGCGACGGCCTGAACCTGCTCGGCGGGATCCGCAATCTCAACGCCAGCCGCATCGCGGTACTGGCCGACCTGAATGCCTGCGGCTGGAAGGAGACCGACTTTTTCTCCCTGGCCCTGCAGGCCAGCGAACGTTTCCAGCGCGACGAACAGGTCCTGACCCTGTTCACCTACGATCTGCTTGAATACAAACAAGTGCCCGACTGGCTCAACTCCAGGTTCTGGGCGAATCCGGAAAACTTCGGAAAGTACTGGTGGTAATGCGATGAGTACCTCTATTTGTCCCTGCGGCAGCGGCAACCTGCTGGACGCCTGCTGCGGCCACTACCATGCCGGCCACCCCGCGCCCTGCGCCGAGGCCCTGATGCGCTCGCGCTACAGTGCCTACGTGCTGGGCCTGGTGGATTACCTGGTGGCCACCACGCTGCCGGCACAACAGAGCGGCCTGGACCGCCAGTCCATCAGCGACTGGAGCGCGCAGAGCACCTGGCTGGGCCTGGAAGTCGAAAGCTCGGAAGTCTTCGGCGGCCAGCCGGAACACGCCTTCGTCACCTTCACCGCACGCTGGCACGACAACACTGGCGAACACAGCCATCGCGAACGCTCATCCTTCGTGCAGAACAGCGGGCACTGGTATTTCATCGACCCGACCGTGCAACTCAAGGCCGGCCGCAACGATGCCTGCCCCTGCGCCAGCGGGCAGAAATTCAAGAAGTGCTGCGCCAGCTATTTCGCCAGCTGAATCCCCGCCCCTGAGCCTGTCCTCGCGTGCGCTCCGCGGTTGCTAGACTGGGAGTTCAAACGGAGTAACGCCATGGTCGTTCAGCTGCGCGCACTACGGACCTTCGGACTGCTCACGGTGCTGGCGCTTTCAGGCTGTGCCTCGTGGTTCGTCGACAACACCCTCGACCCGCAGGTGCACCTGGTCAAGGTCGAGGTGATCAAGGCGAATTTGCTGGAGCAGCGTTTGCGCCTGCACTTTCGCGTCGACAACCCCAACGATGCCGACCTGACCGTCCGCGCCCTGGAATACCGGATTCATCTCGGCGACGTGTTGCTGGCGGAGGGGGAACATGAACACTGGTTCACCATCGGCCCCAAGCACAGCGCCTACTTCCAGGTCCCCGTGCGCACCAACCTGTGGCCGCAGATACGCCAGGTGGTGAAATGGCTGAAGGAACCGCAGCAACCGATCCCCTATCGCCTGGACGGTTTGCTGGAAACCGGATTATTCATCGGCCATGACGTGCACCTGGCGCGCAAAGGCGAGATAATTCCCGCCGATTTTATTCCGGAGCAACCTCGATGACCCAGCAACCCCATGTCCATGGCCCTGACTGCAACCACGATCATGACCACCACGATCACGACCACGGCCATGTTCACGGTCCGCATTGCAACCACGCTCACCAGGAGCCGGTGCGCAACGCCTTGAAAGATGTCGGCCGCAACGACCCTTGCCCATGCGGCAGCAGCAAGAAATTCAAGAAGTGTCACGGCGCCTGATGCCGTAATGCTGTGTCTTTGTCCTGCTTCTATGTAGGAGCAAGGGGGCGCCTAGCTCTTGCTCGCGATGAGATCAACTCGATTAACCGAGTCGCCTGCATCGCGAGCAAGCTTCGCTCCTACAGATCACGTCGCAGGATCTGTCTCGAATCGATCACCGTCGCATACTCGCCATGCAGGTTGCCCAGCGACATGGCATGCACCTCCTCGGCGCTGTGGGCCTGGCCGAAAAAGTCGACCTTGTCGAAGGTGTAGCAGGCGTCTTCCACCACCCAGGTATCGAACCCCAGATTGCCGGCGGTCCGCGCCGTCGATTCCACCGAGTTGTGGGTCGCCACACCGACAATCACCAGCTGGCCGATCCCGGCCTTGCGTAAATCGGCCTCCAGGGTCGTGGCGCAGAAGGCGTCCGGCACCTGCTTCTGGATCACCGCATCAGCGCCCTGCGGCAAAAACCGCTGCTGAAACTCCACCCCCGACTGCCCCGGCCAGAACACCGACTGCTCGCTGCGCGACAGGTGCTGCACATGGATCAGCGGCCGCGTGGTCTGGCGCCAGTAAGCCAGCAACTCGGCGATGCGCTCCTCGGCCTCGGGGTTGTTACGCCGCCCAAGCCTGGGGTGCAGGATGCCCTGTTGCTGATCGATCAGGATCAGCGCTGCATTGGTCTGAAGCTCCATGCTGACTTTTCTCGTGTCGGGTCATTGAATTCCACGCACTTCAACATCACCTCTCCAGACAGGCAAGCCGTCGAACGTAGACCGGACCACCGAATACCACTGTTGGCTATCCGTAACAGAATGTCCTTCGTTTACCTGGAGAGTCCCATGATCGACCTGTATTACTGGACCACCCCCAACGGCCACAAGATTTCCCTGTTCCTCGAGGAAACCGGCCTGCCCTACAGCGTGCACCCGGTCAACATTGGCCAGGGCGAGCAGTTCAAGCCCGAGTTCCTGAAGATCGCGCCGAACAACCGGATCCCCGCCATCGTCGATCATCAGCCTGCCGATGGCGGTGCGCCGCTGTCGCTGTTCGAGTCCGGGGCGATTCTGCTGTACCTGGCGGAAAAGACCGGGCAGTTCCTGCCCAAGGACCTGCGTGGACGCCAGGAAGCCTTGCAGTGGCTGTTCTGGCAGATGGGCGGCCTGGGACCGATGGCCGGGCAGAACCACCATTTCAGCCAGTTCGCCCCGGAGAAAATCCCTTACGCGATCAAACGCTACGTCGATGAAACCGCGCGCTTGTACGGGGTGCTGGACCGACGCCTGGCGGACCGCGATTTCGTCGCCGGCAGCGAATACAGCATCGCCGACATGGCGATCTATCCGTGGATCGTCTCCCACAAGTGGCAAAGCCAGAACCTGGAAGACTTCCCCAACCTGCACCGCTGGTTCAACCGCATCCTCGATCGCCCCGCGACCGCGCGCGCCTATGCCATCGCCGCCCGGATCAACCCACCCAAATCCTGAGGCCCGATAGTCCACTGCCGGCCGGCAAACAGCAGTGGCTGCTCTGTTCCGGGCAACTACCGAACGGCCGGCGCGGGCTATTTATCCGGCAACGCAGAAATACTCTCAGCCCCCGCTTGCGCGGCACTCGCCTGCTCACTAACGTAGCGCCTTTATCGACGCTACCCCCCCGCAGGAGCTTTGCCATGGCCTCGCCAGCCTTCTCACATTTTCTTCCCCGGTTCGGCGTTGCCGCGGCAGTGGCCGGCGTTCTCAGCCTGGCCGGTTGCCAGTCATGGAACACCCAGGACAGCCTGCCGCCGACCTCCGGCGTGCAACCGCTCAAGGGCCTGGCCCAGAACGTTTCGGTCCGGCGCAATGCCATGGGCATGCCGCTGATCGAAAGCAGCACCTTCCACGATGCGCTGTTCGCCCTGGGTTACGTGCACGCCAGCGACCGGATCAACCAGATGGTGACCCTGCGCCTGCTGGCCCAGGGCCGGCTGGCCGAGATGTCCGGTGCCGACGTGCTGGACGTCGACCGCTACATGCGCGCGGTCAACCTGAAGAACAGTGCCGGCGAGCTGTACAAAGCCTCGTCCCCGAGGATCAAGCGCTTCTTCGAGGTCTACGCCCGCGGGGTCAACGCCTACCTGTTCCGCTACCGCGACAAGCTGCCGCCAGACCTGGCCGCCACCGGCTACAAGCCCGAATACTGGAAACCGGAAGATTCGGCGCTGATCTTTTGCCTGCTGAACTTCAGCCAGTCGGCCAACCTGCCGGAAGAAATCAACGCCCTGGTGCTGGCGCAGAAAGTTGGCGCCGACAAGCTCGCCTGGCTGACCCCGAGCTACCCGGACGAAGCGCTGCCGCTGGCCGAGAGCGACAAGCTCAAGGGCCTCAATCTGAATGTCCCGGGTTTGAGCGAAATCAGTGCCGCCGCCGGCAAGCTTGGCGAACTCAACCCGCTGAGCGTCGCCGGCGCCAGCAACTGGGCCATCGCTCCCCAGCGCAGCCGCAGCGGCAAAAGCCTGCTGGCCGCCGACAGCCACTCGCCGGCATGGAACCTGGTGCAGATCCGCGCGCCCAAGTACCAGGCCGCGGGCGCCTCGATCGCCGGCCTGCCGATGATCATCCAGGGCTTCAACGGCAAGGTGGCCTGGAGCATGACCTCGGTCGCGGGCGACAACCAGGACCTGTTCCTGGAAAAACTCAAGCGCCAGGGCAATGCGCTGTATTACGAAGCCAACGGCAAATGGCTGCCGGCCGTGGTGCGCAACGAAACCTACTTCGTCAAAGGCCAGCGGCCGATTCGCGAGGTGGTCTATGAAACCCGTCACGGCGCCCTGCTCAACAGCGCCAGCAACCTGAGCGGCGGCTACGGCCTGGCCCTGCAACAGCCGGACCTCAAGGACGACAAGAGCCTGGACGCGTTTTTCGACCTGTCGCGGGCGCAGAACGTGGAGCGAGCCTCCGACGCCAGCCGCGAGATCCGCGCTATCGGCCTGAACATGCTGTTCGCCGATGCCAGCCATATCGGCTGGCAGGTCACCGGCCGCTTCCCCAACCGCCGTGAAGGCGAAGGCCTGCTGCCGTCGCCGGGCTGGGAAGGCCGTTACGACTGGGACGGCTATGCCGACCCGATGCTCCACCCCTATGACCAGGACCCGGCCCAGGGCTGGCTGGGCACCGCCAACCAGCGGATCATCCCCCACGGCTATGGCATGCAGCTGTCCAACTCCTGGTACTACCCCGAGCGTGGCGAACGCCTGGCCGAGTTGGCCGGCAGCGGCAAGCACGACGGCCGCAGCATGATCGCCATGCAGTACGACCAGACCACCCCCTTCGCCGCCAAGCTGAAGAAGATGTTCGAAGCCCCCGGCATGGCGCAGCCCCTGAAGAAAGCCATCGACGCCCTGCCCGAAGCCGAGCGCAGCAAGGCCCGCGAGGCCTACAGCCGCCTGATGGCGTTCGACGGCAAACTCAGCCCGGTATCGGCCGATGCGGCGATCTATGAGCTGTTCCTGCAGGAAAGCGCCCGGCAGATCTTCCTCGACAAACTGGGTTCGGAATCCAGCCCGGCCTGGAAGGCCCTGGTGGCCAACGGCGCGCTGTCCTACTCGGCCCAGGCCGACCATTTGCTGGGCCAGGAAGACAGCCCGTTCTGGGATGACAGCCGTACCCCACAGAAAGAAGACAAGCCGGCGATCCTCGCCCGCAGCCTGGCCGCCGCCATCAGCGCCGGTGAAAGCCAGCTGGGTGGCGACCGCAGGGCCTGGCAATGGGGCAAGCTGCACAGCTACCACTGGAAGAACGCCAATGGCCAGGTCGTTCGCGGGCCGCTGCAGGCCGGTGGCGATCACAGCACCCTGAACAGCTCGCCGTACCGCTGGGGCCAGGACTTCACGGTGACCGAGGCGCCGGCGCTACGGTTGATCGTCGATTTCGGCCAGAGCGAACCGCTGAGCGTCATCAACAGCAGCGGCCAGTCGGGCAACCCGGCCAGCCCGAACTACCTGAACGGCATCGACGCCTGGCTCAAGGGCCAGTACCTGAGCTTGCCGCTGCAACCGCAGAACTTCGACCGCCTCTACGGCAAGACCCGCCTGACCCTGGCGCCAGGCAAGTAACACCGGCCAGCCCGCCCCTCTCCACAAGGGGCGGGCTTGAGCCCGGTAACGCTTCACTCCCCTCGCCGATCCGGCCCTGCCACGCTCCCGGCAGCCGCGCCCTTTCCTGCGCGAAATCGCCCACGCGCCCTATTGATGCAAGGCTTCCCACACGCTCTTTTTTGGGGCGCGGCCGACGCACGGCAGGCTCTCGCACCACCTTTTAAAACAGTTGTTCGGGACTCTGGTTCGGAAATTGCTACTTTCATTAAGTCTGACGCGTTGCAGTAACAGTACTAATGCGCCACAAGCGCTCATATTGGTTTTTAGGGATTTAATAATGAAAAAAGCATTGCTGACCCTTTCTGCACTGGCTCTCTGCATGGCCGCCGGTTCCGCGCTGGCCAAGGAATACAAGGAACTGCGCTTCGGCGTTGACCCGTCCTACGCACCTTTTGAATCCAAGGCCGCCGATGGCAGCCTGGTCGGCTTCGACATCGATCTGGGCAATGCCATCTGTGCCGAACTGAAGGTCAAGTGCAAATGGGTCGAAAGCGACTTCGACGGCATGATCCCGGGCCTCAAAGCCAATAAATTCGACGGCGTGATCTCGTCCATGACCGTCACTCCGGCCCGCGAGAAAGTCATCGACTTCTCCAACGAACTGTTCTCCGGCCCGACTTCCTTCGTGTTCAAGAAAGGTTCCGGCCTGACCGAAGACACCGCATCGCTCAAGGGCAAAACCGTCGGCTACGAGCAGGGCACTATCCAGGAAGCCTACGCCAAGGCCGTGCTGGACAAGGCCGGGGTGAAGACCCAGGCCTACCAGAACCAGGACCAGGTGTATGCCGACCTGATTTCCGGGCGCCTCGATGCGTCGATCCAGGACATGCTGCAAGCCGAACTGGGCTTCCTGAAGTCGCCACAGGGCGCCGACTACGAGGTGAGCAAACCGGTGGACAGCCCGCTGCTGCCGTCCAAGACAGCTATCGGTATCTCCAAAGGTAACAAAGAGCTCAAGGCCCTTCTGGATAAAGGTATCAAAGCGTTACACGACGATGGCACCTACGCCACCATTCAGAAAAAGCACTTTGGCGATCTGAATCTCTACAGCGGTAAATAAGGTCCTGGCGCCCATCCTCGATGGGCGCCTTTTTTATCGCCACAGGTCTCTGATTTATGTTCGAAGAACTTCTGCAAACCCTTGGGCTTTCCGCCTTCAGCCTCAAGGGGTTCGGTCCGTTGTTGCTGGAAGGCACCTGGATGACCATCAAACTCTCGGTATTGTCGCTGTTACTCAGCGTCCTGCTCGGCCTGCTCGGCGCCAGCGCCAAACTCTCGCAGCTGGGCCTGCTGCGCCTGCCCGCCCAGCTCTACACCACGCTGATCCGCGGCGTACCGGACCTGGTGCTGATGCTGCTGATTTTCTACAGCCTGCAAACCTGGCTGACCACCTTCACCAACTTCATGGAATGGGAATACATCGAGATCGACCCGTTCAGCGCCGGGGTCATCACCCTGGGCTTCATTTATGGGGCGTACTTCACCGAAACCTTCCGTGGCGCCATCCTCGCCGTGCCGCGCGGGCAGATCGAAGCCGCCACCGCCTACGGCCTCAAGCGTGGCCAGCGTTTTCGCTTCGTGGTGTTTCCGCAGATGATGCGTTTTGCCCTGCCGGGTATCGGCAATAACTGGATGGTGATGCTCAAGGCCACCGCGCTGGTGTCGATCATCGGCCTCGCCGACCTGGTCAAGGCGGCCCAGGATGCCGGCAAGAGCACCTATCAGCTGTTCTACTTCCTGGTCCTGGCGGCCTTGATCTACCTGGTCATCACCAGCGCCTCCAACATCGTCCTGCGCTGGCTCGAACGCCGTTATGCCGCGGGCTCGCGGGAGGCGGTGCGATGATTGAGCTCCTGCAGGAATACTGGAGACCCTTCCTCTACAGCGACGGCTACAACGTCACCGGCCTGGCGATGACCATGTGGCTGCTCAGCGCCTCGATCTTCATCGGTTTCCTGGTGTCGATCCCGCTGTCCATCGCCCGGGTCTCGCCCAAGCTCTACCTACGCTGGCCGGTGCAGTTCTATACCTATCTGTTTCGCGGCACGCCGCTCTATATCCAGCTGCTGATCTGCTACACCGGGATCTACAGCATCGCCGCGGTCCGCGCCCAGCCCATGCTCGATGCGTTCTTTCGCGACGCGATGAACTGCACCATCCTCGCCTTCGCCCTGAACACCTGCGCCTACACCACGGAGATTTTCGCCGGGGCGATCCGCAGCATGGCCCACGGCGAGGTCGAGGCGGCCAAGGCCTACGGCCTCAGCGGCTGGAAACTGTACGCCTACGTGATCATGCCCTCGGCCCTGCGCCGCTCGTTGCCCTACTACAGCAACGAAGTGATCCTGATGCTGCACTCGACCACCGTGGCCTTCACCGCGACCATCCCGGATGTGCTGAAAGTCGCCCGCGACGCCAACTCGGCAACCTTCATGACCTTCGAGTCCTTCGGCATCGCCGCGCTGATCTACCTCACCGTGACCTTCGCGCTGGTCGGCCTGTTCCGTCTCGCCGAACGCCGCTGGCTGGCCTTCCTCGGGCCGACCCACTAGAACAAGGCAAATCATCATCCATGCGCCAACAGACTCATGATCTGCTCGCCCCGGTGCCGGGGACCTCGCGCCAGATCCACAGCTTTCACTTCGGCCCCGAGCGGGCCGAAGGCAAGATCTACATCCAGTCATCGCTGCACGCCGATGAACTGCCGGGCATGCTCGTGGCCTGGCACCTCAAGGCGCGCCTGGCGGAACTGGAGGCCCAGGGCCGCCTGCGCAGCGAAATCGTCCTGGTGCCGGTGGCCAACCCGGCCGGCCTGGAACAGGTGTTGATGGACGTGCCGCTGGGCCGCTACGAGCTGGAAAGCGGGCAGAACTTCAACCGCTGGTTCCTCGACCTCGGCGAAGAAGTCGGCAACGACATCGAAGGCCAACTGGGCGACGACCCACGGCACAACCGCGAAATCATCCGCGCCAGCCTGCGCGACGCCCTGGCCCGGCAGACCGCCGGCACTCAGTTGCAGTCCCAGCGCCTGGCCTTGCAGCGCCTGGCCTGCGACGCGGACATGGTGCTGGACCTGCACTGCGATTTCGAAGCCGTAACCCATCTGTACACCACGCCCGAGGCCTGGCCGCAGGTCGAGCCGCTGGCCCGCTACATCGGCTCGCAAGCCAGCCTGCTGGCCACCGACTCCGGCGGCCAGTCGTTCGACGAATGCTTCACCCTGCTCTGGTGGCAATTGCAGCAGCGTTTCGGCGAGCGCTTCGCCATTCCCCTGGGCAGCTTCTCGGTCACCGTCGAGCTGCGCGGCCAGGGCGACGTCAACCACAACCTGGCCAGCCGGGATTGCCAGGCCATACTGGATTACCTGGGCCATTTCGGCGCCATCGCCGGCGAGGCTCCGCCCCTGCCCGATCTGCCCTACTCGGCCACGCCGCTGGCCGGCGTGGAGCCGGTGGCCACGCCCGTGGGCGGCCTGCTGGTGTTCACCGCCCTGCCCGGGGAGTACCTGGAAGCCGGGCAACAGGTGGCCGAAGTCATCGACCCGATCAACGATCGCGTCACCCCCGTTCATTGCAGCTGCGCCGGCCTGCTCTACGCCCGCTCGCTGCGCCGCATGGCCACGGCCGGCATGGTGATCGCCCATGTCGCCGGCCGCGAAGCCTATCGCAGCGGCTACCTACTTTCGCCTTGAGGATGCATGCCCCATGTACAAACTGACCATTGAAGGCCTGCATAAATGCTACGGCGACAATGAAGTGCTCAAAGGTGTTTCGCTCAAGGCGAAGACCGGCGACGTGATCAGCCTGATCGGCGCCAGCGGCTCGGGTAAAAGTACCTTTCTGCGCTGCATCAACTTCCTGGAAACCCCGGACGACGGCGCCATGAGCCTGGACGGCCAGCCGATCCGCATGGTCAAGGACCGCCACGGCATGCACGTGGCCGACGCCGACGAACTGCAGCGGATTCGCACGCGCCTGGCCATGGTGTTCCAGCATTTCAACCTGTGGAGCCACATGACGGTGCTGGAGAACATCACCATGGCCCCGCGCCGGGTGCTGGGCGTCAGCAAGAAGGACGCCGAGGAGCGCGCCCGGCGCTACCTGGACAAGGTCGGCCTGCTCCCCCGGGTAGCCGACCAGTACCCGGCCTTTCTCTCCGGTGGCCAGCAACAGCGGGTGGCGATTGCCCGGGCGTTGGCGATGGAGCCGGAAGTGATGCTGTTCGACGAACCCACCTCGGCCCTCGACCCGGAGCTGGTGGGCGAAGTGCTCAAGGTGATCCAGGGCCTGGCCGAGGAAGGCCGGACCATGATCATGGTCACCCATGAAATGAGTTTCGCCCGCAAGGTGTCGAGCCAGGTGCTGTTCCTGCACAAGGGCCTGGTGGAAGAGGAAGGCGCGCCGGAAGAGGTGCTGGGCAATCCGAAGAGCGAGCGCTTGCAGCAGTTCCTCAGCGGTAACCTGAAGTAAGCCCTATGGATAAAGGCCAGCCCGCCGGGACCTCGATGAGGTTCGGCGGGCTGGCCTTTTTCTGGGGGGTAGCGTCAATCAGGCGACAGGAGCGGGAGGAGGCTCGTCCGGCAAGGTCGGCTCGCCTGGTTCGGTCGGCTCGGCGGGTTGCGGGGTATCCGGGTCGGGCTGACCGGGAATGCCGCCTGCCACACTGGGGTGCGCCAGCAGTGACCAGGCCAGGACGCCGACCTGATTGGGCTCAAGTCTGGCAAGTGTGGCGCTTATAAGCGGATCGATCTTCATGGGGCACTCCTGAGCTAAGCACGGTCCGCTGTGCGCAAACCGGGGCAGTCCTCTGGTTAGAGTATCTGCCCGCTGAGGAATTCCCGCTATTCGTCAGACGACGGAGTCAGGTACGCGGCAGGGTCACGCCACGCTGGCCCTGGTACTTGCCGCCACGGTCCTTGTAGGACACTTCGCACTCTTCGTCGGACTCCAGGAACAGCATCTGCGCCACGCCTTCGTTGGCGTAGATCTTCGCCGGCAAGGTGGTGGTGTTGGAGAATTCCAGGGTCACATGGCCTTCCCACTCAGGCTCGAGAGGGGTGACGTTGACGATGATGCCGCAACGGGCGTAGGTGCTTTTACCCAGGCAGATGGTCAGCACGTTGCGCGGAATGCGGAAGTACTCGACTGTGCGGGCCAGGGCGAAGGAGTTGGGTGGAATGATGCACACGTCGCTCTTGATGTCGACGAAGCTGCCGGCGTCGAAGTTTTTCGGATCGACGGTGGCCGAATTGATGTTGGTGAACACCTTGAACTCATCGGCGCAACGCACATCGTAGCCGTAGCTCGAGACACCGAAGGAAATCAGCCGATCCGAGCCTTCGCCACGCATCTGGCGCTCCACGAAAGGTTCGATCATGCCGTGCTCTTGCGCCATGCGGCGAATCCACTTGTCCGATTTGATGCTCATGGCGGGTGTCCTGAAATAGCGAGGTGGAAAAAATCTGTCCGGCATCTTACCGGGGTGCGCCTGCGGGTTCAAAGTCTGCACCGCTTTTCTCGCTGAAAGCCGCAATACTTGCGGGCTGGAGGCTATGTACGGCACCGCCAGTCACTAAAAGCGCGAATCCTTGGCAAAGAACATTGGCAGGTTCCGGAAAAAGGGTTAAGGTGGCGCCACTGTGCTGCTTGTGTCACTGAGAATCTCTACACGATGTTGAATTTCGATCCAACCATCTCCAAGAATTTTTCCTGCTCTTTGCACTCAGTCTCGGCCAGGGCTTTTCCTGAGTCGCAGTTAACTTTGTCCAAGGAGATACACCATGTCTAATCGCCAAACCGGTACCGTTAAGTGGTTCAACGATGAAAAAGGCTTCGGCTTCATCACTCCACAATCCGGTGACGACCTGTTCGTACACTTCAAAGCTATCCAATCCGACGGCTTCAAAAGCCTGAAAGAAGGCCAACAGGTTTCTTTCATCGCTACCCGCGGTCAGAAAGGCATGCAAGCTGAAGAAGTTCAAGTTATCTAACTTGTACTGAAACAGTAAAAAGCCCCGCCCTCAAAGCGGGGCTTTTTTGTGCCCGGATGTTTTTGCTTAATGGCACCCACGCTATATGATCCGCCCCCTCGGACAATCATATGGAAATAGCAGGATGCCGTTCAGACACTGGAAGTTGTTGAGCGCAGCGGTGCTCACACTCGCCCTCCCTCTCGCACTCAACGCCACACCTCGCCCCGACCATCCAACGGTCATCGTCGGCATGGACAGCAACGCCAGCTACATTGCCAAGGACTCGACACAACAACCCGAGTTGCGGCGCGCAGTGCTGCTGGAGCTTTCCAGCGCCCATCGTTGCGGCAGCAACGAGGTTTACCTCACGCCGGAATCCTCAGGCATCCCCGCGGAGTCGTTCGGCCAGGTCCTGGAAGAAATCCAGCAGCTGATCGATGATCAGACCCCACTTTTGCTGACACTTTCAGACTGCGACGGAAAACGAGCCTTTTTCGAAAAAGTGCGGCCCTGCACCGCCCAGGAGTGCGCTGAACTGACAGCCTCCCTGGTCGACGGCAAGCTCTACCTCGACGAACACTATGCGCCGACAGGCCAAGGCCAGGCCTCGTATTTCCTGACGATGCCGATGAGCTACGACGACCGGCAAAAGGCCTGGAACGCAAAAATCTTCTACGTCGAGTCAGGCACCCTGCGCCGGGACTATTTCGTCAGCGCCGAGGACTTCGTTTCGGGCCAGGCTGTTCACGCCTCGAAAACCTACTACCCGGACGGACAGGTCCGCCACAGCGTTGGTTATGACCTCAATGGCAAACGCCAGGGCGAGGCGCTGACCTACTCCGAGAGCGGTGTCGTGGTTAAACGCTCGAACTATCGGGACGGTCTCCTCGAGGGCTGGCAGAGCACTTATCACGACAATGGCAAAGTCGCCGACTCCTACAACTGGCGCCAGGGCAAACGCGTCGACGGCGAATACCTGGAGTACGACGAGAACGGCAAGCGGGTCGGGCGCATCAGCTACCGTGCAGATCTGCCGGACGGCCCAGCTATCAGCTACTACCCGGATGGCCAGATCAAAGACAGCGGACAGTTCGTTGCCGGCAAGAAAGTCGGCCCGAGCCTGTCCTACTACCCTGACGGCACCCTGGAAAGCACAGTCGATTTCGTCGACAACCAGCCCGTGGGCTGGCAAATCCAGTACCACCCCAACGGCAAGGTAAAGCAGAAACAATTCAACGACGAACACGGCACCCAGCGCAGTTATGCCCTCTGGAACGAACAGGGCGCGCAAACCCTCCAGTGGCAATGGGATGAACAGCACCGCGAGCAGGGCGACTTCAAGGCGTGGTACGACAACGGCCAGCTCAAGGATCACAAGATCTACAAGGACGCGAAACTCGAAGGCCCTGCCGTTACCTGGTACGAAAACGGTCAGATGGAATCATCTACGGATTACCTGGATGGCAAAGAGCATGGCTGGATGCGCCTCTGGAACCAGGACGGCAGCCTGCAGAGCGAATGCCAGTACCAGACAGGCGCCCGTCAAGGCGCATGCAGTTGAGCCGGGCATGACACAGCGCTATTGAGACAGCACTTGCGCTGCCAAACAAAAAAGTCCCGCCGGTGCAAACCGCGGGACTTCTTCATTTCAGGGCCTGTGAGCTTACCAGGCGACGCCAAACCCCGCGGTGTAACGGGTCTTGTTGAGATCGCTCTCCTTGGTGCCACTGATGATGTCCCGTTCGGCCTTGAGGTTGAGCGACGCCCACTCCGTGACCTTGTAGCGCAGGCCGATTTCGGCATCCAGGGCGTAATCGGCAATATTGGACAGCGGCCTGCCCACCTCGCCATTGGTAAACAGCTCGACCCGCTTGCCAATCAGGTAACGGTTGTAGTCCCACTTCATGGCCAGGGAATAGAAGTTGTCTTTGCCGCCATCCTTGTACTCGTAGTCGGTGCGGTTGAGCAGCGAACCCAGGGAGAACGCCCCCAGTTCGTTATCCCAGAACTGGTAACCCGGGCCGGTACCCACCACACGCTGGCGGGCCAGATCCTCGACCTTGTCACGCTTGTAGTTCAGCCGCCCTTGCCAGAACCACTTATCGGTGAGGAAGCGGTCCAGTGCGTATTCGGCGCGCCAGTTGTCGGTGGTGACGACATCGTTCTGGAATTCGCGGTTGTACTCGCCTTCCGCCGTGTGTCGCCATTTGCCGTGGCGCGCCGAGGTCTTGAAGTCGATGTCGTAGTCGTCGGTGTCCTTTTCCGCCCGCTGATAGTCCAGCGCCATGTCGACATTGCCCTTCCACACCAGATCCTCGACCACTGGCTTGGGCTTCATGATCTGCTGGATGCTCGCCAGTTCAACGGTCTTCGGCGTATCTCCATTGGCCAGGGTGACCTTGCCGTCTTCCGCCGCGTGCAGGGACTTGGCCTTCTCGCCGGTGTAGGCGTCCTGCTTGACCAGCAGCTCCTGATCGCTCTCCAGCGTCTTGACCTGCTTCCAGTCGATCGGGATGGCCCCGGCATACTCGGTCTGGATCAGTAACTTGCCACCATCGAACACGTTGATCTTGCCGGTCAGACGGTCACCGTTCTTCAACCAGACGGTATCGGCGAGTAAAGGTGTGGAGGTACTGAAAACGGCAAGGCACAACAGGGTTCTGGACAACATAAACAGATACAGGACTCGAGTTTGCGAAAAAAACCGGCATTATCCACATGAATAAAACCTCAGGTAGGGACTGACTCGACTATCTATAGTGAGTTCAATCCTCAACGGTTAATAAACCCTTTGTCCTACAGACGGTTTACAGGCCTGCATCAGGAAACCCGAACGTGATCGAACCGCTCGACGCCGACCAAAGCCCCGCCGAAATCCGACGCACGGCGCTCTATCTGACCCTGGCCCAGGTCCCGGAAGGCAAGGTAGTCAGCTATGGACAACTGGCGGAAATGGCGGGCCTGGGTCGCGCCGCACGCTGGGTGGGACGTACCCTCAGCCGGTTGCCCGCCGACACTACCCTGCCCTGGCACCGTGTACTGGGCGCGGGCGGGCGCATCAGCCTGCCCGTGGGCAGTGCATCGGGCGACGAACAGCGCGCGCGACTGCGTATGGAAGGTGTCTCGATCCTGAACAATCGTGTGGATATTCGGCGCCATGGCTGGCGTCCGGTAGAGCACAGCGGTTAGAGTGCGCGCTTTGTTTCCGTAATTCTTGAGGCAGACTCCAGCCCATGCCCCGTAAAACCTGGCGCGCCGCGCTCGCCGCCTATGCCAGCCCCTCGACGCTCGTGCTGTTGCTGCTTGGTTTCGCCGCCGGCCTGCCCTACATGCTGGTGTTTTCGACACTTTCAGTCTGGTTGCGCGAAGCCGGTGTGGCCCGCGAGACCATTGGCTACGCCAGCCTGATCGGCCTGGCCTACGCCTTCAAATGGGTCTGGTCGCCCTTGCTCGACCAATGGCGCCTGCCCCTGCTGGGCAAACTCGGCCGCCGCCGCTCCTGGCTGGTCCTGTCGCAATCGCTGGTGCTACTCGGGCTGATCGGCATGGGTTTCTGCGATCCGCAAAAGCACCTGTCCTGGCTGATCGCCATTGCCGTTATCGTCGCCTTTGCCTCGGCCACCCAGGACATCGCGGTGGACGCCTACCGCCTGGAAATCGCCGAAGACAGCCGCCAGGCTGCCCTGGCCGCCGCCTATATGTCCGGCTACCGCGTCGCCGCCCTGCTGGCCACCGCTGGCGCCCTGTTCTTTGCCGAAGGTTTCGGCTCCACCGGTTTCAGCTACAAGCACTCGGCCTGGACCGGCACCTATGTGCTGTTCGGCGTGCTGATGATCCCGGCCCTGCTGACCACCCTGTTCATGCGCGAACCGCCGGTGCCGCTGCGCACCCAGCTGTCGGCCGGGCGCTACAGCTTCTTGCACCAGTTGGTGTCGGTATTCGTGCTGATCGTGCTGCTGGTGTCCGTGCCGGCGATGTTCACCCAGCTGTACAACACCGACTTCGCCAGCGTGCTGTTCGAAGGTGTCAGCCTGCTGGACCTGCTGCTGGAAGACCGGGCGTTCCTGCGCGCCATTCTCTACACCATTCTGACCGCGCTGTGCCTGTCGGCCATGGGTCGCCGCGGCCTGGCCCCGGTGCTGACGCCGGTCAACGACTTCATCCTGCGCTACCGCTGGCAAGCCCTGCTGCTGCTGGGCCTGATCGCTACCTACCGGATGTCGGACACAGTGATGGGCGTGATGGCCAACGTGTTCTACATCGACCAGGGCTTCACCAAGGACCAGATCGCTAGCGTCAGCAAGATTTTCGGCCTGATCATGACCCTGGTCGGCGCCGGCATGGGCGGCCTGCTGATCGTGCGCTTCGGCATCCTGCCGATCCTGTTCATCGGCGGCGCCGCCTCGGCCGCGACCAACCTGCTGTTCCTGATGCTGGCCGACATGGGCCCCAACCTGCAGATGCTGGTGGTGACCATTTCCCTGGACAACTTCAGCTCGGGCCTGGCCACCTCGGCCTTCGTCGCCTACCTGTCGAGCCTGACCAACCTGAAGTTCTCGGCGACCCAGTACGCCCTGCTCAGCTCGATCATGCTGCTGTTGCCGCGCCTGATCGGCGGTTATTCGGGGGTCATGGTGGAAAAGTTCGGCTATCACGACTTCTTCCTGATCACCGCTCTGCTCGGCGTGCCGACCCTGATCCTGATCGCCCTGCACTGGTTCCAGGAAAGCCGCCGCGCCGAACCGCCGCAAGCGCCCGAAGCCACGCCACCCGCGCCTCCACCCGCTACTGCGATCAGCGAAGAACCCTAGGAAACCCCGGGGCATACCGGCATTCATCCGGCGCCCCGACCTCCCCCGGCCGCAATCCTGTACGCCAACGGTTCTCGCCCGTACAATGCTTCGTCATTTCTAGTCTTCAGCAACCGACAACGGCCTACCATGCGCACCAGTCAATTTTTGCTCGCCACACAGAAAGAAACGCCTTCCGATGCGGTCGTAATCAGCCATCAGCTGATGCTTCGCGCCGGCATGATCCGCAAACTGGCCTCGGGCCTGTACACCTGGCTCCCGATGGGCCTGCGGGTGATGCGCAAGGTCGAAGCCATCGTTCGTGAAGAAATGAACGCCGCCGGCTCGCTTGAAGTGTTGATGCCGAGCACCCAGCCGGCTGAACTGTGGCAGGAATCCGGTCGCTGGGAGGAGTACGGCCCTGAACTGCTGCGCTTCAAGGATCGCCACGGTCGCGACTTCTGCGCCGGCCCGACCCACGAAGAAGTGATCACCGATCTGGCCCGCAACGAGCTGAGCAGCTACAAGCAGCTGCCGATCAACCTGTACCAGATCCAGACCAAATTCCGCGATGAAATCCGTCCACGCTTCGGCCTGATGCGCGGTCGCGAGTTCATCATGAAGGACGCCTACTCCTTCCACGCCGACCAGGCATCGCTGCAGATCACCTATGACCGCATGCACCAGGCCTACTGCAACGTGTTCACCCGCCTGGGCCTGAAATTCCGTCCGGTCGAAGCCGACAACGGCTCCATCGGCGGCGCCGGCTCCCACGAATTCCACGTACTGGCCGAGTCCGGCGAAGACGACATCGTTTTCAGCAACGGCTCCGACTACGCGGCGAACATCGAGAAAGCCGAAGCCGTGCCACGGGAAACCTCGCGTCCGGCGCCGAGCGAAGAACTGCGCCTGGTCGACACCCCTGACGCGAAAACCATCGCGCAGCTGGTGGAAGGCTACAACCTGCCGATCGAAAAGACCGTCAAGACCCTGGTGGTGCACGCCGAGGAAGCCGGCAAGCTGATCGCCCTGATCATCCGTGGCGACCACGAGCTGAACGAAATCAAGGCCGCCAACCAGCCTGGCGTCGCCAGCCCGCTGGTCATGGCTTCGGAAGCCGAACTGCGTGACGCCATCGGCGCCGGCGCCGGCTCCCTGGGCCCGCTGAACCTGCCGCTGCCAATCATCGTCGACCGTTCCGTGGCCCTGATGAGCGACTTCGGTATCGGCGCGAACGTCGACGACAAGCACTATTTCGGCTTCAACTGGGAACGCGACATGCCGGTCCCAACCGTGGCCGACCTGCGCAACGTCGTCTCCGGCGACCCGAGCCCGGACGGCAAGGGCACCCTGGAAATCAAGCGCGGCATCGAAGTCGGGCACATCTTCCAGCTGGGCAACAAGTACAGCAAGGCGATGAAGTGCGAAGTGCTGGGCGAGAACGGCAAGCCGGTCACCCTGGAAATGGGCTGCTACGGCATCGGCGTGTCCCGCGTGGTGGCTGCGGCCATCGAGCAGAACAACGACGAGAACGGCATCATCTGGAGCGACGCCCTGGCCCCGTTCCAGATCGCCCTGGTACCGCTGCGCTATGAAACCGAGCAGGTTCGCGAAGCCACCGACAAGCTGTACGCGCAACTCACCGCCGCCGGCTTCGAAGTGCTGCTGGACGACCGCGACAAGAAGACCAGCCCGGGCATCAAGTTCGCGGACATGGAGCTGATCGGCATTCCACACCGGATCGTGGTCAGCGACCGCGGCCTCGCCGAAGGCAACCTGGAATACAAGAGCCGTACCGAAGCCGAGGCGCAAGCGCTGCCAGTGGCTGACGTGCTGTCCTTCCTCCAAGCCCGTATCCGTCGCTGAAACCAGATAGAGAAGTCATGTTCAAGCGAAACACCTTAAGCCTCGGTGGCGCCGCCTTGTGCGGCGCCCTGTTGCTCAGCGGCTGTGCCAACCAGATGTCGCAACGCAGCGAGCACGAGGAACGTGTCGAGCGCAAATTGCTCGATCACAGCCTGCAGATCGATGTCGGTGAGCCTAAGGTGCTTGAGCTGCCGCAACGCCGGGTGCGCATCCACGAGCAGAAGACCTTCGAAGTCACCGAGTTCGAAGTCACGCGCCGCTACGATCGCTACACGCCCTATCAACCCTGGCGGGAGCTCTACGAGATCCCACTGGGCGCGGTAGCCGTGGTCGCCGGTATCGGCGCCAACGTGGTCAATGTGTTTACCCTGGGCAACCTGCCGGACAGCGTCACCAAGGACTGGATCAGCTACGGCGTGGCCGGGCTCAACCCGTTCATGAACGTGCAGTCCCACGGTCGGGCGCAGCAGAACCTGGCGGGGATCGATGAAGTCCAGCGCGACAAGCGCGTGGAGTATTCGAGCCTGCCCTGGAGCGAACGCCCGGTGCAGGTCAAGGCCGGCAAGGAAACCCATGAGCTGAGCACCGACCGCAACGGCATACTGCGCCTGAACCTGTTGGACAGCCCGTTTTCCGAGCAGGACCTGAACCACATCGGCCAGCTGCAGATCAGCGTCGCGGATGCCCAGGACGACGTGCATTCCGACTCGTCGCTGGCCATCAGCAACACCCTGCGCGGCAAGCTACTGGAAGCGCACAACCTGATCTTCGACGACCTCGAGGATGACGAAGTGAGCCAGTGGGTGCACCGGGTCAAGCGTCTCTCCGAACTGGGTCTGGAAGAGGAAGCCAGCGAACTGGAGCAGAGCCTGATCGAGCTGACCCGCAACGATCCGGAGCTGCAAAGCGAGTTTCTCAAGTCGCTGACCAAGAACGCCGGCCGCCTGGTCGCCGATCCTGGCGCCCATTGACTTGGAACGGCTACAGGCTGGCACACCACACCTGTAGCCGCTGCCGAGCTTGCGAGGCTGCGATCGGCCAACGGCCGTAAACCGGGCAACCTGTTCTTCCTGGTAAACCGCGCGCTCAGGCTCTGCGAGGACTGCGTCGGAATGCCGCCCACCTCGATCGCAGCCTCGGGGCTCGGCAGCGGCTACAGGGTGTTTGGGCTTTCAGGAAAGGCTGAACAACTCCAGCTGCTCATGCCCGCCACGCAAATCCTGCAAACGCACACCAATCCCCAATAGCCGCACCGGCCTGTCCCCGCGCTTGAACGCCTGGGTCAAAAGCTGCCGATAACTCTCCAGGTCCCGCCCTGCCCCCGCCTGTTCGAGCGTGGTCTGGGTAAAATCGTGAAACTTCACTTTGACGAACGGCTTGCCCGGACGGTAGCTGCTGTCGATTCGTTCGATCCGCCCGGCCAGGGTCTGCATCAGCTCCGGGAGTTTATCCAGGCAGCTCTGCAGATCGGGCAGATCGACGTCGTAGGTGTTTTCCACACTGATGGACTGCCGACGGCTGTCGTTCTGCACCGGCCGCTCATCGATGCCCCGGGCCAGGTTCCACAGGCGCTCGCCAAAACTGCCGAACTCGCGCACCAGCGCCAGCTTGCTCCATTCGCGCAACGTCTCGCAGTTGACGATGCCCAGGCGTCCCAACTTGTCGGCGGTGACCTTGCCCACGCCATGCAGCTTGTTCACCGGCAAGGCCGAAACAAAGTCCTCGACCTGGTCCGGGGTGATCACGAACAGGCCGTTGGGTTTTTTCCAGTCGCTGGCGATCTTGGCCAGGAATTTGTTCGGCGCCACCCCGGCCGACACCGTGATATGCAGCTGATTGGAGACCCGGCGGCGAATGTCCTGGGCGATACGGGTGGCGCTGCCGGCAAAGTTGGGGCTGTCGGAGACGTCCAGGTAGGCCTCATCCAGGGATAAAGGCTCGATGAGGTCGGTGTAGTCGCGAAAGATCGTATGAATCTCTTTCGACGCCTCCCGGTAGGCCTCCATGCGCGGCTTGACGATCAGCAGGTCGGGGCACAGCGTCAGCGCATGCCGCGAGGACATGGCCGAACGCACCCCAAAGGCACGGGCTTCATAGTTGCAGGTGGCGATCACCCCGCGTCGCTCCGCCGAGCCGCCCACCGCCATCGGCCTGCCGGCCAATTGCGGATCGTCGCGCATTTCGATGGCGGCGTAGAAGCAATCGCAGTCGATGTGGATGATTTTGCGCTGCGTCATATAAAGGCAGAGTTCATGGAAGCAAGAGGTCGATCACGAAACAGGGCGACAGTATCTCACCGAGAACTGTATATAGCACCAGTAGTTTGATTTCTCCTGCCCGGCGCCAGAAAAATCGGAAGATGAATTTATTTCCTCAATCGGCCAGAGCCCTTCAATAGAGCTGAAAGCCTTGTGCAGCATGCCCCCGAGGCTGATTCAAAGGCTGCTTTTTCAAGCTAAGCGATTGAACGAGAACAGTTTTTTTCGCCTGATCGGTTGACAGACCGGCGATCCTCTGTAGAATGCCGCCACACAGACGCGGGATGGAGCAGTCTGGTAGCTCGTCGGGCTCATAACCCGAAGGTCGTCGGTTCAAATCCGGCTCCCGCAACC
>NZ_JAQZAB010000118.1:0-54891 GCF_028640915.1 Pseudomonas sp. B3G-3 | reverse complement strand
AAATCCGGCTCCCGCAACCAAACATCAAAAAAGGCTACTCGAAAGAGTGGCCTTTTTTGTGCGCGCCGCTTTTATCGCCATGCCTTGCGCGATGTCGCGCAAAAAACAAAACCCTTTGCACCACCGGGACTTAACCCGCCTTGCGAGTCATTCAACACTTATTTGACTCAATGGATCATTAACGGTTGACACTCCAGCATTCGTCTGTAGAATGCCGCCACACAGACGCGGGATGGAGCAGCCTGGTAGCTCGTCGGGCTCATAACCCGAAGGTCGTCGGTTCAAATCCGGCTCCCGCAACCAAACATCAAAAAAGGCTACTCGAAAGAGTGGCCTTTTTTGTATCTGTCGGAAAAATCTTTTCGCAACAATGACCTGGCAATCTCCCGTGAACCGTCAGTCACCTCCCCCACTCTTTCCAACCCGCTATGCTCATTGCCAGGCTGCCGCTTGAAAACGCTGGCCGTCCGGGCTCGCAGGGCCATGGTGAGACGCGTTAATATTTGAAACTATTTTTTCTGCAGGGATTGGTAACTTGGCTGGATACCCCCATCCTGTCGCGCACAATCCACGAGGTGATTGATGCGCGCCAACTCGTCTGACTCACAAGACACCGATACCGTTACAACGAACCAACCGGTTGCGGCCACCCGCTTGCGCTGGCTGGAACTGTTGAGCAAATATCGCCAGCCGATCGGCATGGTCGTGACCCTGCTGCTGTTCGGCATAGCCCTGATTGCCTGTCGCCACCTGCTCAGCGAGCTGGATCTGTATGCCCTGCATGACTCGATCCTCGACGTGCCTAAACCGGCCCTGCTCGGCGCACTGGCCGCGACCGTGGTCGGCTTCGTCATCCTGCTCGGCTACGAATGGTCCGCCAGCCGCTACGCCGGGGTGAACCTGCCGCCGCGCACCCTGGCCCTGGGGGGCTTCACCGCCTTTGCCATCGGCAACGCCATCGGCCTGTCGCTGCTCTCCGGTGGCTCGGTGCGTTACCGACTCTATGCCCGGCATGGCGTGGGCGCTGGCGACGTCGCCCATATGACGCTGTTCGCCAGCCTGTCCCTGGGTTGCGCCCTGCCACCGCTCGCGGCCCTGGCGACCCTGAGCAACCTGCCCGCCGCGTCCGCCGCCCTGCGCCTCTCCGAAGGCCTGCTGGCCAGCATTGCCGGCGCCGTATTGCTGCTCTGCGCGATCCTGGTCATCGGTATCTACCGGCGCCGCCTGCCCGAACAGCCATTGCCGGACAACCTGCTGGTCAAGGCCGGGCGCCGCACCCTGCGCCTGCCGGGACGCCGCCTGACGCTCCTGCAACTGCTGATCACCGCCCTCGACGTCGCCGCCGCAGCCACCGTGCTGTATCTGCTGCTGCCCGAAGCACCGCCCTTCGGCGCCTTCCTGCTGGTCTACCTGCTGGCCCTGGCGGCCGGCGTGCTCAGCCATGTACCCGGCGGCGTCGGGGTGTTCGAAGCGATTCTGCTGGCCGCCTTCGCCGACAAGCTCGGCGCGGCGCCACTGGCCGCCGCCCTGCTGCTGTACCGGTTGATCTACGTGATCCTGCCGATGCTGGTGGCCTGCGTCCTGCTGCTGATCAATGAAGCCCAGCGCCTGTTCCAGACCCGTCAATCGCTGCGGGCGGCCTCGGGCCTGGCGGCGCCGATCCTCGCGGTACTGGTGTTCCTGTCCGGCGTGGTGCTGCTGTTTTCCGGCGTGACTCCGGAAATCGACACCCGCCTGCAACACATCGGTTTTCTGATCCCGCACCGCCTGGTGGATGCCTCGCACTTCGGCGCCAGCCTGGTCGGAGTGCTTTGCCTGCTGCTGGCCCAGGGCCTGCGCCGGCGCCTGTCCGCGGCCTGGATCCTCACCACCATCCTGCTGCTGGTCGGCGCGGTGCTCTCGCTGCTCAAGGGCTTCGACTGGGAAGAAGCCAGCCTGATGACCCTGACCGCCAGCCTGCTGGCGATCTTCCGGCGCTCCTTCTACCGGCCGAGCCGCCTCACCGAACTGCCGTTCTCGCCGCTGTACCTGGTGGCCAGCGTCTGTGTGCTGGGTGCGTCGATCTGGCTGCTGCTGTTCGCCTACCAGGACGTGCCCTACAGCCATCAGCTGTGGTGGCAGTTCACCCTCGACGCCGATGCCCCGCGGGGCCTGCGTTCGCTGCTGGGGGCCGCGGTACTGCTGGTGGTGGTGTCCCTGACCTGGCTGCTGCGCACCGCGCGCCCGGTGATTCACCTGCCCAATGGCGAGGAACTGGACCGCGCGGCGAAGATCCTCATGGCCTCGTCCCAGCCCGATGGCGGCCTGTCCCTGACCGGCGACAAGGCCCTGCTGTTCCACCCCAACGACGATGCCTTCCTCATGTATGCCCGGCGCGGCCGCAGCCTGGTGGCGCTGTACGACCCGATTGGCCCGACCCAGCAACGGGCCGAGATGATCTGGCAGTTCCGCGACCTGTGCGACGTCCACCATGCGCGTCCGGTGTTCTACCAGGTGCGCGCGGAAAACCTGCCGTACTACATGGACATCGGCCTGACCGCGATCAAGCTTGGCGAAGAGGCCCGGGTCGACCTGAATCGCTTTGACCTCGAAGCCAAGGGCAAGGAGATGAAGGACCTGCGCTACACCTGGAACCGTGGCACCCGGGACGGCCTGTCGCTGGAAATCCATGAGGCCGGGCACGCGCCGATGGACGAACTGAAAGTCATTTCCGATGCCTGGCTGACCGGCAAGAATGTCCGCGAGAAAGGCTTCTCCCTCGGACGTTTCAGCGAGGACTACCTCAAGCATTTCCGTATCGCGATCATTCGTTTTGAAGGACGTCCGGTGGCCTTCGCCAACCTGCTCGAGACCTACAGCCATGACCTGGCCAGCCTCGACCTGATGCGCGCCCACCCGGAGGCTCCCAAGCTGACCATGGAGTTCATGATGGTCGGCCTGATCCAGCATTATAAAAACCATGGGTATGCCCGCTTCAGTCTGGGCATGGTGCCGTTGTCGGGCCTGCAACCCCGGCGTGGCGCGCCACTGACCCAGCGCCTTGGATCGATGGTTTTCCGTCGGGGTGAGCAGCTGTACAACTTCCAAGGGTTGCGCCGTTTCAAAGACAAATTCCAGCCTGACTGGGAACCTCGTTACATGGCCGTGCCCGCCGGACTGGATCCGCTGGTGGCACTGGCCGATACCGCCGCCCTGATTGCGGGCGGCCTGACTGGATTGGTGAAACGCTGATGATTCAACGCTCCTGGCGGTATGTACTGGCCACTCTGGTGGTGTTTGCCCTGATAGCGGGAGGCGGCTACTGGTACTGGAATCGTCCGGCGCCCCAACCGACCCTGGAACACCTGGCCCAGACCGATGGTTCGACCCTGACCCGCGTCACCCCGGCCGCCCAGGCCAAGGCCCGGGTCGCCGTGGCCGTCCTCGCCGACGAAGCCCTGACCGATACTCAACTCATGGCCCTGAGCCGCGGCGGCGCGGCGCAGATCGTCCAGGTGATCCTGCCCAAGGACGATTGCAAGCTGCAGGAACAAGCCCTGCAGAACGCCCTTGGCCAACTCAAGGGCCCGGCGACCCTGGTCAGCGGCATCGGCCCTGGCGCCGCCCTGGCCTGGCGCTGGATCGCCACCCAGAACGATGACAAGGCCCAGGCCGTGTCGGTGGGCTTCACCATCAACCCGGCTCCGGGTTGCACCGACCCACTGCCCAAGACCCTGGCCCACGGCCACTGGCTGGTGGCCTGGAACGACAACCCGGATGACGAAAGCGCCGGCTTCGTGCGTGACACCCCCAATGCCACCACCAGCATCAGCGACTACGACATTCACCTGCCCCAGGTACTGAACAACGAGTTGCGCAAGCTGCTGGTGGGCTCGGACAACGGCGGCCTGAACATCCCGGTGGTCGAAGTACCGGCCGGCCAGGCCAAGGACACCGTGACCCTGTTCCTCTCCGGCGACGGCGGCTGGCGCGACCTGGACCGCGACGTGGCCGGCGAGATGGCCAAGATCGGCTACCCGGTGGTCGGCATCGACACCCTGCGCTACTACTGGCAGCACAAGACCCCGGAACAGAGCGCCACCGACCTGACCGAACTGATGCAGCACTATCGGCAGAAATGGGGCACCAAGCGCTTCGTGCTGACCGGCTATTCGTTCGGCGCCGATGTCTTGCCGGCCATCTACAACCGACTGCCGGAAGCCGAGCAGCAGCGGGTCGACGCCATTATCCTGCTGGCCTTCGCCCGCACCGGCAGCTTCGAGATCGAAGTCGAAGGCTGGCTGGGCAACGCTGGCAAGGAAGCCGCCACCGGCCCGGAAATGGCCAAGCTGCCAGCGGCCAAGGTGGTGTGCATCTATGGCGAGGAAGAAGTCGACGAAAGCGGCTGCACCGACAAGACCGCCGTCGGCGAAGCCATGAAGCTACCGGGCGGCCACCACTTCGACGAGAACTACCCGGCCCTGGCCCAGCGCCTGGTCAACGTCATCGAGAAACGCCAGGGTAAGGACAAGGTCGCCGACGAGTGATCTGATTGCCGTTGTATCAAAAGCCCCTGCAGCCTGATGGTTGCAGGGGCTTTTTTACGCCTGCTGAAAACGCAAGGCCGACCCGTTGGAACCTCCCCGCCAGCACGCTGCCGGAACGCCTCAAGGTGCCAAACGAAGGTGAAACATCGCAATGCCGGATGACTCCCGCGGAGGTTGTAGGCAAACTCCGAACATTGCGTAAGGGGATGCGCTAGAGCACTTTGCTGCCTTGTTGGCCTTCGCTTCGACGGGATAGGCTCCAGACGTCGCTGACTATTCAGCGATCGGGCTTGGAAACCCGAAGAGTCTGGGCAACTAGCACCCCATAGTGATTGCAGGCGAATTTAGCGCCTGCAATCCATCAGTTATGGCGGCTGTGCGTGGGAGACCTTCGGGTCTGCCGGTTTCCTGGATTCCCGGTTTTCCAACCTGCGTACAGCTGCCACCCATTCGCTTGGAAACGAACGTGGCAGCTCCTCAAATTCAGGAGTTGGTCCATGAACAATGCAAATCCGCCCCAATCTTCAAACCTGACAACAGTCGGCTTAACCCCTTTCCTCTACTGCTCAGAACGCCCGCTGTTCCACGTCAGCGCCGGCGTCCCCATTGGCGACGCCCTGGCCCAAGCCTCCGACCTGCTGTTCCTGGCCAAGGCCTTTGCCGAGGACGCCGCCTACACCAAAGACACCGACCGCCACGCCTGGGCTGCGCATTACCTGACGGCCATGGGCAAGGCCGTGATTGATGACGTGGTGAAGGTGTTGAGATTATGACCAGCTCGCCCAAAGATCAGGCCTGACCGCAGTTCTTCTGTAGGAGCGAGCTCGCTCGCGAAAAACTCAAACACAGCGCATTTCTTCAATGCCTACGCATTATCGTTGGCCATCTTCGCGAGCAAGCTCGCTCCTACAAGGGCCACAAAAAAGCCCCCGTCACCACTGAGGTGACGGGGGCTTCTGCTGTCGCGCCAGCTTACATCTCGATCTGCGTACCCAGCTCGATCACCCGGTTCACCGGCAGCTTGAAGAAGCGCAGGTTGCCGTTGGCGTTCTTGAGCATGAAGGCGAACAGCGTCTCGCGCCAGCGCGCCATGCCGACGATCTTGGAGGTGATGACCGTCTCGCGGCTGAGGAAGTAGGTGGTGCGCATCGGGCTGAAGTCCAGTTCGTCCAGGTGGCACAGCTTCAGCGCTTCAGGCACGTCCGGCTCGTCGGTGAAACCGAAGTGCAGGATCACCCGGAAGAAGCCTTCGCCATAGGAGTCCACCTCGAAGCGCCGTTGCGTCGGCACCCGTGGGATGTCTTCATAGACCACGGTCAGCAACACCACTTGCTCGTGCAGCACCTGGTTATGCAGCAGGTTGTGCAACAGCGCATGGGGCACGGCGTCGGAGCGTGCAGTGAGGAACACCGCGGTGCCCTGGACCCGATGCGGCGGCTGCACACGGATGCTGTTGATAAAGATCGGCAGCGGCAACGCGCCCTCGCCGAGGCGCTCCATCAACAGTTCCTTGCCGCGCTTCCAGGTGGTCATCAGGGCGAACAGCACAATCCCCGCCACTACCGGGAAAGCACCGCCCTGGAAGATTTTCGGCACGTTGGCGGCGAAGAACAGCCCGTCCACCAGCAGGAAGCCCACCAGGATCGGCACCGTCAGCACCGGCGACCACTTCCACAGCAACAGCATCACCGCCGACACCAGGATGCTGGTAATCAGCATGGTCCCGGTCACCGCCACGCCGTAGGCCGAAGCCAGTGCGCCGGAAGACTCGAAGCCCAGCACCAGGAGGATCACACCGACCATCAGCGCCCAGTTCACCGCACCAATGTAGATCTGCCCCTGCTCCGCGC
This sequence comes from Pseudomonas sp. B3G-3, assembly GCF_028640915.1. Classification (NCBI taxonomy): domain Bacteria; kingdom Pseudomonadati; phylum Pseudomonadota; class Gammaproteobacteria; order Pseudomonadales; family Pseudomonadaceae; genus Pseudomonas; species Pseudomonas sp. B3G-3. The sequence continues at coordinate 48,515 of NZ_JAQZAB010000118.1, read as the reverse complement.
TGGAAGTGTGCTGGATGTACATGCGCGGGATATAACCCAGCTGGATCGCCTGGCGGGTCAGGGAGAACGCGCCGGAGATCACCGCCTGGGAGGCGATCACGGTGGCCAGTGTGGCCAGCACCACCAGCGGGATCAGGGCCCAGCTCGGTGCCAGCAGATAGAACGGGTTACGCGCCGCTTCCGGGTTCTCCAGGAGCAAGGCGCCCTGGCCGAAATAGTTGAGCACCAGCGCCGGCAGCACCAGGGCGAACCAGGCGCGGGCGATCGGCTTGCGACCGAAGTGGCCCATGTCGGCGTACAGCGCTTCGGCACCGGTCAATGCCAGCACCACGGCGCCCAGAATGGCCACGCCCATGCCCGGATGCACGATGAAGAACCGCACACCCCAGACCGGGTTCAGCGCCTGCAGCACTTCCGGATGCTGGGCGATGCCGTAGACCCCCAGCCCACCCAGGGTCACGAACCACAGGACCATCACCGGTCCGAACAGCTTGCCGATGCGATCGGTACCGTGCTTCTGGATCAGAAACAGCGCCACCAGCACGATCAGCGCCATCGGCACGACCCAGTGCTCGAGCCCGTCGAAGGCAATCTCCAGCCCCTCTACCGCCGACAATACGGAAATCGCCGGGGTGATCATGCTGTCGCCGTAGAACAAGGCCGCGCCGATCAGGCCCAGGATGACCAGAACCACCCGCAGCCTCGGATAGGGCGTCGACGCCCGCCGGGCCAGGGCGGTCAAGGCCATGATGCCGCCCTCGCCCTGGTTGTCGGCCCGCAGGATGAACAACACGTATTTGATCGAGACCACCCAGATCAGCGACCAGAAGATCAATGCAAGAATGCCGAACACACCGTCGTGGTTGACCGGAACCCCGTAATGCCCCGCGAATACCTCCTTCAAGGTATAAAGCGGGCTGGTCCCGATGTCGCCATAAACCACCCCGACCGCCGCCACCAGCATCCCCAGGGGCCTGGCCCTGGAATGCTCGCTGCCTACCGCCTGACTACTTGCCTGACCCATCCACCACTCCTACTACCCAGATCGGGGCTTCTTATAAAAGGCATGACATTCAAGACAACGCTAAGCTTGCAAGACTCTCGTGAATGCCCATGCAGCATGCACCCTTTTACTTACAGTTACAGACGTTCTGTTGACTATAAGAATTCACCCGGGCGCAACGGCGCGAAGCATAACGCAGCACTCGTCGTATTTCCCTGCATAAAGCTGGTCAAGTGCGCCAGCCGTCGCTAGAATTGCGCACTTTTTGATCAGAGGCGCCCCTAGCGCCCGTTCGTCGCCAGCGGTTTTATCCAGATCGCCGAGCGACCCGACACCTATACCGAGGTTAGACATGTCCACCCCTACCGCGCCAGCCAACCCCAAGGTCGGCTTCGTTTCCCTGGGTTGCCCGAAAGCGCTGGTCGATTCCGAGCGCATCCTCACGCAACTGCGTATGGAAGGTTATGACGTGGTGTCCACCTACCAGGACGCCGACGTCGTGGTGGTCAACACCTGCGGTTTCATCGACTCGGCCAAGGCCGAATCCCTGGAAGTGATCGGCGAAGCCATCAAGGAAAACGGCAAGGTCATCGTCACCGGCTGCATGGGCGTGGAAGAAGGCAATATCCGCGACGTGCACCCGAGCGTGCTGGCCGTGACCGGTCCGCAGCAGTACGAGCAAGTGGTCAGCGCGGTGCACGAAGTGGTGCCGCCGAAACAGGACCACAACCCGCTGATCGACCTGGTACCGCCACAAGGCATCAAGCTGACCCCGCGTCACTATGCGTACCTGAAGATTTCCGAAGGCTGCAACCACAGCTGCAGCTTCTGCATCATCCCGTCGATGCGCGGCAAGCTGGTCAGCCGCCCGGTCGGCGATGTGCTGGACGAGGCCCAGCGCCTGGTCAAATCCGGAGTCAAGGAACTGCTGGTGATTTCCCAGGACACCAGCGCCTACGGCGTCGACGTCAAGTACCGCACCGGTTTCTGGAACGGCGCGCCGGTGAAAACCCGCATGACCGAGCTGTGCGAAGCCCTCAGCACCCTGGGCGTCTGGGTCCGTCTGCACTACGTCTACCCGTACCCGCACGTCGACGAGCTGATCCCGCTGATGGCCGCCGGCAAGATCCTGCCGTACCTGGACATCCCGTTCCAGCACGCCAGCCCGAAAGTGCTCAAGGCCATGAAACGCCCGGCCTTCGAAGACAAGACCCTGGCCCGGATCAAGAACTGGCGCCAGATCTGCCCCGAGCTGATCATCCGCTCGACCTTCATCGTCGGCTTCCCCGGCGAAACCGAAGAAGACTTCCAGTACCTGCTCGACTGGCTGACCGAAGCCCAGCTCGACCGCGTCGGCTGCTTCCAGTACTCGCCGGTGGAAGGTGCGCCGGCCAACGACCTGGACCTGGAAGTGGTCCCGGACGAGGTCAAGCAGGACCGTTGGGAGCGCTTCATGGCGCACCAGCAGGAAATCAGCTCGGCGCGCCTGCAACAGCGCATCGGCAAGGAAATCGAAGTGCTGATCGATGAAGTCGACGAACAGGGCGCGGTGGGCCGCTGCTTCTTCGACGCCCCGGAAATCGACGGCAACGTGTTCATCGACGGTGCCGGCGACCTCAAGCCAGGCGACAAGGTCTGGTGCCGGGTGACCGACGCCGACGAATACGACCTGTGGGCCGAAGTCCTGTAAGGCGTAAAAAACCGCACAGCCCCGCTCTCTTCGTGAGATGCGGGGCTTTTTTACGTCTATCGTTTGCTCAGGACCACGGATGCGTCACCACACAGGAGCAGGCGGCATGCGCCATCATTCGGTCATCCATACCCCGAAACACAGCGACTACCCGGAACTGACCCGGGTCTGGGAAGCCTCGGTGCGCGCCACCCACGACTTCCTGCCGGACAGCTACATCGAACTGCTGAGAAACCTGGTGCTGAACCGCTATCTGGATGCGGTGATGCTGATCTGCACCCGGGACCAGCGCCAGCACATCACCGGCTTCGCCGGGGTCGCCGCCGGCAAGATCGAGATGCTTTTCATCGATCCCGACCATCGCGGCCAGGGCCTGGGCAAGCAATTGCTCAGGTACGCCATCGAACACCTGAACGCCGACGAGCTGGACGTCAACGAGCAGAACCCGCAAGCCCTGGGCTTCTACTTCAAGCAGGGCTTCGAGATCATCGGCCGCTCCGAGCACGACGGCATGGGCCAGCCCTACCCGCTGCTGCACATGCGTCTGAAACAGCCCCAGCAGCAGGCACTGCGCGGCTAAAAGCCACAGCGGGCAAATGGACCCGCGATTAACCGGCGCCGGGCAGGTACAATGCCTGCCCCCTTTTGTTACGGCCCCTGTCATGACTGACCCGATTCGTCTCTCCAAACGCCTCATCGAACTCGTCGGCTGCTCCCGCCGGGAGGCTGAGCTGTTCATCGAGGGCGGCTGGGTCACCGTGGATGGCGAGGTCATCGACGAGCCGCAGTTCAAGGTCGACACCCAGAAAGTCGAGCTCGACCCGCAGGCCAAGGCCACCGCACCGGAGCCGGTGACCCTGCTGCTGAACGTGCCGGCCGGCCAGGACGTCGACAGCGCCATGCAGTCGCTGGGCGCCGCCAGCCTGTCCGAGGAACACCGCTTCGGCAAACGGCCGCTCAAGGGCCACTTCCTGCGCCTGACCGCCAGCGCCGACCTGCAAGCCAACGCCAGCGGCCTGCTGGTGTTCACCCAGGACTGGAAGATCCTGCGCAAGCTGACCGCCGATGCGGCCAAGATCGAGCAGGAATACGTGGTCGAGGTGGAAGGCGAGATGGTCGCCCACGGCCTCAACCGCCTGAACCACGGCCTGACTTACAAGGGCCGGGAACTGCCGCCGGTCAAGGCCAGCTGGCAGAACGAAAACCGCCTGCGCTTCGCCATGAAGAACCCGCAACCGGGCGTGATCGCCCAGCTCTGCGAAGCGGTAGGCCTGAAGGTCGTCGCCATTCGCCGCATCCGTATCGGTGGGGTTTCCATCGGCAAGGTGCCGGTCGGGCAATGGCGCTACCTGTCTGCCAAAGAGAAATTCTAGGCCGACACCCATTCAGACGCCGCGCTTGCCTGCGGCGCTCAACGTGAACAGACCAGGACTGTAGACATGATTCATAACGATGTACTGCGCAGCGTGCGCTACATGCTCGACATCAGCGACAAGAAGGTCGTCGAGATCATCAAGCTCACCGGCTTTGAAGTGAGCCTGAACGACATCGTCGGCTACCTGAAAAAGGACGAGGAAGAAGGCTTCGTGCATTGCCCGGACGAGGTCATGGCGCACTTCCTCGACGGCCTGGTGATCTTCAAGCGTGGCAAGGACGAAAGCCGTCCGCCGCTGCCGATCGAACTGCCGGTGACCAACAACATCATCCTGAAGAAGCTGCGGGTCGCCTTCGAGCTGAAGGAAGACGACATGCACGCCATTCTCAAGGCCGCCGATTTCCCGGTGTCCAAGCCCGAGCTGAGCGCGCTGTTCCGCAAGTTCGGCCACACCAACTACCGCCCGTGCGGCGACCAGTTGCTGCGCAACTTCCTCAAGGGCCTGACCCTGCGCATTCGCGGCTGATTGCCCCTCGATTCGCGGTGGCCACCCTCGGCCACCGCCATGCATGACCCTTCATTCCTCCGCACAATAATGGCTCCGCTCATCGCGACTGACGACTAGGGTATGCACTGACCCTCAACCCTCAGGATTCGCCATGCATCCCTACTTTTCCCTGCAAGGCCGTACCGCCCTGGTGACCGGCGGCACCCGCGGCATCGGCAAGATGATCGCCAAGGCTTTTGTCGAGGCCGGCGCCACTGTCTATGTCTGCGCCCGCGATGCCGAGGCCTGCCAGCAGACCGCGACGGAGCTCGGGGCCCTGGGCAGCTGCCACGCCCTGTCCGCCAACCTGGCGAGCGAAGAAGGCATCCAGCAACTCGTCTCCCGCCTCGAAGCCCAGGTCGATCAACTGGATATCCTGGTGAACAACGCCGGCACCACCTGGGGGGCGCCGCTGGAAAGCTACCCGGTCAAGGGCTGGGAAAAGGTCATGCAATTGAACGTGACCTCGGTGTTCAGCTGCATCCAGCAATTCCTGCCGCTATTGCGCAAGGCGGGCTCCGCGGCCAATCCGGCGCGCATCATCAATATCGGCTCGGTGGCCGGGATCTCCTCCTTTGGCGAACAGGCGTACGCCTATGGCCCGAGCAAGGCGGCGCTGCACCAGCTGTCGCGGATCCTCGCCCGCGAACTGGTCAGCCAGCACATCAACGTCAACGTGATCGCCCCCGGGCGCTTTCCGAGCAAGATGACCCAGCATATCGGCAACGACGAGCAGGCCCTGGCCGAGGATACGGCGCTGATCCCGATGAAACGCTGGGGCCGCGAGGAGGAAATGGCTGCCCTGGCCATCAGCCTGGCGAGCACCGCCGGGGCCTATATGACCGGGAATATCATTCCGCTGGATGGTGGGTTCAGCCTCTGACTCCACCTGTAGCCGCAGCCTGCGGCAGCGGCTACAGGTCAACGCGGGTTATCATGGCGGCCCCTACCCCGTCTCGACCCCAGACCATGACCTACAGCGTTTCCCCCATCGGCTTCGTACGCTCCTGCTTCAAGGAAAAGTTCGCCATCCCGCGCCAGCCGCAACTGGCCCCGGCGGCCCGTGGCGTGCTGGAGCTGGTGGCGCCCTTCGACCAGGGCGACGCGGTGCAGGGCCTGGAACAGGTCAGCCACGTCTGGCTGCTGTTCCTGTTTCACCAGGCGCTGGAAGACAAACCGCGGCTCAAGGTCCGCCCGCCACGCCTGGGCGGCAACAAGTCCATGGGCGTATTCGCCACCCGCGCCACTCACCGCCCCAACGGCATCGGCCAGTCGGTGGTCAAGCTGGACAAAGTCGAGGCCAATCGCCTGTGGATCTCCGGCATCGACCTGCTGGACGGCACGCCGATTCTCGATATCAAGCCCTACGTGCCCTATGCCGACATCATCGACAGCGCGAGCAACAGCATCGCCAGCGCGGCGCCGGAGCTGATCCCGGTGCAATGGAGCGACAACGCCCTGCAACAGGCCCATACGCACGCTCAACGCCTGCAGGAGCCGCTGGTGGAGCTGATCGAACAATGCCTGGCCCAGGACCCGCGCCCGGCCTACCAGACACCCACTCCAGAGCGTGAATACGGCGCGCAATTCTGGGACCTGGACGTGCGCTGGCACTATCCGCAGCCGGGCCTGATCCAGGTCCTGGAAGTGGTTCCAGCGCGCTGACAGCCGGCCGGAAACGAAAAAGCCCGCGCTGCCTTCTCAGGCAACGCGGGCTTTTTCTGTGCTGCGAGTCGCTTACTTCTCGACGAAGGCGCGCTCGATCAGGTAGTCACCCGGCTCGCGCATGCGTGGCGAAACGGTCAGGCCGAAGCTGTTGAGTACTTCGCTGGTCTCCTCGAGCATGCTCGGGCTGCCACACAGCATGGCGCGGTCGTCCTGCGGGTTGATCGGCGGCAGACCGATGTCGCTGAACAGCTTGCCGCTGCGCATCAGGTCGGTCAGGCGGCCTTCGTTCTCGAACGGCTCGCGGGTCACGGTCGGGTAGTAGATCAGTTTTTCACGCAGCGCTTCGCCGAAGAATTCGTTCTGCGGCAGGTGCTCGGTGATGAACTCGCGGTAGGCGACTTCGTTGACGTAACGCACGCCGTGGCACAGGATCACTTTCTCGAAACGCTCGTAGGTTTCCGGATCCTGGATGACGCTCATGAACGGCGCCAGGCCGGTGCCGGTGCTGAGCAGGTACAGGTGTTTGCCAGGCTTCAAGTCGTCCAGTACCAGGGTACCGGTAGGCTTCTTGCTGATGATGATCTCATCGCCTTCCTTCAAATGCTGCAGCTGGGAAGTCAGCGGACCATCGGGAACCTTGATACTGAAGAACTCGAGATGCTCTTCCCAGTTCGGGCTAGCAATCGAGTAAGCGCGCATAAGCGGGCGGCCGTTGGGTTGTTGCAGGCCGATCATCACGAACTGACCGTTCTCGAAGCGCAGGCCCGGATCGCGGGTGCACTTGAAGCTGAACAGAGTGTCGTTCCAGTGGTGAACACTGAGGACACGCTCGTGGTTCATGTTGCTCATGTACGGGGGACTCCTGGAAAGTTGTCAGCGCACGCTCTGACAGGCGAGCCGAGCGCAATTGCACAGCATTCTAATGGCGGCGACAATATCTGTTAACTGGATTATTAAGATAAGGGTTATCGGTTATATCGATATGCGATTCACTCTCCGTCAACTGCAAGTATTCGTCGCCGTCGCCCAGCAAGAGAGTGTTTCTCGTGCTGCCGGCCTGCTGGCCCTTTCCCAATCCGCGGCGAGCACTTCGATCACCGAGCTCGAACGGCAATCCAGTTGCCAGCTGTTCGATCGCGCCGGCAAACGCCTGAGCCTCAACGCCCTGGGCAAACAGCTGCTGCCCCAGGCGGTGGCGTTGCTGGACCAGGCCAAGGAAATCGAAGACCTGCTCAACGGCAAATCCGGCTTCGGCTCGTTGTCGGTGGGTGCGACCCTGACCATCGGCAACTACCTGGCGACCCTGTTGATCGGCAGCTTCATGCAAGTCCACCCCGAGAGCCAGGTCAAACTCCATGTGCAGAACACTGCGCATATCGTGCAACAGGTCGCCCACTACGAAATTGATCTGGGTCTAATCGAGGGCGACTGCAGCCACCCGGACATCGAAGTGCAAACCTGGGTCGAGGATGAGCTGGTGGTGTTCTGCGCCCCGCAGCACCCCTTGGCCAAACGCGGCCATGCGAGCATGGAGGAACTGACCCACGAAGCCTGGATTCTGCGCGAACAAGGCTCGGGCACTCGCCTGACCTTCGACCAGGCCATGCGTCATCATCGCAGCGCACTGAATATCCGACTCGAACTGGAACACACCGAAGCGATCAAGCGCGCGGTGGAGTCGGGGTTGGGGATTGGCTGCATTTCCAGGCTGGCACTGCGCGACGCCTTTCGCCGCGGCAGCCTGGTCCCGGTAGAGACGCCGGACCTGGACCTGGCCCGGCAGTTCTACTTCATCTGGCACAAACAGAAGTACCAGACCTCGGCGATGCGCGAATTCCTCGAGCTCTGCCGCTCCTTTACCGCCGGAGTGCAGCGCAGCGACGAGATCGTGCTGCCGAGCATTCCTTAAATCAGGATGACTGCCCAGACCACGGTGATCATGCTCAAGGCCACGAGTTGTGCGGCGCTGCCCATGTCCTTGGCATTTTTCGACAGAGGATGGCGATCCAGGGAGATGCGGTCGATCGCCGCCTCGACCGCCGAATTGAGCAATTCGACAATCAATGCCAACAGGCAGACCGCGATCAGCAACGCCCGCTCGACCCGGCTGACATTCAGCAGGAAAGACACGGGGATCAGAATCGCGTTGAGCAGCACCAACTGACGAAACGCAGCTTCGCCGGTGAAGGCGGCCCGCAGGCCATCGAGGGAGTATCCCGAGGCATTGAGGATGCGTTTAAGACCGGTTTGACCTTTGAAAGGCGACATAAATTAGGCAACTAGAACAATAAGGAATGGGAAAGCTAGTTCAACCAAAGTCAAAAAAGCGTGAAGAAATAGCCGGTTACTGGCTGGAAATTGACTCAAGTTGTTGCAGGAGCAGTGCCGCCTGAGTGCGGGTACGCACCCCCAGCTTACGGAAGATCGCCGTCACGTGGGCCTTGATGGTCGCTTCCGAAACGCTCAGTTCATAAGCGATCTGCTTGTTCAGCAAACCTTCGCAGACCATGGTCAGCACGCGGAACTGTTGTGGCGTCAGGCTCGCCAGGCCTTCGCTGGCCGCCTTGGCCTCAGCGGAGACGCTGACCTGTTCGAAGGCCTGCGGCGGCCACCAGACATCGCCGTCGAGCACACTGCGCACGGCCTGTTGAATGACTTCGAGAGAACTGGACTTGGGAATAAAACCACTGGCGCCAAATTCACGTGAACGCACCATCACGGATGCTTCTTCCTGTGCCGACACCATCACCACCGGAATCTGCGGGTACTGACCGCGCAACAGCACCAGGCCGGAAAAACCGTAAGCACCAGGCATGTTCAGGTCCAGCAGCACCAGGTCCCAATCAGCCTTTTCGGTCAGGCGGGCTTCCAGTTCGGCAATACTCGCCACTTCCACCAGACGGACATCCGGGCCGAGGCCCAGGGTCACCGCTTGGTGCAGTGCGCTACGAAAGAGGGGGTGGTCATCGGCAATCAGGATTTCGTATGTGGCCATTTTTCAAATGATCCTGTTTTTTATGGGAGAACCGATGCATTCGGTCCTCGCCAAGGCAACACAGGTGTCAGCCAGAATGCTGCACCCAAAGAGCACGATCAACGCCAAGAGCCCGAAAATGCGGCGTTTCAAGGATCGGTCGCGCCCTAATCGGCGCCAAGCATGCCCAGCGAAGCCGGGGTGGTCAAGCTTCGGGCCGTGCAGCATCTTAGCTTGCTAACTAATAAGAGTGCCATCACGCAAAGCCCGCGCCCTGCGCGACTGTGCCTCGATGCTGAGCGCGATACTGGTGGCACAACTCTGGCCGAAAAAACTCCAACCCCTGCCTCAGGCTTTACAGAAAAAGCTTGAGGCGCGTGTGCGTCTCGTCATCAGGGTCGATCTCAAGCTGGAACTTGGCCGACAAGTAATGGGTGCTGAACACATCCAGGTAAGCATCCAGCACTTCGCCGGCCTGCCGGTCGGCGGCCAGTTCCAGGCACAGCGCCGCAACCTCCGCGGTGCAGAAATGGTCATCGCGCTTGGAGCGCCGCAGCTTGTAGCGCGACAACTGTTCCGGCTCCAGGCTCAATACCGGCAAGTGCTCTAGATAGGGGCTCTTGCGAAACATCTTGCGCGCTTCGCTCCAGGTCGCATCCAGCAGGATAAACAGCGGGCGCTTGCCCGCCTCCAGGCGGACTTCGCTCACCACCCGCTGTGGCGCGACGAACTCTCCGGGGAACACCACATAAGGCTGCCACTGGGGATCGGCCAGCAAGGCCAGCAATTGTGGGTCGACTTCCGTCCGTGACCAGGGGAACGCCATGGTGTCTTCTATGACATCGGCGATCAGCCAGCCGGTATTGCTCGGCTTCATGGGTTCGACGTCATGCATGATCAGGCACATCGCCGACTGCGCGGAAACCTTGGGGCGCCAGGCGCACATGCAGTGGCTGGGAATCACCCGACAGCCCGCACAGCGTTCCGCCCGGGAACCACGGGCAGTAAAAGGCCTGACCGCACGCGCAAGACGTTGGGCACGCAGGCGGGAAACGGCGTGACTCATTAGAAGCCGCCCTGACAGAAAGAAGGAATCGACACGAAAGGAACTCGGAAAGCTGAAAATTCGCACAAGTTTATCAGAGCTCTCTGCTCAAACCTGTACCGCCTACCCTCGCTCCCCTATAATTCGCCGCCACTGAACGCACAGTCGCGTGACTGGTCGAAGCATCAGTCACTGAACCAGGAGAGTTTCATGTTGCGCTTTATCGTTCCCACCGCCGCCCTTCTGCTGGCCTTGCCGTTCAGTGCTCAGGCTGCATCGCTGCAAGACTTCGAACTGAACAAGACCCTGCAGAAAACCGCCGAGGAAAGTAACGTCGGCACGCCTCGGGAAGTCAACGAGAACATCCTCGACCAGGGTTATACCGTCGAAGGCAAGGAACTGATCAACCACCTCAGCGTCCAGGCCGAACACGCTGAAAAAATGCGCGCCAACCCCAAGGCGGTCTACCTGCAACTGGGCGCCAGCGTTTGTCGTGACCCGAACTACCGCAAGCTGATGGCCAAGGGCGCAATCATGCGCTACGAATTCACCGAAAACCGCACCAACCGCCCGGTCGCTTCGGCGCGCTTCCAGGAGTCGGACTGCCCGGCCCCGGCGAAGAAGAAAAAGTGATTCAGTGCCCTGCTGCGCGCCGCTGTTGATCATCGGCCCGCAGCTCCGCCAACAGGGCCTGCAAGTAGCTCGAACGGCGCTCCCCACCTTCAAGCCGGCGTCGGCATTCCTCTTCAAGAGTCAGATGATTGGCGTCTGCCGCTGACTTCAGCAGTTGATACAGCTGCGCATCTATATCCAGCACGACTTTGTGCATGACCAGCCTCCGTGCCCCCACTCGCCATTACCTGCGCGACAACCCCGTCCCGTGCATCCTGCCCTTTGACGCCAAGCTGTCTTGCTGGCGCTGTAACTTAGTAAATCAGAGCCCCCACTGGTTGGTACTCGTTCAGACAAGCGGTGAAAACACTGCGCGCCTGCGGCAATAAGTGATTGCCAGCCCCGACTTTCAAGGGCCATGATCAAGTCAGCGCGAATCATCATGAAGGTCTAGATTTCAAAGTGTTCATGCTGAATTTTCCTGGGTAGATCCGGAGGCTGCCCAAGCGCGTCTTGCAGTGCACATGCTTTCTAAATCAAGGAATAGCAGAACCTGTATGGATGGCCCGCTGGCCACGCCAGGGTTTTTCCACCCTGGCGAATCAGCCGCCAAAGCCGGGCTGACAGCGACACATGCAGTGTCGGGATGCCAACGAATGCTTCGTTCGTGTCAAAGGTTCTGTGCAGAAGGAGAAGTTGAATGCCTTACGAACCGAATGACCTCCTCAGTCGTCATTTTCAGAGCAACGGTATCGATCTCAGCAAGGTCGAAGAACAACTCAACCTGATCGCCCCCAACAGCCCCAACATCCCTCTTTATCGCGACATGATTCTCACCGTCCTGCGCATGGCCCAGGACGACCTCAACCGCTGGAACGCGAAAATCACCCTGCAGGCCCTGCGCGAACTGGAACACGCTTTCCGCGTACTGGAACAGTTCAAGGGACGACGCAAGGTGACGGTATTCGGCTCCGCGCGCACGCCGATCGAACACCCGCTGTATGGCCTGGCGCGAGAGCTCGGCGCGGCCCTGGCCCGCTCCGACCTGATGGTCATCACCGGTGCCGGTGGCGGCATCATGGCCGCGGCCCACGAAGGTGCCGGTCGCGATCATAGCCTGGGGTTCAATATCACCCTGCCCTTCGAGCAGCATGCGAACCCGACGGTGGACGGTACAGAGAACCTGCTGTCCTTCCACTTCTTCTTTACCCGCAAGCTGTTCTTCGTCAAGGAAGCCGATGCCCTGGTGTTATGCCCGGGTGGCTTTGGCACGCTCGATGAGGCGCTGGAAGTACTGACCCTGATCCAGACCGGCAAGAGCCCGCTGGTACCGGTGGTGCTGCTGGATGTCCCGGGAGGGACCTTCTGGCAAGGAGCGTTGGACTTTATTCACAACCAGCTCGAGAACAACCGCTACATCCTGCCAACCGACATGAAGCTGATGCGCCTGGCGCATAACACCGAGGAGGCGGTGGAGGAAATCAACCAGTTCTACAGCAACTTCCACTCCAGTCGCTGGCTGAAACATCAGTTTGTCATTCGCATGAATCACAAGCTCAGCGAACCGGCGCTCGAGCAGATGCAGACGGCTTTCGCCGACCTGTGCCTGAGCGATCGCTTCCATCAACATGCTTACAACGTGGAAGAACACAACGAACCGGAGTTCAGTCATCTGGCACGCCTGTCGTTCACCTTCAACGCCCGCGACAATGGTCGCTTGCGCGAGCTGATCGACTTCATCAACCTGCCGGAAAACTGGGCGGTAAATCAGGCCAGGACGTCACAACGCAGCAGAGAACCGATCAAGGTCACTTGAGCGCAAATGCAGCGGCCCGCGCATTCGATTCGCGGGCCCTACAGGTCAGTCGTCCACCCTTCGGCCGCTCAACAAGCGGCCGATCATGTCCATCGAATATCCCCGATAGCCCAGAAAGCGGCCTTGTTTGGCACGCTCCTTGGCATCTATCGGGAAATGCCCGGCAAACTTGCGCTGCCAGACCTCTTCCAGTTGCGCCTGCCAGTCAATACCGCTCTCACGCAGGGCGAGCTCGATATCGGCACGCTGCAAACCGCGCTGGCTGAGTTCTTCGCGAATACGCATGGGGCCGTAGCCGGAACGGGCACGATAGGAAACGAAACTTTCGAGGTAACGGGATTCGGATAACAGCCCCTCTTCCGTCAAACGGTCGAGGGCTGTTTCGATCATCTCGGGAGAGGCGCCGCGCTGACGCAGTTTACGCGTCAGCTCGACTCGACCGTGCTCGCGTCGCGCGAGCAGGTCCATTGCGGTTCGCCGCACCGCGACGAGGGTATCGAGTACGGCGGTCATCGGATCGATCAGATATCCGCGTCAGCCATGTCATCGATGGTCTCGTTGACCGGCGAAGCTTTGACATCAGCGCTTGGAGCCAGCAGCTTGTCGCGAATCTGCTTCTCGAGGGCATTGCCGATTTCCGGATTGTCCTGCAGGAACTTGGCCGAGTTGGCCTTGCCCTGACCGATCTTGTTGCCCTGGTAGCTGTACCAGGCACCGGACTTCTCGAGGAAACCGTGCAGCACGCCCAGATCGATGATCTCGCCGTTCAGGTAGATACCCTTGCCGTACAGGATCTGGAATTCAGCCTGGCGGAACGGTGGAGCCACCTTGTTCTTGACGATCTTGACCCGGGTTTCGCTACCGACGACTTCGTCGCCTTCCTTCACCGCGCCAGTACGACGGATGTCCAGACGAACCGAAGCGTAGAACTTCAGCGCGTTACCGCCGGTGGTAGTTTCCGGGCTGCCGAACATCACGCCGATTTTCATACGGATCTGGTTGATGAAGATCACCAGGCAGTTGGCGTTCTTGATGTTACCGGTGATCTTGCGCAGCGCCTGGGACATCAGGCGGGCCTGCAGGCCCACGTGCATGTCGCCCATCTCGCCTTCGATCTCGGCCTTGGGTACCAGTGCCGCCACGGAGTCGATCACGATCACGTCGATGGCATTGGAGCGCACCAGCATGTCGGTGATTTCCAGCGCCTGTTCGCCGGTGTCCGGCTGGGAAACCAGCAGGTCGTCAACGTTGACCCCCAGTTTGCCGGCGTATTCCGGGTCCAGTGCGTGCTCGGCGTCGACGAAGGCGCAGGTGGCGCCCATCTTCTGTGCCTGGGCAATCACGGACAGGGTCAGGGTGGTTTTACCGGACGATTCCGGACCGTAGATTTCAACAATACGGCCTTTTGGCAGGCCGCCGATGCCGAGCGCGATGTCCAGACCCAGAGAGCCAGTGGAAATGGCCGGGATCGCCTGGCGATCGTGATCGCCCATACGCATTACGGCACCCTTGCCGAATTGACGTTCGATCTGACCCAGGGCCGCAGCCAAGGCTTTCTTCTTGTTGTCGTCCATTAAAGTCCTCACGTAATCAATAAGGCCTGACGGCCAACACCTGTATAAGTAGCCAGTATTATTCCACAGCGTTCGTGGATCGCCTACCCCTGTTTTGAGATTTCTGCCGCGGCATGTTGCAGCAAGCCCTCTAGCGCGGCCTTCACCGTTTGTCGGCGGACTTCGTCCCGATTCCCGGCAAAGTGTCGGCACTCGGCCGTTACTGCCTCTCCGACGCCCCAGGCCAGCCATACGGTGCCCACCGGCTTCTGCGGCGAGCCGCCATCCGGGCCGGCCACGCCGCTGACCGCCACGGCAAAACGCGCCCTGCTTTTGCCCTGCGCGCCCCGCACCATCGCCTCGACCACTTCGCGGCTGACCGCGCCGACGGAAGCGAACAGCGCTTCCGGCACCCCCAACTGCTGGGTCTTCTGCCGATTGGAGTAGGTCACATAACCCGCCTCGAACCAGGCCGAACTCCCGGGAATGCGGGTGATGGCCTCGGCAATCCCGCCACCGGTGCAGGACTCGGCGGTGGTGACGTGGGTATTCAGAACCTGCAAGCGTCGGCCAAGTTCAGCGGCAAGCTGGGTGATTTCGTTCACGGTCCTCTCCTGATCGGGCTGGCGGAGGTCTTACCGTACACGAGCGATGCGCGCTTGCAAGGCACGCAGCGGATCAAAATGTTTAGCGGCCCAGCGCCCTGACGTAGGCCTGGCACGCCTGCAGGGCGATCAGTCCCCGGTCGCCGGCATCGGTGATGCCGACAATTCGTTGAGCATGCGCCGGGTCAAGTCGGGCTCGCGGGGCTCCATGAACCAGGCCGCCGGCGGCGGCGGTGGCAGGCACTGTACAGCCGGCGGCGCTGTCGTGGGCGTCGAGGAGGACTGACAGGCGCAGATCAGCAGTGGCAAGACGGTCGCGCAGGCGACCTTGATCACGTTGTGCATCGCTCAAGGCTCGGTAATGGGTTTGGTCGCTGGCTTGCAGCTGTTGCTCCAGGGCCAGGCGTTTGTCCTGCTCGTCCCGCTGCCGGGCAGCGGCCGCCAGGTTCAGCTGATTCAGCGCTTCACCGTACAGCCTGGCCTGCTCCGCCAGTTGCCGGCCAAAGCGCCAATCCTGGACCTGCCAGGCCAGCGTCCCGGCCACGCCGGCCACCACGGCCAGCAGCACGACGACAGCCATTGCCCGGTAAGACAGAGGCATCAGGCCGAAGGCTGGCATAACACCTCCCGCGCCCGCGCCCAGAGCTGCAGACGATCTTCCAGCCCGTTCAAGCCGCCGTTGATCCGCCGGGTGATGCTGTTGAACTGGTCGCGGTCGGCCAGCTCGTTAAGGCCGTTCTGCTGCCAGAACCAGGCGGCCGACTCGGCGGCCCATTGCGGCTGCTCCAGCAGTTCGGGCAACGCCAGCAAACGCTCGTCACCGAACAGTCCGAGGCTGCATTGCCGGTAGTTGCTACGACCGGTGACCTGGATCAGGCCACGACCCCGGTATCTCTGGCCGTCGCCATCGGCCTCCGGGGTATTGCCCAGACGGGCCGCCAGGCTGCCGGTGTCGTATTTGCTCAAGTACTGGTCATTGCCCAGCTCCCGCACATAACGCAACTGCCCCGACTCATGACCGACCTGCGCGAGAAAGGCGGCCATGCGTTTGGGCGTATTGATATAGCGGTGCACCATGGCGGCGTTAAGCGCAGAAATAAAAACGCCCGCTTGGGAGCGGGCGTTGGGCATGATCTGGCGCAAAGCGGGTTCAGTAATCAGCATGAGTGAAAGTCCTCCAACGCAAACCTCTGCAAGCTGGCCTCACTCACCAGGAGCCTCGGGCCACTCGACAACCGTTGGAAACCCCTCTTGCTCTTGCAGTCGCGACAGCAGCACCCGGTACTTTTTCCAGGCACTCAGAGAGACCTTCTTGTTGGCCAAGGCTGCGATTTCCTTATCCGTGGCAATTTCAAGTTCCACGGAGTCCTGCAGGATATTCAAGTCAGCCTGCAACTTCTCGATCACGGAATTGGCGACAGCCGTCAGCTCGGCGCGTTGTAACAGCACATTGCTCTTAATCATATCCACCCCCGGCTCGGCGATATCACCAAATTCCAAAGCCACCGCACGATCAAACAAGTCCCGACCATGAGACTCCGGGTCATTTGGAGAGGCGGTAAATATAATTTCGCCAAGAGAGTCCTTGGTATCTTCAAATGTCACATACAGGTTAAGCGTTGTATGCGCCACGTCATTCCAGCAAGGTGTATGAGCACTTAGTACTTTCATCATCTCAAGAAACCCTCAAGCATAGAGTTGTAGAGTCGGAACTGGCGCCGTCTGTATTTCTGACCCCACCCATAATTCGCCAGGTGCCAGCAGGTGCGCCGCCCCAGTCATTGCCATCCGCAGCGGCGTACCTGCAATTCACACCCGCCACAAGGGAGCTGGGCCCGGTGCCGCCACCGCCGCCAACAAGCAAGAGCGCATAGGAGCCAACCGCGCCTGTGCCAGCCGTGGCCTGCGCAGCTACCGCCTTCCAGTTACCGATATGGTCAGTCCAGATAGCCCCAAGATCGGTAGCATCGACTTGCGCCTTGAGACCCGAGCCGTCGGACCAGCCCAGCATTACCATATTAGAAGTCTGACCATTCCCCCCACCCTGGCGTACGGGGGTGTAGCCGAGCTTAAGTTGAAGAGCATAAACACCATTATCGGAAGCCCTTCTGAAGTAGGGAGTGTTCGGGTCATTACTTGCAAAACCGGCATAGGTAATCCCATCCCTTAGAACACGCTCACCTAAAAAGGAATTAACCTGAGTCGAGGTATATGCGTCGGTAATGCCATACCCCCCCAAAGTAGTCGCAGCCCTGGCCAGCCCCACATATTCGTTATTATTCTTATTGCGCATATAAGGAGCTGCCGAGTTGCCGCTGGCAAAACCGGCAATAGAGCAAGCATCGGAACTGATTTTGGCATCCAACAGAGTATTGGTCGCCGTTTTGCTGTAAGCGTCAGTAATCGCATAACCGTCCAGGGTGGTCGGGTTCGATCCCGATGTGACCTGGCCGCGTGCATTGACCACTACTTTCCGATACTCCCCGGCAGCCACACCGGTGGCACCCGCCATCAGTTCGAAAACCAGGGGCGTGGCACCGATGGTAATCGGTCCTGGGGTGGTCATTTGCCACATACGCGACTTGTTAACCTGCCCTTCATCCGTCCCGACAATAAAGTTAGAGGTCACCTGATAATCCAGCGCTGCATCCGGTGCTCGTGACCAGGAATTGGCCGAAACGATATAAAGCCCGTTCTGCGCTGCATTAGCCTGGTCCTTGACCAGCACACGATCGGCGACCGTGAGCTGCACGCCATCGATGGCTTGCAGACCGCTCAAGGCAACGGAGCCCGTGGTGGCGACACGCACGGAGTCCTTGAAATCCCGGGCAGCGAAACTCTGTATCGCCTGCAGCAACTGAGTGGTCGATGCCTCGTCGGGGACCAGACCGGCCGACTTGATGACGTTCAGGATTTCCTGGGTAACCGCATTGCCCCAGGTAGCGGGAATCAATGATCCCGGGGTACCTGCCACCGGGTTTTCGTCGACAAACTTCCCATTCAGCAACCCGACACCGGGCACGCTCTTTGGATAATCCATTGCTCTATTCTCTAGTCATAATTGATGTTCGCCAGCCCATGGGCCGGAGCACTGTGTTGAATAAGGTGTTGCGGAGCGCTGCCAGTGCCTGTCACGAAGCACTGGGGCCGAAACGCCGACCCAGCGACAACCATCCGCCGGCGTTGAGGGGTCAAGTGAATTGCGCCTTCCAGGTACCGAAATGATCGAGCGCCCCATGCAAGACGCATGGAGCCCGATAACAGAAGCGCTCAGATAACCTAGGCTGCGGGCAACTTCGACGAAGTACGCCGCGCGCTGATCGCTATGGCGAGCAGGCGCCACGACAATGAAACTCACCGAACCGCTGGCCGCTGAGCGGCCTTGAACGGCTGCTTGAAACGCAACACGGCAATCCAGTTCAGTCGCTGACAACCTTGCGAATCGCCTCGATCGCTGCCTCGCAGACGTCTTTCGCAGCCTCCTGCTTACCCTTGCCGGCCTGAGCCCGGATGCGCTCTTTTGCCTGCAATCGCAGCGTGCGAAGTGCGAGCAGCTTGCCGCTGAGCTCGGCCGCCTTGTCGAGAATCTGGTCGGCTGCTGCCTTGGCGGTACGGCCTTTCACTACCCAGGCGCTTACCGCGAGGGGCACCGCCTTTTTGGGGTACCCGGCCTCCTTGAAAGCCTGAGCGTCGCTGGCGACCTGGGCATACTCCATGGCACGCAGCGGGTCGCCGCCGAGCATCTGCCGGGCGGTGTCAGCCTCTGCGTCCACTCGCAGGCAAAGTTGCTCCGCCTCCTGTTCGGCGATGGTCGCGGCCTTCAGGGAGTCCAGCGACCACTGGCTACCGTCCCAGTAGTGAGCGGCGGAGGGTGGAGGGACATCGACCCGAGTCAGTTCGCCATCCAGCACGAAATGCAGCGCATCTTTCTGCTTCCATTGTTCGGCAGTGACCAGCAGCACCTTCATGGCCGGAGCGGGGGCGGCATAGGCAAACTGATCAAGGTCCTGCCAATCAATGACCGTCCCCGATGTCACGCAATAAAGAATTTGTTTGCTCATATTTTCACCACTCGATCAGCATGAAACCGGGCACACCATTGCCACCTGGCTGGGCAAGACCGGCACCCGCGATGTAATAGCCACCCGCTCCGCTGCCGCCAGCGCCATAACCGTAGGCGATCTTTCCCGCCACCCCGGAAGTTGTGCCGGACCTGGAGATGCCCCCTCCCGCACCATAAAGACTACCGGCCCCGGGGCCGCCAATGCCGGCAACAGTGTTGGGTGAAACATCCGTGGCATCACCTCCCGCAGGAAAACCCGACCCGCCCGGAGCACCAGGGACATAGCTGGAAAGATTGGCCCCGGAACCCCCGCCGTTCCCGCCAGACAGCGACAGCAGGGAGCCGGCTGTACCGACCCATGTATTTCCCCCGCTGGTCGCCAATACCGCGCCACTGCCACCCACCCCCGCCGCCCCGATCACCACAGGAATGACCTGCCCCGGCGTCACGGTGACAGGAAAGCGGATAACCGGCTGCCCCGCACCGCCCCCACCGCCGCCAGAAGCAGTCCCACTCGTCCCCCCAGGGCAAGCCCCTCCACCGCCCCCACCCGCGCACCCACTCAGCCAGATCTTCGTCACCCCCTCCGGCACGGTGAAGCTGCCATTGGCGGTGAAACGCTGAATACCCAGCCCCGCGCTCTTGCGGCTGATGCTGCGGATCGCGCTCAGCAGTTGCGTCAGGTTCGCCTCGCTGGGCGTCAGGTCAGCCGCCGTGATCACGGCCAGCAGTTCCTGGGTCACCCCATTGCCCCAATCCGCCGGAATCAGCGATCCCGGGGTACCGGTCAGCGGGTTCTCATCGACGAACCTGCCGTTGACCAACCCCGCACTGGGCACGCTTTTCGGATAATCCATCGGTCTATCCCCTAGTCATAATTGATGTGCACCCGCGTATGGGCCGGTGCGCTGCGGTGGATCTGGCATTCCAGGGCCGAGCCCGGGTTCATGCCGAAACGTTCGCCCCAGTAACTCGCGCCAAAGCGCCGGCCCAGGAGCAGTCGCCCACCGGTGTTGAGCGTCCACATGAATTGCGCCTGCCAGGTGCCGAAATGCGCGTCACCAAAGCGTGCACGGCCCATGCGCGGGGCTTCGTGCTCGGTGATGGTGGCGTTCGGATAACCTTGGCTGCGGGCGATCTCGATGTAGTAGGCGAGCGCCTGGCTGCCGACGGCCAGCAGTCGCCGGCGCACGGCCAGGCGGCGGTCGTCGAACAGCGGGGTCGCACCCAGGCAGGGGTCGGGCAGGTTCATCACCCGCTCCCAGTCCGGCACCAGCTCGCTGGCGCCGGCCGGGTCCATTTCGTTGAGCAGGTCGGCGGCGCGGGCGTCGAGGCGGGCCAGTTCCTGGGAGACGCCTTCGAGCACCTCCTCGAGTTCCGGCACCCGCTCCGGGTCCCAGGCCGGGCCGCTGGGCAGCAGGCTGCGCAGCTGGCTCTGGTACTGCGCGGCGGTCCTTATTCCAGCCATACGCAACCTCCGAACGTCAGCAACTGGTTACTGGCGGCGGGGACATCCGCGATCGGCGTGCTGAGCCGGTGATCGTTCTCGCCGGCGGCACTGCTGATGGCCTCGCGGATATGGCTGATCAGCAAGGTGTCGCCCAGGCCGGCCTCGCGGTTGTGCAGATCGCGCAACTGCGCCTCGACCGCCGCGCGCACCGCGCTGGTGTCCGGCGACAGCCGCAGGCTGTAGGTCACGGGCGACTGCTGCGGCGCCAGCACATGCAACTCGGCCGTCACCGGGCGCAGCGGTTCGATGTAGGCCTTTACCTCCGCCAGTTGCTCGGCATTCGGGATCGGTTGCGTATCGTCGTCGCGCATCACGAACAGCCCCACGGTGCCCGGCCCCAGGTAGCTGCCACGGCACCAGGCGCGGGTAATCCCCGGGCATTCCAGCGCCCAGGTTTCATAGTCCTGGGCCGAGCCGCCGTGGGGGATGATGCGGTAGGAGCGGATCACCCGCGCGCGCAGCGATTCCAGGCTTTCCGCGGCGACGCCGCCGCTCAGACCGGGAGCGAGCACGATAAAGCTGTTGCCGACGCCCTGGATCGGTTGCACCGGGATCAGCTCCAGGCCAGCCTCGGCATTGCCCAGGCTGCCGGCGTCGAGGGCCTGGATGGTGGTGCTGTTATTGCCAGCGCTGGTGGTGCGGGCGGCAGTGACTTTGTAGGTACGGCCGTCGCTGGCCTGCAGCAGGGTATCGACGTCCAGCACCGCGCCTGCCGCGGCGCTGAAGCTCACCGAACCGCTGGCCGCCTGGGCGGCCTTGCGTGGCTGGTTGAGGCGCAGCGCGGCGATGCGCTCCAGGGTCGACTCGTCGGCCTTGTCCGGCAGGATCTGATCGGCGATCCAGTCCAGGTAGCCGTAGAGGCCATAGGCGGCGCCACCTAGGGCGCGGGCCAGCACTTGCGCATCGGACTGGCGCAGCGCATCGCTGGCCAGGTCGCTTTGGGTGCGCTTGATCAGCACCGGCAGCGAAGGGGTATCAAAGGGCATAGGTCACCTGCCAACTGTTATCGGGGTTGATGTCCAGGCGTTCACCGTTGGCCAGGACCAGCGTGGTGCGCAGGTTCAGGCGCTGGTCGTCGAGACGTTCGCTGATGATCTCGACCGCGCTGCAATGGCCATCGTCGATCAGCCATTGCAGGGCTTCGCGGGCATAGAACTCGGCGTCGAGCTGGGTCTGGCGGGTGAGTTTGACCCGGCGCAGCAGCCACAGCCGCGAGCCGATGCGGTCGTCGGCCACGGTGGGAAAACTGTCGCCCCACCAGCCGAAGCGCTCCTCGTCGTCCAGCGGATCGTCGTCCGCCGCGCGGCGCCAGGTGAACAGGCTGATCAGCACGGAACGGGTCAGTGCGCGGTGCAGGTCTTGGCTGATAAACATCATTGGCCTCCCGCCGGCGCGCCGGTCTGCCCGCTACCGGACTGCACGCCGCCATGCACGTGCTTGATCTGGCTGATGCCACCCGCGACCTGATCGCCCTGGGAGACGATCTTGCCGGTCTGGGTCAGGGTCGGGGTGTCGATGTGCACCGCGCTGCTGGCGCGGATATTGAGCGTGGCGGTCTCGATGTCGATGATTCGCCCGCGCTTGAAATGAATCTTGTCGCCTTCGTCGGTGTAGATCGCCACTTCGCCGGGGGCCAGGGCCTTGAGGCGAAAACGGCGGTCGGCGACCACCAGCACGACGGCATGGGAGCGGTCGCCGCCGAGAAAGGAGGCGATGCCTTCGGCGCCGGCCAGCGGGTTGCTGGTGAAGCCGTAGGGTTCGAAGTGCTCCATGTCGTCGTTCACTTCGCCGGCGGTCAGGCGCATTTGCAGCGATTGCAGTTTGTTGGCCGAGTTGGCGAGCACGACGGTGCCGCGCGCCAACAGGCGTGTCAGTAGGCTCATGGTTTTTTCCTTGACCTCTGTAGGAGCGAGCTTGCTCGCGATGGAGGCAGCACGGGGTGTCAGGCGGAGCGCTATCGCGAGCAAGCTCGCTCCCACACATGCATAAGGGGAACGACGTCAGGTTTTGGGGGGCACGGGGCTGGCGTCGAAGGTATGGGGCGGCGCCACCTGCAGGGTGGTGATCGAGCCCTGCTCGGAGAGCGAGTAGGTGACCTTGGAAATCAGCAGGTCCTGGTCGAAACCCAGCACCGGGTCGATCACCCGCACCAGGGTGTTGTGGCGCCACAGCTCGCCGTTGCTCTGGCGCCAGCCCTGCACCTTGTAGGTGCTGGTCAGGGCCTTGCCGGTACGGATGGCGCTTTCCCAGTCGGCCCGTTGCTGGGCCAGTTCCTGGGTCAGTTGCGCCGGCTCGTTGATCACCGTGACCCGCTTGCGCTTGGCCGTGCTGTCGCTGGCCACGCCCGACACTTCGCTGACCGCGGCGCCGCTTTTCTGGTCGTTGCCCTTGTGCTGGCCGATCACCCGGTACTCGGAAAACACCTGGCTGAAATCCATCGGCGCGCTGGCCGATAGGATGTTCTGGCCCAGCTCCAGCACATCCACCGCGCGCCCGCCGCTGCCCGGCCGGGCCAACAGCACCCGGCCTTCGGCGTCGTCGGTGGAGAACACCCGGAACAACGTCAGCAGGCGGTCGATGGACTGGAACACGGTTTCCCCGGGCACGATGCTGTGGCTGCTCAAGCGCGTGGTTTCCGCGATCTCGCTGACTACACCAACGCCGTAGGACGCGGCCAGGGCCTGGACGATTTTCAACAGGCTCTGTTCGCGCCATTGGCCGGGCTGGTTGATCGCCGCGCAATCCACCAGGTCCTGGGTCAGGGAGCTGCCCTCGATGCTCAGGCCGATCTGCCGACCGTCATAGCTGATCGGCGCCTTGAACACATGGCCGCTGAGCAACAGGTCGGCGCCGATGCGCACCTGGCACTTGGCGCCGGGACGGATCCGTTGGTCCAGGGTCTGCCCGGGCCATTGCCAGGTCACGTCGAGCTTGAAGGTGCGAAACTGCCGCTCCAGGTCGGCGCTGATTTCGACGCTTTTCCAGCCGCCGTAATCCTGGCCGTCCACCGTCAACAGCACCCGGTTATCGAAGTTGCTCATGGCTCACTCCCCCGCCACTTTGACGTTGGTCGGCGGCAGGAAACCGGGATGGGCCACGCCGTTGCGCTGCTGCACTTCGGGCGCCCGGGTGGCGTCGCCGAACAGCCGGTAGGCGAGCACCACCGTCGGCAGGCTCTGCATCGGGTTCTTCACCACCAGCCGCACACCGGACGAAGCCACCGCGGTGAGATGGCCGTAGACCAACTGGCGCAAGCCGTTGAGCACCTCGTAGTGCGCAGCATCGGCTTTTTCCGCCGCCTGCCAGATCGCTTCGTTGATCGAGTTGCGCAGCTCCAGCACCTCATCGGCCACCGGCACTTCCGCACGGGTCACCGGCTGGATCGCCTGCTTGCCCAGCGACGGCGTGCCGCTCAGCTTGACCGCCGGGGTCGCCACCGGCAGCGACGCCACGGCCTGGGCGATCCGCACCAGCACGGCGTCCTGCACCAGGTCCGCCATGGCTTGCGCCGCGGCGGTGGTGTCCTTGCCGGTGGTGAGTTTCGGCGTGTCGATCTTCTTCACCGCCTCGACCTGCTGCGAAACGTTGGCCAGCACGCCGCGATAACCGTTGCGCGCATAGTCCTTGAGGTCCTTGATGTCCCCCAGCAAGCCCTTGAACTCGGCGCTGACTTCCTTGGGCAAGTCCTTGATCGCCCGCACCAGCAGATTGAGATCGCGGTAGGTGTCGATCAGCGGCTTGAGCTCCTGCTCGATGGTCTGGTAGACCTCCTTGAGGCTGTTGCGCAGATCGGCGATGCCGATGCGCGCGGCCTTGACCAGGGTCATGGCCTCCTCGAAGCGGCGCACCGCCGAGCCGATAAGGCTGTCGGCCGACACCAGCAACAACTGGCGGGTGTTGACCGTGGCGCTGGGGAATTGCAACGGCTGGTCGGGGTAGAACTTCAGGGTGAAGGTCACCAGGCCGCCGTCCTGGCGGCTCTGGGTCATCTCGCATTCGCCGACCTTGACCTGCAGGCGCCCCAGCCACGGATGCACCAGCTCGCCACTGCCCTGCTCCAGCGCCTGGAGCAGCTTGTCACGCTGCTCCAGACAATCGGCGCCGACGATGAACGCCGTCAGGTCGTGGGTCCGCGCCTGCCGCCCCAGGCTCTCGTAGAACGGCAGGTCACGCTGCGGGTACTCGTGCAACTGGCCCTTGTGGCCGACCGGGGTTTTCGCCTGGTCGACCCAGAACCCGACGCCACGAAACGACGCCGGCAACAAACGATCACGCCAGCTCATTGGAACCTCCTAGCGAAAGTGAGCGATAGCCGACACGCGACGACAGCGCCACGCCGGGTTGGTTGATTTGCGGCGCGCTGGTACGCAGGCCCGCCGGGGCGTTTTCGAAGCTCACCGTCAGCCCGCCCTGCAATTGCGTGCGGTTGTTGGCCGCGCTCTGTTGCAGCAGCAAGCTGGAGTTCTGTTGCAAAGCGCCTGGTGCGAGAGATGCGACCTTGGGCAATTTTCCTGGCAGCACACTCGCTGTCTGACCGAGCTCCTCACCACCACCGAAAAACACCGGGGCCAAGGCCCCCCTGTCCTGCTCATTGGTCTTGAGCTGGTGTTCGGTCAGGCTTTCCACTTTCCCGGTGATTTTGGTGATGAAGCCGCCAACGCTTCCGCCCAGCAACTCCTTGATCGGCTCGATGATCGCCTTGAGCTTCTGCCACCAGGTGGAGAACCACTCAGTGATTGGCTCCCAGCTCTTAATGATCTGAGGCAGCGGAGTCCATTCGAAGATCTTATAGAGCGCGGCATACATGATCATCGCCGAGGCCTTGATGCCATCCCAGACACCAGCGAAGAACTCAGTGATCGGTCCCCAGTTGGCAATGATCAGCGGGATGGGCGTCCACGCGAAAATACCCCGCAGAAACTCCGCAACGGGTACGGCCAAGGCCTGGAGCAAGCCCCAGATAGCCGAAAACAAACCCGTCAACGGTCCCCAGTTGGCAGCAATCAAAGCGATAGGTGTCCAGGAAAATAACTCCTGGAAAAACGCTACCAATGGCGCCGCGGCCGTTTTGATGGTTTGCCAAAGCCCCGCCAGGAATGCTGAGATCGGTGCCCAATTGGCTACGAACGCGCCCATGGGCGTAAGGCTGAAGGTGAACTTCAACACCTCGATGACGCCACCGGCCACCGTTTTTATCGCCGAGAAGATGTCCCCGAAAGCAGCACTGACCGGCCCCCAGTTGTTCGCAACCTGCCCCAGCGGGGTGAACGCAAACAGGGTCTTGAAGAAGTCCGCCATGGGTACAAGCACGGGGCGAATGCCCTGCCACAGCCTCCTGAAAAAACCAGAAAGCGGTGCCCAGTTTGCAACGATCAATCCCGCAGCCAAGGCTATCCCTGCAGCCACCAAGCCGACGGGAGAAGTCAATGCGGCCAGTACGACCGCCATCGCTGTTGCCGCCGAGGTCACGACGGTAAAAGCCACCGCAGCAGCGGCCAGTCCCTCTACCAGCGCCGGGTTGTTCGCTACGAACTGCCCGACAGTGGTCAACAGTGGCTGCAACTCGACTACGATTTTGTTGACCGCAGGCAGCAGGGCCTGCCCGACCTTCAGAGAAATGGCATCCAGCGATGCACTGAAATTGTTGAGGTTGGTAGTGGTGCTCCCTCGAACCACATCCGGCACCTCAAGCTTCTGAGCCTTGAGATTGGCCGCCACCAGTTCATCCTCGGCCTTTACCGCCGATTTGATGCCCTTCACGAATGGAGCGACCAACCCGGTGCCTTCCATCAGGCTGGCAAAGTTCAGCTTATCGAGACCATTGTCCGCCAGATCCTTTTTGAAACCGGCGATCTTGCCGCGAATGCCGGTGATTTCCTTGTCCAGCTTTTCGGCACCTTTGGCGACCACCACCATGTCGGTCGTGGCTTCGACAGCTGGCCCATTTTCAAGCTTCTGAGGTTTTGGAGTTTCCTCGGCTTTAGGAGCCTTCACCTGCTTTGCTTTACTCGTTTTTTTCGCCATCACTGCACCTGCTGCATCGCATTGATCCGTTGCGCGTGCTCCAGGGACTCCCGGAGCACATCCAGTGGCCTGGCCATCATCTGTTCGGGGTCAACCTTCCAGAACCAGGCCAGGTCATAGGCAACCGCGATCAGGTCGCTGATGGCTCCGATGCCGCACTCATGAAAAAACTCGCGACCGCCCAGCTCAGGGCGTTGAGGTCAGCCAGGTCCAGCTGGTTGACCGAGGACGGAGGAATACCGGCACAGACCGCGATGTACTTGGCCGCGACGTCCATGTCGAGGCTGACTTCTTCGCTCTTGTCGATCTTGTACGGCAGCGCCTTGATCGCCCGCACTTCCTGCACCGTCGGGCGGCGCAGGGTCAGTTCGGTCAGCGGTTCGCCGTGGGCTTCGATGGCCACACGCAGCTTTACGCTATCGCTCATTGCCAGGTCCCCTTGATGCCTTCGAACTTCAGTTCGATGCTCGCGTCGTCACCCTTGGAAACCGGCTCTTCCACCAGGTAGGCGCCGGCCAGGACGTAGACCTTGCCGTTGCTGAATTCGCAGGTGACGGTCATGTCGGAACCGGCCACCAGCTGCTTGAGCGGGAAGTCCGGGGTGTGCAGCGCCGTGACCTTGAAGGACGGGGCAATGTCGGTTTCCTTGTAGAAACCCGGCACGATGGTTTCCCGTTTCACGGACATCAGCGGCGCTTCGCAGCCGCCGTTGATGGTCAGTTGAGCGCCGTCCACTTTGACGTAGCAGGTGCCCGCAATCAGTTGACCCATGGTGTTTCTCCCAAAAAATGAGCCCGCACTAGGCGGGCTGGAAAAGCGCAGTGAAAGAGGCTCGGCTTAGGCCGCCGCGTCGTACTGCAGACGGAATTGGTTGAGCAGCGCGAACACTCGCAGGCCGTTGATGTAGTCCGGCGGGAACAGCACGTTGACCCGGCTCGGGTCCTGGCTGTCGCGCTCGACGATCAGGTGCTCGGCGAACAGCTCGGCGTTCTCCACGTGGCCTTCCAGTTCCAGCTTGGCGTACTGGGCGATCAGCTCGCCGCGGATGGTGCTCGGGGTCACGATCGGCTGGCCGGCACCGAAGCGGGTACCGTCGGCGGCCAGTTTGTGGCGCCCGTACTTGCTGGTGATCACGCTTTGCAGGCGGCGCACGATAAAGGCCGACTGGTGCATGGTTTCGCTGTCCAGGTAGGAGTTGTCGGCCTGGCCGTAGGCGTTCTTCTGGTAGGTGGTGATCGAACGCTGGATGCGCACGTAACCGCCTTCGTAGTAGGCGGTGGCGATGCCGTAGCTGAGCAGCGACTGACGCTCGGTCAGGGTGAAACGCTCGCTGGCCGGCGCCGGATCGACACCCGGCAGGCTGCCGCTCTGGGTCGGACGGCTGGCATCGGCGGAGATGAACACCGAGGTGCGCGCGGCCAGTGCGGCGGCCTGCACCCAGAACGGTTGCGGTACGCCCGGCTCCAGGGCCTGGATGGTGATGTGCTGGTCGTTGCGTGCCTGACCGGCCGCCACCAGGGTACCGACGGTACCGCGCTTGGCGCTGTAGACATGACCGAACAGTTGCTTGGCCCAGGACCAGCGACCGGTGCTGTCATCCATGACGGCTTGCCAGGCGTTGAGGGTCGCGGTGTCGGTCCACGGCATGCAGATGAACTCGAACGGTTCATCGCCCAGGGCCGCCAGGGCCGCGACCTGATCCGGCACGCCGGCGCCGCCGGCCATTTTGCCGACCGTCACGCTCAAGCCAGCCGGGGTTTCTTCGCCATTGCTCTTGCCCAGGCGGTTGAGCTGCAGGCTGATGTCGTTAGCGCTGTCGCCGGTCCACTTGGCGGTCAGGGTCAGGGTGCCTTCGACCGCGGCGGCGCTCACCGGCAGGTCGGCGGCGGCGTTGATTTTCAGCGCCAGCGCACTGGCGGCCTGCGCCGCGGTGGCGGCATTGACGATGGCGGCCTGAACCCGCACACCACCGACATACAGGTTGAGCACGCCGCTTTCGCTGGCGGTGCCGGTGAACTTCAGCTCGGCCTTGGCCACGCTGCCTTCGACGTTGTGCAGCGGCAGGCACCAGATCTCACCGATCGGGTCGGTCTTGCGCCAGGTCTCGTACATGGAGGCGAGCATCGAGCCCTGACCGCCGATGCTCTTGGCCAGCGCGACGCTGGACACCAGCACCAGCTTGCCGGTTTCGGCCGGCGCGACGTTGTCGTTGACCTGGGCCACGATCAGTCGA
Organism: Pseudomonas sp. B3G-3; assembly: GCF_028640915.1. NCBI lineage: Bacteria > Pseudomonadati > Pseudomonadota > Gammaproteobacteria > Pseudomonadales > Pseudomonadaceae > Pseudomonas > Pseudomonas sp. B3G-3. The sequence goes on along the minus strand of NZ_JAQZAB010000118.1, from coordinate 19,797 downwards.
CGCATGGCCGAAGACGCGCTATTGGCCGCCGAATTGTCCATCTCGGCGTAGAACAGCGGCACACGAATGTCCGCCGGAATATTGCTGAATCCGATCGCCATTATTTGGCTCCTTGTGGTTTGGCCGCCTTCGCGGCCTTGAGGGTGATATCGCCATCGGCCAGACGCCGGCGCCACCAGGCGTTGTCGTCGACTTCACGGCCTTCCAGCGGCAGCAGGTCGCCGGCTTCGGGGTCCGGCACGGCGCGGCCCGCGGCCGGCAGCACAGTGATGCGTTTGCTCATTGCGTTACGTCTCCAGAGAAAGTCAGTTCCAGGCGCCCGTCGGGCCCCGGGTGTTGCAGGTTGGGGTCCGCCGGATCGATGGCATCGACCCGCACCGTGACCCCGGTAAAGGACGGCAGGCCGTCCAGTTCACGCTCACGCCAGGTTTCCGCCGGCTGGCTGGCCAGGTTGCGTCCCAGCTGGAACTCGGCGAAAAAGCGCAGCTGATAGAACAACCGCGTGGCACTGAGCGAAACCAGCTCGCCACCGTCGTATTCGATCGGGTTGTAGTCCGCGCCCGGCTTGAACCCCACCAGCGCCCGCCACAACTCGGCCCGCAGGCTTTCGAGTTGCTCCAGCGCCTGCCGGGCATCGCTGGCATCCAGCACCAGGGTGATCACAAAGCGGTCGCGGATGGCCTGGCGGGTAACGTTCTGCCCGCTGCTCGGGCTGGCCAGATCGGCGATCGGCGTCACATGGGCACTGGGGGTGGGCAACGCGGTATTGCTTTGCAGCAGCGCGAGATCGACGCCGACGGCCACCTGATTGGCCAGGCCGGGGCAGTGATCGCGCAGCTGCGTGAGGATCGGAGTGATCTTCATGAAGAAGCTCCAAAACTGAGTGAATGGGAAACCATCAGGCGCGGCCACAACGGATCGCCCAGGCAGCGGGTGCCCGGGCAACAGGATGGAGCCGTAGAGAAGAAGGACGCGGGAGAACAGGATGCTGGGCAAGGCCCGGCAATTAAGGCTGCTTCTCCAGGCAGGTTGCCTCGATCATGCAGCGATAGTTTTTCTCGCGACTGCCGCTGGCAGTCACCTTGTCGATCGACCAGGTGCCCTGCATGAATGCTGGCCAGCTGTTGTCCAGCAACACCAACCCCTCGGCCGACAGGGACGGGTCGCCGGGACAGTCGAGCTTGAGCTTGATCGCTTCGCGCTCGATCCGGCGCATCGCCCCTTGGGCTGCGCTGCGGGCCTCGCCCTCCCCCGGGTAACGCTGGCGCAGGGTCTGGAAGGGGGTCTGCCCCAACTTGACCACACGCTCCTTGCCGGCCGCCGAATCCCACCAGGTGGCCTGGCAGCCCTTGTGCTTGGCCCGGCCGTTCTCATCGATGCTGGCGGAGATGAACGCCGGATCCCCCGGACGGTTATCCCGGGTGACGCTCAAGCGCACCGGCGAAAGGATTTTCCCCGAGAGCGACTTCGCCTGCCCTCGCAGCGCCAGCACATACATCTCGTTGAGCGGCTTGGTGACGGCATCGTGCGGCCGCGCAATGCGCGTCAAGAAACTCATGTCGGTCTCGTTGCACTGATCGACATGCGGGACAGGGATCGAGTCCAGTTCGGGCGCCACCCGGGGTGAAAAACCGTGCCGGGAGGTCAGCTGGCGAAACAGCGCGCCGAGGGACGTGGGACCATGGCTGGCGGAGCGGCGCTGCTTGAAACCGGTCGCGTCCGCCACCTTGAAGGGGGCAGCCGTGGCCACCAGGGTCAGGCGCGGCGGAAACAGGTTGGGCGTGCGCCGGGTGATGATGAACTCGCCACGATCCACCAGTCCCGACTCCAGATAACCCACCCGCAGCCCGACTTTCCCTCCCAGTTCGGGAAGCCCTTCCAGGCCTTCGATATCGAGGGTCAGCGTGAGCTGGTCGGACTCGATACCTGCCGCATCGATGTGCGTCCAGCTGATCAGCCGTTCGTTGAGGCGCGCGGCATTGGCGCCGTAGAGCTCAATGCTCGGGGTGAATCCCAGGGTCATATGCCCTCCTTAGTCCCAGGCCGAGACCGGGGTCGCGGCAACCGGCCGGGACTCGATCTCGGGCACTATCACCCAGACACCCGCCGGCAGCACCGGACCCTTCTCGGCCAGCAGTGGATTGAGGCGCCAGAGCGCCTCCTCGACCGCATCGTCGCAACGTCCCACCTCGCGGTAGAGCAGCAGGTTGACCGAATCGCCAGCAATACTTCGAACCCTACGCATTGACGAATTCCTCGAGGTTGATGGTCCAGTTGATCACCAGCGCGGTGCCGTCATCGATGATGGAGGTCTGCACCTCCGTCACCAGGTTGACGCGCCAGCGCCCCCAGTTGCGGCCGATGCCATCCACCAGCGGCAAGGGCACACGGGCGGCCTGCAACTCACGCAACTGGTCCAGGCGCGCCATGCCCGTGGCGTACATCGACTTGCCACTGATCTGCAGCGTTTCCAGCTTCTGCCCGGCCTGCTGCGATTTCGGCTTGCTGGTGATGATGTCGATACTGGCCCAGCCACCGTCCGTCTTGCGTTCAAGCCGGTCGTAGGCAAAGCCGGTGGACAAGCCGAAAATGAAATTGCCCAACGCCATCTGCTGTCGCATCACATCACTCCATCGGTCAGGGCCACGTCGCGCCGTACCGCGAGCGGGTTGGTCATCATCAGAGGCATGACCTGCATCTGCATTTGCTGGATCACCATGTCCACCAGTTGCCTGGAGGTAGCCTGATCCTGGCCATAGATATTGATGACCGGGGCGAAGGTAACCTGCTGGCAGGAAGTCGAGCTGGCTGCGAGGTTCTTGCTCACTTCATCCGGCGGCTTCAAGCGGTCTCCAACCTCACCCCCCAGCCGACTGAACGCCTCGCTGCCAAGCCATCCGCCAATGGCTCCACCCACCAGCCCGCCGACAGCCGTACCGAGGATCGGCACGACGCTGCCCAGGGCCGCTCCGAGCGCGGCACCGGATGTGCTGCCGGCCCAGGCACCACCCAGGGTCCCCAGGCCGGAACCAATGGCCTTGGGATCGCGGTTACGCACGCCCCTGAACACATTCAGACCGGCCCTGAGCAGCTTGAGCGGTCGACTGGCCACCCGGCCGGCCACAGAGCGCAGACCGGCGAAACTGCCGCTCAATCCGCGGCCAATGCGCGAGATCAGGCCGGCGCGCGGTGCAGCTGCAGAGCTGGTTTTTGTTGCGGACCTCGCCGTATTGGCTTGGTTCTTTTGCCTATCTTTCTTTTCTTGCCTGTCCCGTTGCCTTCGCGCTCTTCTGTTCGGGCCGCGGGTTTCACCACCGCCCGGAGGACCGCCACAGCAGCCCCCACCTTCGCTGAACAGCTTGCCAATACTCGACGGCAGGCGCGGAGCCGCCAGACTCAAGAGCTTCTTCGCCACCTGGGTAAAGACCTCGTCCAGCACCGACTTGAGCAAGCGCCCCACCACCGGCGCAATGGCGGCCCCGGCCAGGGCCAGGCCAGCAGCAATCTTCGGAAACTCCGTCGCCAGGCTGGCCAAGCCATCGACCACCCCACCAATGGGCACCATCGCCCCTTCCGCCACTGGCGCGAGGGCGGAACCGAACGCGGTGTTCATCCGGTTCAAGCGGGCATCGAAGGTATTCGCCTGGGCCCATGCAGACTGGCGTACCGAGCCCTGGTCGCCCAGCTTGGAGGTGGCGTACTGCTTCTTGTCGGCGACCTGCGCCAAGGCCTTTTGAACCTCAGGCAGTTGTTGCGCCAGGCGCAACGCAGCTCCATTCGCGCTGCCGAACAGGGTAGCGGCCAACGCGGAACGCTCCCGGCTCGACACGTCGGGCGCTTGCAGCGCCTCCAGCACCTTGGTCAGGCCACCTGCCCCATCCAGCTTCAGCGGGTCGATGTGCAACCGTTGCAAGGCCACTTGCTGCGCCTCGGACTTGGGTTCGCCCTTGCCCAGCAGGGCAGCGATGCCTTTCAGCGCGGCTCCGGCATCGGCCTTTTGCGTGCCGGTGTTGAGCAATGCCGCCGTCAGCGCCGCCGCCTGCTCCGGGGCCAGCCCCGCCGCCGTGGCGGCAGCGCCATGCCGTTGCAGGATCACACCGATGTCGGCCGCCTCGGCATCGCCCGGAAGCTTGCCGAGGTGGTTGGTCGCGTCTGCCAGATCGAGCGCCTGGTTGCGGTCCAGCTTCATCGAGGTGCGCCAGCCGGCCAGCATGTCCCCGGCATCCTTGCCCGGCATCTTGAACGCGGTTGCCATGAGCGCGGCGTCAGCGCCGAATGCCGTCAGGGTCTGTCGTCGAGACACGCCTTTATCGTTCTCGATCCCGGCCTTGGCAGCGGCGTATTCAAGCTTCGCCAGATCGACCGCCGTGGTTCCACCCGCGGCGATGCCTGGATAACTGGCCATGCGGTAGTTGTCTTTCGCGAGTTCCTCGCGTTCATTGCCGGGGAGAGAAACCACTCTCCCCAGATCGGCCAGCGCCGCATTCATCGCCATCGCCGACTTGAACAGGTCAGGCGCTTGAAGCCCACTAGCGGCCTTGTCCGTGGCTTTGGCGCCGCTCGCCTCGGCCTTGGCGCTGCCGGAGGATGCCTGCTGCAACGGGCGTTGCGACGACAGCGTCAATTTCAATGAGTCGATGGCCTTAGTCAGCAGACGAATGTCCACGCTGGCGGTATTCAGGGCCAGGATGAAACTGATGGATGACAGGCCGGCATTTGCCGGGCTCGCCACGGCTGTGCTCCGGTCATCTGGCTGGCCGGTACCGACAGGCGCCAGCCAGGACGGCTCCATGCTGGCGTTCTTGAGCGAAAACTGATTGTTCGCCATCCCGCTCTACTCCTCTTTCACGCCAAGGCGAGTAATCGCGATGTCGTAGCGGCGCAAGGCCTTGCCAGCGTCCCACTCCAGGATTTCCGCCTCACTTACCGGGTAAATGAGCGGCACCACATCGAGAATCACTTCGATGTCGCGCTCCGAAAGAAGGCCGCCGGTTTGTTTAAAAAATCGTCGATGCGCTCTTGCAACTGCGTCCAGTCAGGCACGCTGAGCAACGCCAGGTCGGGCAGCATCAGGCCGGTGCAATGCGCGGTGATGAATTCGGCGCGTTCCTTGGTGGTCTTGAGCTTCTTCATCACCTTGGTCGCTCGCAGCGCGGGCATTTCCAGGGTCAGGGAAGTCAGGCGCTGGCCCGCCACATCGAGTGGCAACAGCAGGTTCACCTGGTCCAGGTCATCCTGCGCCGGCCCATCGTCGAGGGTATCGCTGGCCGTTTCGGACTCGACACCCTGCTGGAGGAAGTACGCAGCCGGGCGCGTCGACATGTCATGGACGTATTGAGCGATGCTCACGTAGTCCGGACGCTTGAGCTGATCGAGCTCATTGGCCGACAGGCCGGTGGCCAGCTTGGCCAGCTCGAAGAACTGATCGTCCTCATCGTCGCCGGCGCGGGCCAGCGCTTCTTTCTGCGCGGCGTAGAACAATGGCTTGAGCTGAATCTGCGCGATCTGCGACTCGTCGTCGGCAGTGATCGGGCACAGCAGGGCATGGATCGGAGGCGTCCAGGACATGAATGAATTCCTATGTAAAAGGTAGGAGCGAGCAGGCTCGCGATAGGAGATGAACAGCGCTTGCGATGCGGGCTGTCGGGCCGTCATCGCGAGCCGCTCGCGCCTACAGAGGGGAAGTGTCGCGGGTTACGGCATCAGTACGGCGCGACGGGCGTCGCCGAGAATGTCGACGCCGCTGAGCACGAACTTCTGGGTGCGCACGTCGATGTCGATCACCGGCACGCCGTTCTCGATGCGGTTGTAGGTACGGCAGGAGAGTTCCAGGGTGGTGGTGGGTTTTTCATTCATCTTCATGGCCGTTTCGGCCAGGGATTTCAGCTTGCCGCCCACGGTGTGGTAGGTGAACCAGGTCTTGCCATCCTGATCCTGGCCCGCCTCGCGGACATTGAGCAGGATGTCGTCACCCAGCTTCACGCCCAGCGCCAGCATGATTTCCGGCCCCAGTCCCTGCAGCTTGAGGGTGGCCGTCAGCGCCTTGCCGCTCTTGGCCATTTCTTCAGCGATGAAGCGTCCACCAGTCATCGCTTCCATTTCGAATTCGATCTTCGGCGGGGTGAACTCTTCCACGGTCGCCGACAACGGCAGGCCTTGCAGGGTGGCCGCGATGGCCTGTCTTACGCGGTTGGTAAACATTAGAGAACATCCTCCAGGAACTGCTCGATGATTTCATCGCGGGCGTTGAGCTGATACACCATGTGCTCGTTCGGCGCGTAGCGGCCGTAGTCGATGACCACGTACCAGGTACCGTTCTTGTACTTCTCGACGCTGTTCAGCTCGGGGTGCAGGTACACGCTGCCGCCCGGGATGGTTTCGTCGGCGACCAGGGTCTGCAGCCAGTCGTTGATGCGCTTGACCTCCTGGTCCATGAAGGACTTGGTCAGGTTCTTGGCCATGGCTTTCTGGCCGGCCTTGACCAGCTTGCGGCTGATGGCATCCTCCAGGCCGACATAGCTGATGAACTTGCCGGTGATGGAGCGGTTACCCAGCAGCGAGAAGCCACCGAGCACGGTGCGGGCGTAGTAGCTGACGCCGTAGCGGTTGAGCAGGTCGCCCTCGGTCGAGGTGTCGAGGATGTTGTATTCCACGGTGCGCGAAACGTCTTCGGCGTAGGTCACCTGGTTGCCCGGGCTCTCCCACTGCTTGACCTTGGCCAGCGCAGCGATGGCCAGGCTCGACGGCGCCAGGAACACGTTCTTCTTGGCCGCCTTGGAGTACACGGCCGGCATGTTGTGCACCACCAGGCAACGGTCGAAACCCAGGTCCGCGCCGCCCAGTTCCTTGCTGTAAATCACCTGGTCGGCGACCGAGGCGTCCTTGCCGTCCAGCACCACACGGGCCTTGATGCGCTTGCCGAACGAGGCGAACTCGCCAGCCACGGCCTTGGTGCCGGTGAAGCCCGGCGCGCCGATGATGGTCAGGTCTTCCGGGACGCTGCCCAGGGCAGCCAGGCCGAGCTTGCGGCCGGTGGTGGCATCGACGCCGCCGATCACGTTATTGACGGTGTCGGCCGGGGTCGCGCCCTCTTCGACGATCACCACATAGACCGGAACCTTGACCACTTTGAGGATCTGGTACACCGCCTGGAACAGAGTGCCCGACTCGGCACCGGTCGGGTCCAGCAAGGCCTGGGTGGTGAAGCTGTTGATGCGGAACGGCGCATTGCGCGGAATCAGCGGGTCGGCCTTCGGCGCGGTGCCGACCAGACCGATGACGTTGTCACCCAGGCCACCCATGGCCTCGGGGGATTCGGTGGCATTGACGGTAATGCCGTTGTGCTCGAAGTTCAGAACCTCAGCCATGGTTATTCAGCCTTCTTGGCAGCGGCCTTTTTGGCCGCGGTGGATGGGGTGGCCGGTTCGGCCTGTTGGCGCGTTTCAAGGACGCTGGTCAGTTCCAGGCGGCCGGCGGCACGCAGGGCACTGGCCTCGACATCGAGCAGTTCCAGTTGCTGGCCGACGCTCGACCAGTGGCCACCACCGGAGGGGAATGGCACGAGGACGGTGTAGGTTTGGCGGTTAGCCATTTCAGTCTCTCCAGATACGAAAAAGCCCCAGGTGAGTGGGGCTGTTGGGTGTTGTGTATTGCTTTGCGGATAAGAAAACGCCCCGTCGGTGCGGGGCGTTTATTGGATCTGTTCATTCAGCCACAGCGGCGCGGGTGGGCGATGCTCTCTCAACGGGAACTCGCCATTTTCTGGCCAGTTTCGGAGACTACGGCGGTATGCCTGCAACTCGCTGTACCATGCGGGAGTCAACGTGGTTTCTGAGCCCTCCTCCAACTCGTCGCGATGGCGAGAGACAAGCGGATCAGTTACACGCAATTGCCCATCCAGCCAACCGCGCTCAAGGTCAGCCAGCTGCTCAGTCGTTGGAAGCGGCATATCGACCAATACTGGCCGACCGTTTTTATCGACCCCAATACGCCTATTGATGAAAGGCTCAGCAAACAGCGCCCCGTAATCACCGTCCGAGATCTCGACAGCACCAGGCACTTTACTGTCGAAAAAGCTCAATGTTTCAGCCAAAAAATACATAGCCATGTTAACGCCCCCATACCAAAATACGCCCCGTTGCAACAGCGGGCTGTGGACCCGCCGTACCAGCAATAACCCTGACTTGCGCAACCGCCCTTGATGTAGTGCTCGCCCCGGGGTGGAACCCCCACACTGTGACAGAAGTTGCCCCCCAACCTCCCGGGTTAGCCTCACCGGCAAGACCGCCTAGAATCTCGTTTGGAAACGCAACCGGCAAGGTCAGGCTCAAGGTCCCATTAACATCTGAGTTTCCAGTTACCCACTGAAAGATAAGACCGGAAGGATTCGCTTGACGACCGTTAGATGTTAGCGACGCCGCAAAAAGCGAAGAAGTACGAAGAGTTTCCGTGCCCAAATGAGCCCGCCAGACATTACCCTCGCAGATGACGAGGAAGTCGCTATTTGCTGAAAGTTGGCGCGGGGTTGGCACAGCGATGTTACACATAGAAAGAACATCGCCCGCAACGACCCCAATTTGTGCCGTTGCAGCAGCTTGAGTACTGATAAGCAACGCTGCTCCAGAGGGAACTGTAGAACTCGGCGGCAAAGTTATGCTGACACCCGGCGCCAACTCGATGCGCTTACCGACATCAGCAACCGTTAGATCTTTGTTAGCAGTCAGGCCAAACGAGCCGCGCATACTGCCGAGCGCCCGCTGCACAAATTCAGCGTTAATCAGCAATTTGCTGGCATCGAACTGAGGCGGTGTTTGGCACGTTGGCGTCCCCAGCAATGCCGGCGAATTGATCGGCGCAAAGCCCTGAGTGATGTTCTGAAACACCAAGCTCGTCAAGCCGAGAACAATTGAACCATCAGTAATCAACTGCCATATCGTATCCGCGAGCGCAGTACCCTCCTCCACTGATACGCTCAACCCCGACGTAACCTCAACACTTTCATCAGCGTCCTTGGCGCGCGACCAAGCACCATTGGCGGCAACATAAATTCCGTTGTCTTTCGCCAGGGCCTGCGACTTAACAAGGACTCGATCCCCGGCAACCACGGCCACGCCATCAATAGTTTGCGCACCACTTAAAACAATGTTGCCCGTGGTTGCCGCGCGAACAGACTGCTTTCTGTCGAGCTTAGCAAGCTCGTCAGCGACATAGCCCGCCACCCATGCCCGAGTTGCCTTTACGACCGTATCGTCGATCAGCAGCGTGACCAACGACGCATTACTGGTCTCGAAAATCGAGCGGATATAGAACTCTTTCCCCGATCCCGAAGTCGCCAGCACCGGCTTGAACGACTCCGGATACTTGACGATGGCGTAAAGGATCCCGGTATCGGTCCACAGCCCGGCCTCGCGTACATACCAGCCGCCGACTTCAGGTGGGATGGTCACTTCGGCCAGCAGCCAGCTGGGGTTTTTCTCGTCCTGGAACAGGGCATTGAGCGGACCGCGCCAGACTTCGCGCTTGAGGGCAGTGTCGGTCGCCGCCGGGTTGTAAACCGCGCCACCGCCGTCACCGACGGAAATCTGCGACAGCTTGATCGGTACGCCTGCTGCCTTGCAGGCAGTTTCGTAGGCGATCCCTGCATTCGTGAGCAGGGTGTAATAGTCGGCCATTTAGGACCCCTGAGGATAAATAGTGGATGTTTCGACGCTGTACAGCCCGGCGGCCATGAAGGCCTGGCCCGAGGCTTCGAGCCCCTCGACAACGATCGGGTAGATGGTGGTCAACTCGCCGCAGACGGTCGCCGCCGCGATGGAGTGGGAACCGAATGCACTCAAACCCACGGATACCGTCAAGATGTCGCGTTCGCTTTTGGCATCCGCCAGGCGCCGATCGAGGCGCGCGTCGATCTCTTCGCTGTAAGGCCGCTCGGTGAAGGCCCTGACCGAAAAGCTGTAGGGTGCCCCAGGCGGGGTCTGCTCATACCAGGCGCGAACCTCGGGCATCAATTGCAAACCCTTGGCGGCATTTTCCAGCGCCTTTCGTGTGCCAGCCTGACGCGCGGTGGGCCAAGCCAGCTCGACCGTCAAACGTTTTTCGGCCTCGGGCGCTTCGGAGCGCCACTCGCCGACACCCCGATCAGCCGCGAGATAAGGCAAGAATTCAACCGGTGTTTCGGCGGGGCTCATCAGCTCCGGAAACGGCGGCGCGATGCGTTCGAGCAACCGGGCAAAACCCAGGTCGAGCGCTCTTTCCAGAGGCGAGCTGTTGACCGGCAGGAGACTCGGGTGAACGGCTTCATCCTTCATAGCGTGAGCACCTCCACCTCGACATCCGTGCAATACGGCGCCTGGAAAGCCGTCGTGACGATCGGCGCCAAGGGTTCGAGAATTTCCAGCTGCACCGCACCCGCGGCATGCAGCGTGTAATCGATCCAGCTCGGATCCACCCGCCCTTCCAGGCGATGACAGCTGTCCGCGTAGGCCTGTAGTTGCCGCTGCGTGGCGACCTGGGTCAGTCCGGAATCGGGGCCCGGGTTGATCTTGGCCACCACGCGAATCTTGTAGGGTTTGATCTGTGCCGCCTGCACCGTCACCCGATCCGTTTCCGGCTTCACGTCCGGCCGGGCAAAGTGTCGGCGCACGCCTTCGAGCAGGTCCTCGGACGGTGTGCCGTCGCCTTCCCGCGAGAGCACGGTGACCTGCACTTCTCCCGGTGCGGTACGGCGGCCGTTGCCATCCTTGACCTGAGCGGCGAAGCCGTCCGGATCGAAGGTGTAGGTGACGGTCACCACGCCCGCATCGGTGGAGTCCACCTTCACCGTCGGCCGCTCGCCGAGGGTGAACACCTCGCGGCGATACTGCATGCGCGAACCGGCGGCCGGCGCATGGGGCGCCAGGTAGTAGCGCAGGCGGGCATCTTGGTCGCTTTCATAGACCGCGGGGACCGGTGGAAAGGCCGCCGGATCGCCCGGGTCGAGCAACTGCCGCTCCAGGCCCATGTCCGACAGGCGCGCATCGAGATTGCTGCCGGTGGCCCACCAGGCCAGCATCTGCTTGATGCGGGCGTTGTACTTGCGCTCATGGGTTTGCAGGCGCAGGCAGAAAGCTTCCAGCGCCAGGGTCAGCAGCTCGCTTTCGTTGGCCAGGCTGGCCTGCAGTTTCTGCGCATGGGCGGGGGAACGCTGGGCCACGTAATCGACGACGAAGGTCTTGAACTCGGCGAGCAGCGTCTCGAATTCATCGACTGTGACAATGGCCGGCTCGGCCAACTGGTGTTCACCGGGTATCAGCATGCTCATGTCACGACCTCGAACGTCTGTTGGCGGTTTTTCCAGGTGCCGGCGAAACGCAACAGCAGCCCGGCGCCGCGCCGGCTGGCGACTATGACCTGCGGCTCGAAATCGCCGATGCCGTTCTGCTCGTTGTAGAACGCCTGCGCGGCATGGCTCTGGGCGAGGATCAGCAGGTCGTCGCCGAGGTTCTGGCCCAGCAGGTCGGGAATCAGCGAACCGTACAAAGGACGCTTCTGCCGGGTGCCCAACGGCGTGGTCAGGGCACGGGTCGCGCGCTGCACGAACTGCAGCCAGTCATCGACCGCGGCGCCGGTGTTTCTATCGACTCCAATCATGGAAAGCCTCTTATCAAGGGCTGATAACGCGGCCCTGGTGTTCCACCAAGGGGCCGCTGAAGTGGATGCCGGCGCTGTCGAGCAAGATGCCCACCGCGCCCAGCCGCAGCTCGATCGCTTCGGGCCTCATCGCCAGCCGGGCGGGACCGATGCTCAACTCGACCGCCTCGCGGGAAGCGGTGAGCGCGGTCGGGCCGTTGCTCCAGCTCAAGACATGGCCGGCATCGTCATAACTGCTTTGGGTGCCATCGGCGTATTGGCGGCGGGTCAGCGCGGCCAGGGTCGACACCGGTGGAAAGCGGTCGCAGTTGAGGCCGAACAGCGCCACCGACTGAGCCCCGCTGTCGCCGCCACCGTAGTTGAGCAGCAGGCATTGCTCGCCCACGGAAGGAATGCGCGATTCGCTTTGCGCGCCGGCGCTGGGGTTGAAGAACCTGATTGCCGGCGTCAGCAGCTCTCCGTGGCTGACCCGGCAGGTGTTGCTGGCCGCATCGACCGACTGGCATACACCGATACGGCAATGGTTTTCCGCGCGCCGGTGCAAGTCATCGAGTTCGGTTTCCATTTCGGCCAGTCGCTCGATGATCGGGCCCAGCTGCATGCGCAGCAGCTCGTCAAACATGGCTCAGCCCTCAAGTGCTTGGTATTGGTCGGGGTCATCGATGTTCGAGACTTCCCAGGTGCGGGCGAACCTCGGTATGCCGGTCGGGTCGTCCAGCAATGGCTGGCCGAGGTACAGCGTCTGAGTGAACGACAGCGTCCAGGCGGCGTATTGCTGCTCGCCGCGAATCAGGGTCGAGGGCAGGCCCTCGAGGTTCATCGGCAGGTCGCACTGCGCTGCCGGGAGGCCCCAACGGTTATCCATGGCCAGATCCTTCAGCGCGCTCGCCAGGTCGCAAGCCTCGAACCCGGACCGCTCGGCCCCCACAGCCGCCACAACTTGCAACGAGATCGTCAGGACATGGGCGATACGCCCTTCCTGGCTGCGCATGCCCGGGGCATCGCGCTCGATCGCCATCAGCACCCAGGCCTGGTCGAGCAGACCATCGAAGTCCTGGTGACTGCCAACCTTGAGACCAAGGCCCGCCCCTCGCAGGGTCTCGGCAATGGCAAAAAACAGCTGCGACGGCTTGTCGATGACGGCGGGCATAGGGGGGCTTCCTGTTCGGATATCAGGGTTGAGATTGCGCTGGGGTGCTGCGGATGTAGTGCGAGCTGGAGGAGCGGTGAACGCCGGTTTGAGCAGGGCTCTGGCTCGCCAGATCGGTGCACGACATCGCGAAGGGCTGGGTGATGCAACGGATGACTCACGAGACTTTGCTGAGGTCTGGCATCACCTTCGATGGAGACCTCAGCCCTGATTTCGCCGAATCAGGCGTACTTCTCGTTCAGCGCATAAAGAATCGCGCAGGTTTCCACATCCAGTTTCCCGGTGTAGTTCTTCGGCCTGAAGTGCATCTGGAACGCCCGCACCAGCGACTGGAAGAAGTCATCCGTTGCCTGGGCCGGCACGCCATAGCCGTAGATGGCGAAAGCCTTGAGCACTTCGGCACGCTCGGGCAGCCCGGCAGAGCGGAATTGCTGGACGTATTTCTTCTTGGTCGGCTCGTCGTACCAGGCGCCGATACCGGCCTTGTAGAGTTCTTTCCAGGGCAGCTTGGGGCCCGGATCGGATTTGCGGCCCACCGCGATATCGGAGTGGCCCACCACGTTTTTCGGCGACATGTCCGGATAACGCTGGAGAATATTCAAGGCCAGTTGCTTGAGCGCCTCGACCTGGGAGCGTTCGTAATCCGGGAAAGTGAAGACGCCATTGACGTCGGTGGCCTCGTTGACGATCTCGATGCCGATGGAGGTGTCGTTCAAGCCGCTGCGACCGGCCCAGTCACTGACACCGGCATGCCAGGCGCGGTCTGCTTCGGCCACCAGGTTGAAGATTCGTTGTTCCTGGAAACCCGCGGCCTGATACGTCGGATCCTGCACCGCCGGGATCAGGTAATGGGCACTCGCCGCGCCGGTGGTCAGGGCCTTGACCGACGCCTCGAAGTTCAGCGCCGTGTAATGCAGCACCAGGAACCGCACCCGCTTGTTATAGGGCGCAAGGGTGCGATAGCTGTTGTAGTCGATTGGGATCATGGTTTGCCTCTGTTTGAAACGGATGGATGGACGGCGCTGGGCCGTACCTGGCGCCTCCCTGCCGGGAGGGCCGATTGAGCTCGTTCAATACGAGTACGCGTCCTGCGTCAGGCGGGTATCACGGCAGCGTCGACTCAATGAATCGACGATCTGTTTTGGTGGTTATTCAGGAGTCCGAGCGGGGATCCTTGGGCGGCACTTCGCACACACCCAGCCGCTTGGCCGCCCAGCGCTCGTAGAGCCCGATGGCTACATCAGCGCCCGCCATGGCGGTCAGGCAGCCGAAGGCGCCAGCGGTCCAGATCGATACGCCGGCGGCGTACAGCAGCATGATGGTCGAGACCCCGCAGATCACGCAGGCCCCGGAGCGCAGTGCCAGGCGCCGCAGCAACAACCAGCCGCGGGCGCCCTCCTTGTCGGCGCGCCACATTTCGCCGGACACCCCGCCCACCAGGGCGAGGACGATGACAAGCCAGATCGGCATGTCCAGCAACGCTTGTTGCTCGTTTGTCATGTCACGCCTCCTGGGAGCGTTGATGAGTGCAGGGATTGAGGGCAAGACAGCACCGAGTCACCGGCACTGTCTTCAACCCTGGAAAAGTCCGCTGAACGGGAGTTACAGACGTTCAACAATGACGTTGTCGATAAAGGCAAAGTTGGCGTACGGATTCTGTTCGTTGGAGAACGCCAGGGTCGTTTGCGTGGTAGTGGCGGTGAAGTCGTAGGTCAGGGTGCTCCACTCGATCGCAACGCCTTTGGCGGTCGGCGTATTGAAAGTGGCGGTTTGGCCGGCCACTTTGACCTGTACCACACCGTCGCCCGAACGACCGGCGAACTTCGAATTGCCGGCGCTGAACGTCAGCCGGTACTTGGCGCCAACGACAGTGGCAAAGTTCTGTTGAATGCCCCCGCCGTTGCCATAGACATAGTTCGCCAGGTCAACAATCACCAGGCCATCCGCGGCTACGGAGCCGCCAATCGAAGCCGGCACGTTGAAGTACTCGGCACCGGACAGGAATGTCGTCCAGCCGGTAATGAAGTTGGTTTTTGCCGGGGTATCCAGAATACAGCTACCACTGCAACCGGGCTGTTCAAAGCTGCCGTTGACCAGCAGGTTGGCCGCAACGACATTGGCTGCGGAGCCCAGCAGCACAGCGGCGGCCAGAATGGGAGCGACGTATTTTTTCAAGACTTTCATGTGTTCACCTATGGCTGTGATGGATTGGGTCGTGCTACCGAAGCAGCACTCATGTCGCTCACAGGCGATCGCTCGGGGCTCGTGGCCCTCACATGATTCAGCGTTCCGCACCGGGAACATTTGATCTGGAGCTCTGCATACTCGCCGATCCGGGCGAGCAGTCTCTTGCAATGTCCACATCGGCAATCTTTCAACATCTGCAATGCCTTGTGATGTTCATCGGATCCTTCCTTTTGCATTGGCCATCCAGGGATGAGGCCTGATGTGCCTGTGCGCTTCAGGTAGGCATTCCAAAAAGCCCGGCAATCCGTCGGGCTTTTCAGAATGCGATCCTTCGCCTTCCTTTCATCCTGTGAACAAAAAGGAAGCTGACTTTTCGGCGCTACTGGCGCGGTACGAGTCTATTCAAATTGTTTTTCCGACCGCGGTCCCTGCCCGCCGGATAACTGTTCACGGTGCTTTACGCTGCACACCCGGGTCAGTTGCCAACCCTCTGAACCGTCGAGGCCGGTTCATCGCTGCCTTTGCTTTTGCCACTAAAGAGCGGTGTCGCTCGCCGCTGTCGGGCGGCTTGGAACGAATAATATGCATGGATGCATATACAGTCAATGCACAAATGCATTTATTTATGCGCAAGAAATGCATAGGCGCATGAAAGCCGCATAAATAAAGGCGTGGAGGGTTTTCCGCGGGCACAAAAAAGCCCGCTCGATGGCGGGCTTTGGCGTTATGGGCTGCGGTTAGCGGGCGTACATGCCCCACCAGAAGACGTGACCTAAGATGACGATCTGCTCTTCCTGCATTTCCTGGAAGCTGTAGTCCTCATCCGGATGTTCGTCGCGGTTGAAGCTACGCAGGCGAATGCCGGAAGGCAGGCGATAGAGCTGCTTCACTCGCAGCTGGCCATTGTGGTTGATGGCATACAGGTCGCCGTCGATGATGTCGCCGATACCGCATTTGCCGGCATTGACCCCCACCGTGGCACCGTCACGCAGCACCGGCAACATGCTGTTGCCGCGCACGGTCACGCATTTGGCCTGGTCGAACTGCACGCCATTGTGTCGCAGGCTGCGCTTGCCGAAGCGCAGACTGGAGCGCTCGCTTTCCTCGATGACGAATCTTCCTGATCCCGCAGCCAATTCAACCTCGCGAAGAAAGGGGACCGACACCTCGTCGTCATCGACGGGGGTATCGTCGTCCCACAGACTTATGTCCTTGAGTTCCGAATGCGGATCGGCCGACCGGGCAGAGGCGACAGCCGCGCGCCCGCGCAGTTGATCGGTGCTCACCTGGAAGTACTCGGCGATCCGCGAGATGTGTTTGTCCGAAGGATCGACAATCTTGCCGCTGAGGATCCGCGAAAGGGTGGATTGAGGCACGCCGGTACGCCGATGGAGTTCCGTGGGGGAAATGCCATCGCGATCGAGCAGCTCTCTTAAGACGGTAGAAACGTTGCGCTTTTGCATAACGCGCATATTGCGGGTTATTTTCGTCGATGACAAATGCTAAAATGCATATTCATGCATAAAACACTCGAAATCCGCCTAGGTTCATCCCTGCGAAGGTCGGACCGCCCATGGTAACCTTGCGCCCATCGCGAAAAAGCCGGGCCCATGCCCTCTGCTTTTGCCCACCCTTTCAACGAATCAACCTGACGACCCGATGAATAAAGCGCTCACCGATCTGTCCTCCCACACGCCGATGATGCAGCAGTACTGGCGCCTCAAGAACCAGCACCCCGACCAGCTGATGTTCTATCGCATGGGCGACTTCTACGAAATCTTCTATGAAGACGCAAAGAAGGCCGCCAAGTTGCTGGACATCACCCTGACCGCGCGCGGGCAGTCGGCTGGCCAGGCGATTCCGATGTGCGGGATTCCTTATCACGCCGCCGAAGGTTACCTGGCCAAGCTGGTGAAGCTTGGCGAGTCGGTGGTGATCTGTGAACAGGTCGGCGACCCGGCCACCAGCAAGGGCCCGGTGGAGCGCCAGGTGGTGCGGATCATCACCCCGGGGACCGTCAGCGACGAGGCCCTGCTCGACGAGCGCCGGGACAACCTGATTGCAGCGGTGCTGGGCGACGAGCGTCTGTTCGGCCTTGCGGTGCTGGACATCACCAGCGGCAATTTCACGGTCCTGGAAATCAAGGGCTGGGAGAACCTGCTGGCCGAGCTGGAACGCATCAACCCGGTGGAACTGTTGATCCCGGACGACTGGCCGCAAGGCCTGCCGGCGGAAAAACGCCGTGGCGTGCGCCGTCGCGCGCCCTGGGACTTCGAACGCGACTCGGCCCACAAGAGCCTGTGCCAGCAGTTCTCCACCCAGGACCTCAAGGGCTTCGGCTGCGAGAATCTGACCCTGGCCATCGGCGCCGCGGGCTGCCTGCTGAGCTATGCCAAGGAAACCCAGCGCACTGCCCTGCCCCACCTGCGCAGCCTGCGTCACGAACGCCTGGACGACACCGTGGTGCTCGACGGCGCCAGCCGGCGCAACCTGGAGCTGGACACCAACCTCGCCGGCGGTCGCGACAACACCCTGCAATCGGTGGTCGACCGTTGCCAGACCGCCATGGGCAGCCGCTTACTGACCCGCTGGCTGAACCGCCCGCTGCGGGACTTGAAAGTCCTGCAGGCGCGGCAGACCTCGATCGGCTGCCTGCTGGACGGTTACCGCTTCGAAAGGCTGCAACCGCAGCTCAAGGAGATCGGCGACATCGAGCGGATCCTCGCCCGTATCGGCCTGCGCAACGCCCGTCCCCGCGACCTGGCGCGCCTGCGCGATGCCCTGGCGGCGCTGCCGGAACTGCAAGTGGCGATGACCGAGCTCGAAGCCGAGCACCTGAGCCAACTGGCCGTGACCACCAGCACCTACCCGGAACTGGCAGCACTGCTGGAAAAAGCCATCATCGACAACCCGCCGGCGGTGATCCGCGATGGTGGCGTGCTGAAAACCGGCTACGACACCGAGCTGGACGAGCTGCAATCGCTGAGCGAAAACGCCGGCCAGTTCCTTATCGACCTGGAAGCCCGGGAAAAGGCCCGTACCGGCCTGGCCAACCTGAAAGTCGGCTACAACCGGATTCACGGCTACTTCATCGAACTGCCGAGCAAACAGGCGGAACAGGCCCCGGCGGACTATATCCGGCGCCAGACCCTCAAAGGCGCCGAACGCTTCATCACCCCGGAGCTCAAGGCTTTCGAAGATAAGGCGCTGTCCGCCAAGAGCCGCGCGCTGGCCCGCGAGAAGATGCTCTACGAAGCCCTGCTGGAAACCCTGATCGGCCACCTGCCGCCGCTGCAGGACACCGCCGCGGCGCTGGCCGAGCTGGACGTGCTGAGCAACCTGGCCGAGCGAGCGCTGAACCTCGACCTCAATTGCCCGCGTTTCGTCAGCGAGCCGTGCATGCGCATCACCCAGGGTCGCCACCCGGTGGTCGAGCAGGTCCTGACCACGCCGTTCGTGGCCAACGACCTGAGCCTCGACGACCAGACCCGGATGCTGGTGATCACCGGCCCGAACATGGGTGGTAAATCCACTTATATGCGGCAAACCGCGCTGATCGTGCTGCTGGCCCATATCGGCAGCTTCGTGCCGGCGGCGAGCTGCGAGCTGTCGCTGGTGGACCGTATCTTCACCCGGATCGGCTCCAGCGATGACCTGGCCGGTGGTCGCTCCACCTTCATGGTGGAAATGAGCGAAACCGCCAACATCCTGCACAACGCTACCGAACGCAGCCTGGTGCTGATGGACGAAGTGGGTCGCGGCACCAGTACCTTCGATGGTTTGTCCCTGGCCTGGGCTGCGGCAGAACGTCTCGCCCAGCTGCGGGCGTACACCCTGTTCGCCACCCACTACTTCGAACTCACTGTCCTGCCGGAAAGCGAACCTCTGGTGGCCAACGTGCACCTCAATGCCACCGAGCACAACGAGCGCATTGTGTTCCTGCACCATGTGCTGCCAGGTCCTGCCAGCCAGAGCTATGGCCTGGCCGTGGCCCAGTTGGCGGGGGTTCCGAGCGATGTAATCGTCCGCGCCCGCGAGCACCTGAGTCGCCTGGAGACCACCAGCCTGCCCCATGAAGCGCCGTCTCCGGTACCGGGCAAGGCTTCGGTCCCGCAGCAAAGCGACATGTTCGCCAGCCTGCCGCACCCGGTCCTCGATGACCTGGCCAAGCTCGATCTGGACGACATGACCCCGCGCAAGGCACTGGAAATGCTCTATACATTGAAGACACGCATCTAACGCTGATGCTTTCAAGCTGTTAGAATCTCGCGCGGTTTGGGATGCTGCGGACTATTAGCCTGGTCCGCAGACTATCGCTCCCGAACCTGGCGACCCCGTCCTGAAGGGGCTCCGCTGCCGCCGCCTGAGGAGAGAATTAGAAATGACCTTCGTCGTCACCGACAACTGCATCAAGTGCAAGTACACCGACTGCGTAGAAGTCTGTCCGGTGGACTGCTTTTACGAAGGCCCGAACTTCCTGGTGATTCACCCGGATGAGTGCATTGACTGCGCGCTGTGCGAGCCTGAATGCCCCGCTGTAGCGATCTTCTCCGAGGACGAAGTTCCGGAAGAGATGCAGGAGTTCATTCAGTTGAACGTTGAGCTGGCCGAAATCTGGCCCAACATCACTGAAAAGAAAGATTCCCTGCCCGATGCCGAAGAGTGGGATGGCGTCAAAGGCAAGATCAAAGATCTCGAACGCTGATTACCTCGCGTTCCCCAAAAAGGCCCCTTGCGGGCCTTTTTGCTGTTCCGGATTCACTTTTACGCAGGCAAAAAAAAGGTTCTTCACGGAATTCCGGGAAACACAGAAACAAGAACGCCGATTTGAT
>NZ_JAQZAB010000117.1:14713-74278 GCF_028640915.1 Pseudomonas sp. B3G-3 | reverse complement strand
ACCCACTTAGCTATCGACATCAAAAGGAACGCGCCATGTCTATCCGTGAACTGCTCAACCCAAGCAACTCCGCCCTGATCCTGATCGACCACCAGCCACAGATGTCCTTCGGCGTGCAGTCGATCGACCGCCAGACCCTGAAGAACAACACCGTGGGCCTGGCCAAGGCGGCGAAGATCTTCAACGTGCCGACCATCTTCACCTCGGTGGAAACCGAAAGCTTCAGCGGCTACATCTGGCCGGAACTGCTCAGCGTGTTCCCGGATCACCAGCCGATCGAGCGCACCTCGATGAACTCCTGGGAAGACAAGAAACTGGTGGAAGCGGTCAAGGCCACCGGACGCAAGAAACTGATCATGGCCGCGCTGTGGACCGAGGTCTGCCTGAACTTCCCGGCCCTGGAAGCCCTGGCCGAAGGTTATGAGGTGTACATCGTCACCGACGCTTCCGGTGGCACTACCCAGGAAGCCCATGACATGTCGGTGCAGCGCATGATCCAGGCCGGCGCGGTGCCGGTGACCTGGCAGCAAGTGCTGCTCGAATTCCAGCGCGACTGGGCGCACAAGGAAACCTACGACGCGGTGATGGACCTGGTGCGCGAGCATAGCGGCGCCTACGGCATGGGCGTGGACTATGCCTACACCATGGTGCACAAGGCGCCGCAGCGTCAGGTCAAGTAAGCCAGCGACCAACGATAACGCGGTTTAGCAGAAGCACCGCGTCATCCAAATAACCGGCAAGTTGCAATAAAAAAGGGACGCTCTTATTGGAGCGTCCCTTCTTGTTTAATGAATCAACGGTTGATCAGCGACAACGACAAGTTGCACTTAGCAGAACCGGTCAATCACCCGAACTTCCGACTTGTTCTGCAGCGATTGCCATTCATTCTTCAGGGTATCGAGTACCCGTCCGATGAAGTCCCTGTCGGCGGCGGCCTTCTTGCCGACGTAGCCCTGGCCACGGCGGTACATTTTCAGGCGGGCCAGCAGGTCCTGGTTGTTCTTGTCGAACTCTTCTTCATGGGCGTGGGGCGACAGGCAGTCGATATGGACCTGGCCAGACTTGGCAATCCACAGGATGTGGCTGTCATGTTTGTCTTTCTGTGCCGCGAACATACGAGCCAGTTCATCAATAGTAGGTTGATTGTTCAGATTCATTTGTAAGCCCCTTGACCATTTTGATCTATCTAGTTGAGTCGCTAATTGATATCGCTACATCGGTAAGTTGAACCCTGATACCGGAAACAGGGCGACAGAGGGTGTCTGTCGGATACAGATAAGGCCCAGAGCCTGATGCGTGTAGTCGTCTTGATTAACTGCTACGCAATAGCGTCACAACGAAGAGAAGCAGCGTAAACCTGGATCAAGCTGCCGAAGTTTTCAGTTTCGGCCACAAGCATCTTGAGGAGTTTTCGCCAGCTTCCCGCCCTTTGTACTGGACGTTCATGCCAGGTCAGTTTCATCAATCTGCCTTGTGGGCAGTACACATCCGGGTTAACAGCTCGGCGGTCAGACGAGCTTGCTCATAACACCTTTGCCAAGTCTCCCGATCGGGGAGACGCCTGCATCATGCAAGGGCAAATTCGCCTCGTCAACGGTTTTGTAGTGAAAATTTTCAATCACTACATATTGTCCGACAAAACCTTTCGGCACATGCCCGGAACGGGCTATCGCGACCGAAGGCAGGTAGAATCAAGGCCTTGAAACAGGTTCTTGAGGTTGCAGTGGTGGATTTACAGCAGGGCTTCGTCCTGACCCGGCACTGGCGTGACACGCCGGCAGGCACGGAGGTCGAGTTCTGGTTGGCGACCGATGCCGGGCCGCGCCAGATCCGTTTGCCGGTGCAGACCTCCGTGGCCTTCATTCCCGCCGAACAGCAGGAACAGGCCCGGCGCCTGCTGACCGACGATCGCGATGTCGAATTGCGTCCCCTGGGCCTGTGCGACTTCCAGCACCGCCCGGTGCTGGGCCTGTACTGCCCGCAGCACAATCAATTGATCCGCCTTGAAAAGACCTTGCGCCGCGCCGGCGTCGAGGTGTTCGAGGCCGATGTGCGGCCGCCCGAGCGCTACCTGATGGAGCGCTTCATCACCGCGCCGGTGTGGTTCGGCGGTACTCCGGGCGAGGGCGGGATGCTGCTGGAGGCGCAGATGAAGCCGGCGCCGGACTACCGACCGTCGTTGAAGCTGGTGTCGCTGGATATCGAGACCAGCGAGACCGGCGAGCTGTATTCCATCGCCCTGGAAGGCTGTGGCCAGCGCCAGGTGTACATGCTCGGCCGTGCTCGCGAGGACGACAGCGCGGTGGACTTCGACCTGGAGTTCTGCGCCAGTCGCGAGCAGTTGCTCGAGCGGCTCAACCAGTGGCTGGCGCGGCACGATCCGGACGCGATCATCGGCTGGAACCTGGTGCAGTTCGATCTGCGGGTGCTGCACGAACACGCGCGCCGCCTGGCGGTGCCCTTGCGCCTGGGGCGTGGTGGCGAGGAGATGCAGTGGCGCGAACACGGCAGCCGTACCCATTATTTCGCCGCGGCCGCCGGGCGCCTGATCATCGATGGCATCGAAGCCCTGCGCTCGGCGACCTGGAGCTTCCCGTCCTTCAGCCTGGAAAACGTCGCCCAGACCCTGCTCGGCGAAGGCAAGTCGATCGACAACCCTTACCAGCGCATGGACGAAATCAACCGTATGTTCGCCGAGGACAAGCCCGCCCTGGCGCGCTACAACCTCAAGGACTGCGAGCTGGTGACGCGGATTTTCGCCAAGACCGAGCTGCTCACCTTTCTTCTCGAGCGGGCCACGGTCACCGGCCTGCCGGCCGACCGCAGCGGCGGTTCGGTGGCGGCCTTCACCCACCTGTACATGCCACTGATGCACCGCCAGGGCTTCGTCGCGCCGAACCTCGGCGAGAAGCCGCCGGAGGCCAGCCCCGGCGGTTTTGTCATGGACTCGCGGCCGGGTCTGTACGAGTCGGTGCTGGTGCTGGACTACAAGAGCCTGTACCCGTCGATCATCCGCAGCTTCCTGATCGACCCGGTGGGGCTGGTGGAAGGCTTGCGCCACCCGGCGGACGACGAGTCGGTGCCGGGCTTTCGCGGCGCGCGGTTTTCCCGCAGCCGGCATTGCCTGCCGTCGATCGTCGCCCGGGTCGCCGAGAGCCGCGAAGTGGCCAAGCGCGAACACAATGCGCCGCTGTCCCAGGCGCTGAAGATCATCATGAACGCCTTCTATGGCGTGCTCGGTTCCAGTGGCTGCCGCTTCTTCGATCCGCGCCTGGCCTCGTCGATCACCATGCGCGGCCACGAAATCATGCGCCGCACCCGCCAGCTCATCGAAGCGCAGGGCCACAAGGTGATCTACGGCGACACCGACTCGACCTTCGTCTGGCTCGGCAGCGCCCACGCCGAGGTGGATGCCGCGCGCATCGGCCGCGCCCTGGTGCAGCACGTCAACCAGTGGTGGCGCGATCACCTGCGCGATGAATACGGCCTGGAAAGCGCCCTGGAACTGCAGTTCGAAACCCACTTCAGCCGCTTTTTGATGCCGACCATTCGTGGCGCGGAGGAGGGCAGCAAGAAGCGCTACGCCGGCCTGGTGACCCGCGCCGACGGCACCCAGGAGATGGTCTACAAGGGCCTGGAAGCGGTGCGCACCGACTGGTCGCCGCTGGCCCAGCAGTTCCAGCAGGAGCTGTACCAGCGGATCTTCCATCGCCAGCCGTACCAGGATTATGTGCGCGACTACGTGCGGCGCACCCTGGCCGGCGAGCTGGACGAGCAACTGGTGTACCGCAAGCGCCTGCGCCGCCAGCTGGACGACTACGAACGCAACGTGCCACCCCATGTACGCGCCGCGCGCCTGGCCGACGAATACAACCAGCAGCACGGCCGGCCCCAGCGCTATCAGAACGGCGGCTGGATCAGCTACGTGATCACCCTGGCCGGTCCCGAACCCCTGGAAAACCGCACCGCGGCCATCGATTACGATCACTACGTGACCCGCCAATTGCAGCCGGTGGCGGATGCCATCCTGCCGTTCGTGCAGGACGACTTCAGCACCCTGGTGGGTGGGCAGATGGGGTTGTTCTAGGAGGCATCTCGTCGTAGCCGCTGCCGAGGCTGCGAACGACTTGGGCGGCATTCCGACGCAGCAGGCGCAAACCTGAGAACGCGTTGAGTCTGGATAATCGCGATGTCCCCCATTACGGCTGCTTCGCGGCCGATCGCAGCCTCGCGGGCTCGGCAGCGGCTACAGGGAAGGGCTCAGTCGTCGACCGAGGTGCAAATGCCGCTGGCGCCTTGCTTGCCGCTGTAGGTCACGACCACCGAATCGTCATCCTCCACGCTGATGGACACCATGATGCCCGCGCCCTTGGCCTCGAAATAACGCTCGTTGACGGTCTTGGTCTGGGCCTCTTTGCCGTTGATGAACACCGGTCCCCCTTCCTCCGCGCTGACTGGAATATTGCCCGGACAGTCGACGTTAAACAGCGGGATGCCTTCGGCGTGGGCGGCGCTGGCGACCAGCGACAGGGCGCAGCTAAGGAGGATTTTTTTCATCGTGGACTCCTTCAGGAAACAGGCAGAAGCCCGGGTGCAGCAGGGGGCTCCGTTAGCGCTGAAGCTTAGCGTATGGCGTGCTTGGGTAAGGGATTGGCGGCGATTTTAATGATATGAAAGGTTGTCTGGGCATATTGTCGGACAATAAAAATCGTGGACGAGGCGCCGATCTCTGTGTCAGTTTTTCCCCGCCTTGAATAGGGCGAGTGATAGGACGATCTCGCTAACAGGTCGCCGTGGTCTATCGGAAATTTTCAGCGTTGAACAAGGATGTAAATGATGTCAAAAGCCAAAGAAAATGCCGGTTTTTCGGCAGCTCCAGGCAGCGATGCCTACCAACTGATCACTGCCTTCAGCCATGCCTATGATCGTGGCGGCGCAGAGCTGGTGAATGGCAAGCCGTCGTACACCGCGGACCAGGCCGCCGACCAGATCCTGCGCAAGAACCTGTCCTGGCACGACCAGAACGGCGACGGCAAGATCGAGCTGAGCTATAGCTTCCTCACCCGCGAACCGGCCAACTACAACCCCAAGCTGGGTACCTTCAGCGAGTTCAGCGCGTTGCAGAAAGCCCAGGCGTTCCTGGCCCTGCAATCCTGGTCGGACGTGGCCAATGTGAGCTTCAACGAAGCGGCGAGCGGCGGTGACGGGCACCTGAGTTTCGGCAACTACAACGTCAGCACCGGTGGCGCGGCCTTCGCCTACCTGCCTTCGGGCAGCAGCTATGACGGCCAGTCCTGGTACCTGATCAACGATCAGTACCGGGTCAACGAAACCCCGGGCAACGGCAACTACGGTCGCCAGACCCTGACCCACGAAATCGGCCACAGCCTGGGCCTGTCCCATCCGGGCGCCTACAACGCCGGCAACGGCAACCCGACCTACAACGATGCCACCTACGCCCAGGACACGCGCGGCTACAGCCTGATGAGCTACTGGAGCGAGAGCAACACCGGGCAGAACTTCAGTAAGGACGGCGGTGGCGCCTACGCTTCGGCCCCCTTGATGGACGACATCGTGGCGGTGCAGAAACTCTACGGTGCCAACCACGAGACCCGCGCCGACGACACCGTGTACGGCTTCAACTCCAACACCGGGCGCGATTTCTACAGCGCCAGCTCATCCGCCTCCAAGCTGGTGTTCTCGGTGTGGGACGGCGGCGGCAACGACACCCTGGACTTCTCCGGCTTCACCCAGAACCAGAAGATCAACCTCAACGAGGGCTCGTTCTCCGACGTCGGCGGCTTGGTGGGCAACGTGTTCGTGGCCCATGGCGTGACCCTGGAAAACGCCATTGGCGGCTCGGGCAACGACCTGCTGATCGGCAACGCCGCGGCCAACATCCTCGAAGGCGGTGCCGGCAACGACATCCTCTACGGCGGCGGTGGTCGCGACACGCTGTGGGGCGGGGCAGGGGCGGACACCTTCGTGTTCGGCGCGGCATCCGATTCGACCTTCGATGAGCCCGACTGGATCATGGATTTCACCAGTGGCCAGGACAAGATCGACCTCAGCGGCCTGGCGCAGTTCGCCTCGGGCCAGGCGACCCTGAACTTCGTCAGCGGCTTCACCGGCCACGCCGGCGACGCGATCCTGACCTACTACGCCGAGACCGACCAGACCAGCTTGCTGGTCGACCTCACTGGCCTTGGCGCGGTGGACTTCGCCGTGGGCACCATCGGCCAGGCGGCGACCACCGATATCGTGGCCTGATCGACAGCAACGAAAACGGCGCGCCATGGCGCGCCGTTTTTTTGGCCGCTACCCTTGGCTGACGATGATGGCCCCAAGGCCTGCAACCATCCTTGGGGCGCTATCGCCAGCGAGGGTTTTCCGGGGCTTTTCAGTTCTTGTCGATATCGACGTTGCGGGTTTCCCGCAGGCAGGTCAGGCCGACGAGCAGGCTGACCCCGGTGATCACCACCGGGTACCACAGGCCGTAGAAGATATCGCCGGTGTACACCACCAGGGCGAAGGACACGGTGGGCAGGAAGCCGCCGAACCAGCCGTTGCCGATGTGGTAGGGCAGAGACATGGAGGTGTAGCGGATGCGGGTCGGGAACAGCTCGACCATCAGCGCCGCCAGCGGGCCGTAGCACATGGCGGCGATCAGGATCAGGGCGACGATCAGCACCACGACCATGGTTTTGTTGACGTTCTGGATGTCGGCCGATTGCGGGTAGCCGGCCAGGGTCACGGCACCGCGCAGGGCGGCTTCGTCGAAGCCGTCGATCTGCACCTCGCCGACGTTGACCTGCACCGGGCTGCCGGCTGGCGCGGCGATGCTGGTGTAGGGCAGGCCCTGCTTGACCAGGAAGGTCTTGACCTTGTCGCACGGACTGTCGAAACGCGCCTTGCCCACCGGGTCGAACTGGAAGGTGCAGGTGGCGGGGTCGGCCAGCACGCTGATCGGCGCCTGGCGGCTGGCCTGGTCGATGGCCGGGTTCGCGTAGTGGGCCAGGGACTTGAAGATCGGGAAGTACAGCGCGGTGGCCAGCAACAGGCCGACCATCAGCACCGGTTTGCGGCCGACCTTGTCCGACAGCCAGCCGAAGAAGATGAAGAACGGCGCGCCGATCACCACGCTGATGATCAGCAGCATGTTGGCCAGGGCCGGGTCCATCTTGAGGAACTGGGTGAGGAAGAACAGCACGTAGAACTGCGCGGCGTAGAAGGTCACCGCTTGCCCGGCGTTGATGCTGAACAGGGCGATCAGCACCACCTTGAGGTTTTCCCATTTACCGAAGGACTCGCGGATCGGCGCCTTGCTGGCCTTGCCTTCTTCTTTCATCTTCAGGAAGGCCGGCGACTCGTGCAGGCTCAGGCGGATCCAGGTGGAAATGCCCAGCAGCACGATCGACAGCAGGAACGGCAGGCGCCAGCCCCAGACTTCGAACTGGTCGCCGGTGAAGTAGCGGCAGCCCAGCACCACCAGCAGCGATAGCAGCAGGCCGAGGGTCGCGGTGGACTGGATCCAGCTGGTGTGGAAACCGCGCTTGCCCTGGGGCGCGTGCTCGGCGACGTAGGTCGCGGCGCCACCGTATTCACCGCCCAGGGCCAGGCCCTGGAGCATGCGCAGGGCGACCAGGATGATCGGCGCGGCGATGCCGATGCTCGAGTAGGTCGGCAGCAGGCCCACGGCGAAGGTCGCCAGGCCCATGAGAATGATGGTGGCGAGGAAGGTGTACTTGCGCCCGATCATGTCCCCCAGGCGACCGAACACCAGGGCGCCGAACGGCCGCACCACGAACCCGGCGGCGAACGCCATCAGGGCGAAGATAAAGGCGGTGGTGTCGTTGACCCCGGCGAAGAACTGCTTGCTGATGACCGCCGCGAGGGCGCCGTAGAGGAAAAAGTCATACCACTCGAAGACCGTCCCCAGGGACGAGGCGAAGATGACTTTCTGGCTTTCCTGGCTGGTGGGCGCGGCGGCGGCCGCGTCCAGCGATTGAGCATGTTCCGACATATCGATATCCCTCACAGTGATTGTTTTTGTTGTTCCACTGTCGGCGCCGGCGTGGCGTCGCTATCTTCTGTGCCTGCCTCTGTAGGAGCGAAGCTTGCTCGCGATAGGCCCTTGAACCTTGCATCGCTCTTGCGGCCATCATCGCGAGCAAGCTCGCTCCTACAAGGGTTCAACGATCAGGCGGGGGTAACGGTTTGTTTTTCGGCGGCAGGGCTCCTGGTCGAGGTAGTGAGAATCAGCTCGGCGGCCTTCTCGGCGATCATCAGCGTCGGCGAACAGGTATTGCCGGAGGTGATGTACGGCATGATCGAGGCATCGGCGATGCGCAGGCCGGGGATGCCATGCACCCGCAGCTCGGCATCGACCACCGCATCCGTGCCCTGGCCCATGCGGCAGGTGCCCACCGGATGGAAGATGGTGGTGCCGATGCGCGCAGCGGCCTGGTGCAGTTGTTCCTCACTCTGCAACTCGGCCCCCGGCAAGTACTCCGTGGGCTTGAAGGCTTGCAGGGCCGGCGCGGCGACGATGCGCCGGGTCAGGCGAATGGCGTCGGCGGCGACCCGCAGGTCTTCCGGGTGGCTCAGGTAGTTGGGCTGGATCAGCGGCGCCGCCTGCGGGTCGGCGGAGCGGATTTCCACCCGGCCACGGCTTTGTGGACGCAGGTCGCAGACCGACGCGGTAAAGGCCGGGAAGGCGTGCAGCGGTTCGCCGAAACGCTCCAGCGACAGTGGCTGCACATGGTATTCGAGGTTGGCCGAAGTCTGCTCCGGCCCTGAGCGGGCAAAGGCCCCCAGCTGGCTCGGCGCCATGGACAGCGGGCCGCTGCGGTCGTACAGGTAGCGCAGGCCCATGCCCAGCTTGCCCCACAGGCTGCCGGCGATCTGGTTCAGGGTGCGGGCGTTTTCCAGCTTGTAGATCAGCCGCAGTTGCAGGTGATCCTGCAGGTTGCCACCAACCCCCGGCAGCTCGTGGGCGACGCCTATGCCTAAGCGTTGCAGCAGCGCGGCGGGGCCGATTCCCGAACGTTGCAGGATGCTCGGCGAGCCGATGGCGCCGGCGCTGAGGATGATTTCGCGGCGGGCCTTGAAGGTCTGCGGCTGGCCCTGGTGACGGGCGCTGACCGCGGCCGCGCGGCCGTTTTCCAGGAGCACGCGATCGACCTCGACCCCGGTCAGCACGGTAAGGTTGGGCCGCTGGCGGATCGGCTTGAGGAAGGCCTTGGCGGCGTTCCAGCGCACCCCGGCTTTCTGGTTGACCTGGAAGTAGCCGCAGCCTTCGTTGTCGCCGTCGTTGAAGTCGTCGATGCTGGCGATGCCGCTCTGTTCGGCGGCGCTGCGGAAGGCATCGAGGATCGGCCATGACAGACGCTGGCGCTCGACCCGCCATTCGCCGGCGGCGCCATGGAACTGCGAGTCGCCGGCAAAGTGGTTTTCGCTTTTGCGAAACAGCGGCAGAACGTCCTGCCAGTTCCAGCCGGGATTGCCGTCGGCGGCCCAGCGCTGATAGTCGCCGGCCTGGCCGCGCATATAGATCATGCCGTTGATCGACGAGCAGCCGCCCAGCACCTTGCCGCGCGGGTAGCTCAGGCTGCGGCCTTGCAGGCCGGGTTCGGCTTCGGTCTTGAAGCACCAGTCGGTGCGCGGGTTGCCGATGCAGAACAGGTAGCCGACGGGAATGTGAATCCAGGGGTAGTTGTCGCGGCCACCGGCTTCCAGCAGCAGGACGCGGTGGGCCGGGTTGGCGGACAGCCGATTGGCCAGCAGGCAACCGGCAGGGCCGGCGCCGACCACTATGTAGTCGTATGGATCGAAGGCAGGCAGCATCCATGACCTCGCTTTATCGTTCTTGTTGGGCTCATCCTAGTTGTTAGCTTTCGTTAAAAGAATGTTAGTTTTTGCTCAGCCGCTGTGCGTTTTTAAACAGTGGCTTCCCCCGGCATCTGCAAGGAAGAGTCATGTTCGACTGGAACGACCTGCGGTTTTTTCTCGAGCTGCAACGCAGCGGTCGCTTGCTGACCGCGGCCCAGCGGCTGAAGACCACCCACGCCACGGTGGCCCGGCATATCGAGGCGATCGAGAAAAGCCTGGGCACCGCGCTGTTTGTCCAGCATGCCCAGGGCTACGAACTGACGCCGGCCGGGGAAGCCTTGCTCAAGCATGCCGAGGCCATGGAGAACGTGGCCTTGCTGGCCCAGGAGGAAATCACTCAGTCCACCGCGCCCCTGGGCAAGATCCGCGTGGGCGTCACCGAGGGCCTGGGCATCATGTTTCTCGCCAGCCGCCTGCGCGGTCTGTTCGAGCGTTATCCGGGGCTGGAGGTGGAACTGGTGGCGGTGCCGCGTTTTGTCAGCATCCTCAACCGCGAGGCGGAGATCAGCATCCACCTGGAGCGGCCCAACGCCGACATGCTGGTGACTCGCAAGCTCACCGACTACCGCCTGGCCCTGTACGCCAGCCAGGCGTACCTGGACCGCGCGCCGCCGCTGCGCAGCCGCGAGGACCTGGGGCGACATGCCTGGATCGATTATGTCGACGACCTGCTGTTCAGCCAGGAACTGAAGTTCCTCAACAGTTTCTGCCGCAACCCCCAGGTGGTGTTCCACAGCACCAGTGTGATCGCCCAGCAACAGGCCGCGCGCTCCGGCCTGGGCATTGCCGTGCTGCCGTGCTACATGGCCGCCGGCGATCCGCAGCTGGTGCCCTTGCTGCCCGGCGAGAGCATCCAGCGCGCCTACTGGATCAGCACCCGGCGCGACCTGCACAAATCCGTGCGCCTGCGGGTGGTGTGGGATTACCTGGTCGAGCTGTGCGCGGCCGAGCAAGGCTTGCTGCTCGCCGAGTCGACGCCGGAAACCGGCTAGGGCAATTGTTTTTTGTAGGAGCGAGCTTGCTCGCGATGGGCGTCAACGATGACGCGTATCACCTGGATGAGCGCGTTGCTTTTGCGTTCATCGCGAGCAAGCTCGCTCCTACAGAGGGGGGCGGATCAGCTCTTTTTCGCTGCACCCTTGAGCTGCACCAACTGCCGCGCTTGCTCGGAGCAGTCCTTGGCCTGGCTGACCATGGCCTCGAACGGCGCGCTGACGATGTCCTCATGGCTCAGCCAGCGTTTTTTCTGGCTCAGGCGGTAGTGGTAGCGGTACTCGCCCTTGACCCGTTCGCTGCGCAGGTCCATGTCGAACCAGGGCGAGCGCACGTTGCAGGCCTTGACGTCCTTGTCCAGCTGGGCGCCGGAGAGGGTAATGGTGTAGCGCAGGGTATTGGCGTCACCGATGTACAGGTCCGCCAGCTGGCCGTTGCGGCGATAGTTGACCAGGAAGTCCCAGTCGCCCTCCAGGGCCGGGCTCTTGTAGAAGTAGCTGCCGGAGATGTTTTCCAGTGGCTTGAGGTCGGTCAGGGAGGCCTTGACCCGGTAAGTCTTGGGGGCGACGAAGGCGGTCGGCTCGCGATCGATCTGGCAGTCGCGCAGTTCCCGGGTGAAACGCTCGCACAGGCTCTGGTCGTTGCTGGCGATGCCGTTCTGGTTGTCGGACACCATCAGTCGCATCAGCTCCATGTGGCTGAATTCGATACGGGCGTTGACCCGAGCCTGGCCGGCGCGGTCGAAGTGCTCCTGCTTGTCCAGCACGATGCTGGTGTCCGGCGCTTCCAGCGGAATGTAGTCCTGGCGCACCTGGCCGTTGGCGTCGCTGACAAAGGCCCAGCGCTCCTGGATGTCCGGCATGCTGCGGCCCGGGTCGAACACCGGGTTGGTCGGGTCCAGCCACCACACTTTGCCGTCGACCTCGGCCCGCACGATGGCATGGTTCGGCGCGTGGGTGCCAGGGATCAACAGCGGTGCGACGACGTTCTCGCGGCTGACCCAGGCCGGCTCGGCCTTGATCCCGCTGGCCTTTAGCATGGCGGCCAGGAGCACCGCCAGGTCCTTGCAGTCGCCATAGCCGCGCTGTTCGATCTGCTCCAGCTCGAACGGCACGTAACCGCGTTCGGTGGCGCGCCAGTCGCCCAGGTAGCGGTAGTTGTCGTTGATGTGCTGCATCAGCCCGGCGACTTTCTCGGCGGGCGGCAGCTCGCGCAAGGCGGCCACGGCCTTGGCGCTGGCCGGCGGCAGGGGCGTGGCGAGTATCTGCTGGTAGCGCTGGGCCAGTGGGCCGAAATAGTCCTGCACCTCGGTGCTGCTGCCCAGCTCGACCCGCGGCACCTGCCGGATAAAGCCGATCGAGGGTTCATTGATGTAGTTGAGGAAGACCGGGGCCTTCTGCTCGATGGTGAGTTTTTTCCGATCGCTGGAGGCCGTAAAGCGGTAGTCGTCCATCTGCTCGCTGCGCCAGATGATCGGGCGCGTGGCGCGGTAGGTGATCTTGAAGCTGTCCTGGCGCACCGGCTTGGGGCCGAACTGCAGCACCGAGTGGAACTGCCCCAGCAGCGGTTTGGCCGCGTAGTGCTGCTGCACGGTATAGCTGAGCCGGGTGCCGACCCGCAGGTTGGGGAAGGCCAGGGACGTCTGCTTTTCGCGCAGGAAACCCTGTTCCGGATTCGGTGCGGTACGCGTATCGATCTGCGCCGGCGCCAGCGCCACGGGCTTGCCGCCCGGCTGGGTGAATTCGGCTTTGCGCAGTTCGAAGCCATCGGTTTCGGCATAGCTGAAGTCGATGCGCGAAAGCATTTCCCGGCCCGCCGGGGTGAGGATGGTGTAGTGCTGGGTGGTGGTGCAGTCGCTGCTGTGGTCGGCGTTGAACTGGCATTCCATCACGGCGTCGGCGGCCAGGGCAGCTTCCGATTGCGGTTGATAGGCAGCCAGGGCTTGCCAGGAGAGCAGTCCGAGACCGGCGCAGATCAGGGGACGGTAAAGCGGAAAACGGTACATGAGCGCCTCGGGTGAATCATTGAAATCAGCCACCTCGCACACGGCGAATCGCGCGTGACAGGCGGGGTGGCTAGCGGGGGAGGCGCCAAATGATAATTTATCGCAATACGGATTTACAGCATTGTCTGACAATTCGTTTCGGCTGTAAGGCCCGAGATAGAGTGGTTTCTTCGATTCGGTCGAGATCGTTGGACGGCGGGAGAGGGCGTTCGCAGCGCTGGAATTTTTCCTCGAAACAGGGTTTTCGTCCCCGCAGATATGGCGCAAAGCCATATCTGCAAGCTGAACGCTTCCAGGCGGTTTTCCGTTGTTTTCGCAAGAAGTCGCTCGGCGGATTTTGCGAAACAATTTGTTACGAGATCGCCGCCCGCGGGCTCAGCCGTCGAGCAGGTCGGTGCCGTAGGAGTTGTCGATCACACAGCGCCAGGCGCCCGACGGCTCATGGCGAAAGACATAGGTGGCGCGCCGTTCCAGGGTGCTGGCGATGCCGTCCCGGTCCAGGGTGTCGAGCAGGGTGTGCATGATCACCAGCGCGGTGCCGGCGCCTTCGATGACCTGCATCGCGCCTTGCCGGACCACCATGCTGTGGTTGAAGTGCTCGGCGATGGCCACGAAGGCCCGGCGGATCTGTTCCTTGCCCCGGGCTTCCAGGCCCGGCTTGACCACCAGCGTGGCGTCCTCGGCGTAGAAATCCATCAGGCTGTCGAAGTCTTCGGCGGTGATCGCGCGGTCGGCGGCTTCGATCAGGGTTTTCAGCGGATGGGGCTGCATGGTCGCTCCTTGCGGTTTCAGTTGTGGATCTCGAACGCCGTGCTGCCCAGGCGCTCGCCGTTGACCAGGATATGCAGCTCATGACGCCCGGGATAGTGGCGGCGGGTGGTCAGTTCGCGGATGTGCTGGGCGCGGCCGAGCTGTTCCCGGGCCTTGGCGGGCAGGGTGAAGGCCTTGAGCTTGAACACCTTGGCGCTGGTGCCGCCCGAGGCCTTGACGTAGTCGATGGCGTAATCCACCACCAGGCGCTGGCTGGCGTCGGCGGTGGACTCCAGGGCAAAGGACAGATTGATCCGTTCCCCCAGGCGGATCACCGCCGGCTCGACCCGCAGACCCTGCAACTTCACCTGCGGCGCCTGGCCGGCGCCGACGATCGCCAGCGCCCGGCGATTGCCCTGCTTGATCAGGCTGCGCAAGGCGTGGCGGGCGATCCAGGCGGTGTGCGGGTTGTCCAGGGACCAGCCTTCGATCAGCGCCAGGACCCAGTCGGGATGGTCCTTGGTGATGTCGTTGAGGTGATTGGCCACCGACTTGCGCACATACAGGCTGGGGTCGGCCTTGAGGCGTTCGAGGATTGGCGCCGCCAGGCTCGGGTCGGCCTGGATCCGCTCCAGGCGGAACGACCAGGGCAGGCGCGGGCGGCTGCCTTCGCTGGCCAGGCGGCGCACATGTTCGTTGTCGTCCCGGGCCCAGTCCCGCATCACCGCCAGGGTGCGCGGCAGGTCATTGGCGAGGAACGGGCGGATGGCGAACTCCGAGGAGCCGAAGGCGGTGAAATACTTGAGCGCCTGCATCGAGCGCTCGAAGGCGTGCCCGCCGTAGCTGGCCACATAGTGCGGCAGGAACATGCAGACGAAGCGGCTGTTCAGGCGCGGGGCCAGGTCGTACAGCCGTGCGAGGTTGGCCTCGTAATCCGCCGGCAGTACCGCCTGCAGGCTTTCGCTGACCCGCGCCAGGCGTTGCATCACCGAGAGGTCAGCGAGGCCCTGTTTCGCCTGGGCGAGAAAGCCGCGGTGGTCGAACGCCGGGTACACCGCGAGCATTTCCCGGGCGATGTGTTCCAGGCGTTCGACGTTGAAGATTTCCTTGAGGGCGGGGGCGCTGGGGCTGGCTGCGGTCATCGGCGTATCCATTCGGGACGGGGCGTCGAGCACTGTAGCGCAACTGACTGACAGATGGTGTCAGGAGCCCAGGGGATGGAGTCAGGCCCGACGCCATCGCGAGCAAGCTCGCTCCTACAGGGATCGTGGTGCTTCTCTGTAGGAGCGAGCTTGCTCGCGAAAGATCTCAGCCGCACCGCATAGCTCGATGCTCAGCGCGGTGGCGGCAACACGCCTTCGGCCTGCTCGTCCTGCTCATCCGCCTCGAACAGCCGCGCCAGTTCGGCCCGGGCTTCCTGGGCCGATTGCAGGATCTTGGCGTGGTCGTCGTAGATCGCGTGCTGGGCTTCGAGCACCTGTTCGTCGTGGGCGGTGAAGCGCTTGATCCGCGAGTCGGCCTGGGCGTGGGTCAGGCCCAGGCCGATCAGCGCCTTGCGGCTCATTTCCAGGCTCGAGTAATAGGTTTCCCGCACCGCCTCGGCACCCAGGTCCACCAGCTTGTGCACGTGCTGGCGGTTACGGGCGCGGGCGATGATCTTGATGTGCGGGTAGAGCTTGCGCACCACCGCGGCGGTGTTGATGTTGGTCTGCGGGTCGTCGGTGGCGATCACGAAATATTCCGCCTCGCCGACCTTGGCCGCCTTGAGGATTTCCGCACGCATCGGGTCGCCGTAGAACACCGGCATGCCGCCGAAGCTGCGGGTCAGCTCGATGGTGTCGACCGAGGTGTCGAGGGCCACGAAGGGGATCTTCTGCGCCCGCAGGATCCGCGCGACGATCTGGCCCATCCGGCCCATGCCGGCGATCACCACCCGTGGCGCGTCGGTTTCGATCTCGCGGTACTCGGCGGGCATCTCCACGGGCTTGGCCTTGGGCTGCAAGAAGCGTGCGCAGGCCAGGAGCAGCAGTGGGGTCAGGGCCATGGACAGGGTGATGGTCAGCACCAGCAGGTCATACAGGCGCGCCTCGAACAGGCCCTGGTCGCGGCCGATCTTGAACACCACGAAGGCGAACTCACCGCCGGCCGCCAGCACCACGCCCAGGCGCACCGCGCTCAAGCGCCCCAGGCCACCGGCCAGGCGCCCGACCACGAACAGCAGCGGCAGCTTGATGGCGATCAGCAGCAGGGTCAGGCCCAGCACCGCGATCGGCGCGCTGAACAGCAGGCCGATATTGGCGCCCATGCCGACGCTGATGAAAAACAACCCCAGCAGCAGGCCCTTGAAGGGTTCGATCTGCGCTTCCAGTTCATGGCGGTATTCCGAGTCTGCCAGCAGCAGGCCGGCAAGGAAGGCGCCAAGGGCCATGGACACGCCCACCATGTCCATCAGCCACGCAGTGCCGATCACCACCAGCAAGGCGGTGGCGGTAGATACTTCCGGCAGGCCGGTGCGCGCCACCACGCGGAACACCGGGCGCAACAGATAACGTCCGCCAATCACCACTACGGCGATGCTGCCCAGCACTTGCAGGCCATGGCGCAGGTCTTCGGCGCTGCTGGTGTTGTGGTCGACCCCGGCCAGCACCGGGACCATGGCGATCAATGGAATCGCCGCGATGTCCTGGAACAGCAGGATGGCGAAGGCCAGGCGCCCGTGGGGGCTGGTCAGCTCCTTGCGTTCGGCCAGGCTTTGCAGGCCGAAGGCGGTGGACGACAACGCCAGGCCCAGGCCCAGCACGATGGCGCTGTTCAGCGGCTGGCCAAACAGGAACAGGGCCACGCAGCCGATCACCACCCCGGTCAGCAGCACCTGGGCCAGGCCGACGCCGAACACCGATTTACGCATCACCCACAAGCGCCGTGGCGACAGCTCCAGGCCGATGATGAACAGCAGCAACACCACGCCCAGCTCCGACACATGGCTGATGCTCTGCGGGTTGCCCACCAGCCCCAGCACCGCCGGGCCGATGATCACCCCGGCCAGCAGGTAGCCAAGCACGGCCCCCAGTTGCAGGCGCTTGGCCAGGGGGACGGTCAGCACCGCCGCGAACAGGAACACGACAGCGGCTTGCAACAGGTTGCCTTCATGGGGCATGGGCTTACTCCTGGGAAAACGGGTATTGGGTGGTGCACGGAAAAAACGGCTGCGCCTCAGGCAACCGTTTGGCCCGCAGGTTCCATGGGGGGATGGCTGTGCAGCATAAAGTCTGGGCCCGGCGCAGTCAGCCGTTAATGGCCGATACGCCGCAGGTTGTCAGGCGCAGGTTTCAGGTGTTCGTGCTCTTCCACGCCAGCTTGCCTGCGCCACGAACCGTCAATGCGGCCACTGCTCAAGCAGGATCGACACGAACTTTTCCGCGGCGGGCGACAGCGAGGCGCCGCGCCGGTAGACCAGGCCCAGGGTGCGGTTGACCACCGGTTCGCTCAACGGAATGCTCACCAGGGTCGGGTGGTCGGCTGCGGGCATGGCCAGGCTGGGCATGGCCGACACGCCGAGCCCGGCCTCGACCATGCCCAGCGAGGTGGACAGGTGTTGCACCTCGTAGAACCACTGGGGACGCCAGCTCAGGCCGGACAGGGCGTGGTCCAGCAGCATGCGGTTGCCGCTCAGGCGGCCGACGCCGATCAGCCGGTAATCACTGAGTTCCGACCAGGTGACTGAGGTCTTTTTCGCCAGCTCATGGTCACGCCGGCACGCCAGTACAAAAGGCTCGTTGACCAGGGGCACGAACTCGATGTCCGGGTGCTGGCCGCTCATCATGTTGATACCGAAGTCCGCCTCGCCGCGCAGCACCGCTTCCAGCCCTTCATTGGCGCTGAGGTCGAGCAGGCGGATGCGGATTTTCGGATAGCGCTCGTTATAAAGGCGGATCACCGACGGCAGGAAGTAGAAGGCCGCGGTGGGAATGCAGGCCAGGGTCACCTGGCCGATCTGCCGTTCCGCCAGTTCGCGGATATTGAGGATCGAGTCGTCGAAGTCATCCAGCAGGCGCCGGGCCTTGGGCAGGAAATCCCGGCCGACGCTGGTCAGGCTGACCTTGCGCGTGGTGCGGTCGAGCAGGGCGGTGCCCAGGCCTTCCTCCAGCTTCTTGATCCGGCGGCTCAGGGCCGGTTGGGACAAGTGCAGGGCATCGGCGGCTTCATGGAAACTGCCGAGTTCGGCGATTTTCACGAAG
Source organism: Pseudomonas sp. B3G-3 (assembly GCF_028640915.1). Classification (NCBI taxonomy): domain Bacteria; kingdom Pseudomonadati; phylum Pseudomonadota; class Gammaproteobacteria; order Pseudomonadales; family Pseudomonadaceae; genus Pseudomonas; species Pseudomonas sp. B3G-3. The sequence goes on along the minus strand of NZ_JAQZAB010000117.1, from coordinate 56,401 downwards.
GATCTTATGTCCTGGAGCTCATATTCCATGTTTTTCGTCTCAGGCGAGGGCAGGAAGGCAGGCGCTGCCACTTTAGAATTTTCATGTGTGAAACGCAATAATCGCTACGATCTTTGCATTGGAAACATCGTTCGTTCCCTGACACTCTTGTGCCCAGAACATCAATTAACCCGATTGATTAACAAGAGTCTATGTCCATGCAACGAATTCCTTGTGTGCTCATGCGCGGCGGTACCTCCAAGGGACCGGTGTTTCTCGCCTGGGATCTGCCGGTGTCCATCGAGCAGCGCGATGAGCTGCTGCTCGACCTGATGGGCTCGGGGCATGAGCTGGAAATCGACGGCATTGGCGGTGGCAGTCCGCAGACCAGCAAGGTCGCGATCGTCAGCCCGTCGCTGCACCCCGAGGCCGATGTCGACTACCTGTTCGTGCAGGTGATGGTGTCCCAGCGCCGGGTCGATACGGCGCCCAACTGCGGCAACATGCTGTGCGCGGTCGGCCCCTTCGCCGTCGAGCAAGGCCTGGTCAAGGCCACTGGCGAGCAGACCCAGGTGCGGATCCGCAATCTCAATACCGGCACCTTCGTCCACTCCCTGGTGCAGACGCCGGCGGGCAAGGTCAGCTACGAAGGCGATACCGCCATCGATGGCGTGCCCGGCACCGCCGCTCCTGTGCAACTGACGTTCCTCGACGCCGCGGGCAGCAAGACCGGCAAACTCTTTCCCACCGGGAACACCCTGGACCTGATCGATGGCGTACCGGTGACTTGCATCGACATGGCCATGCCGATGCTGATCGTCGAGGCAGGGCAATTGGGCAAGCGCGGCGATGAGTCTCCCGCCGAGCTGGACGCCGACAAAGCCTTTCTGGAGCGGCTGGAGTCCTTGCGCTTGCAGGCCGGCCTGGCCATGGGACTGGGCGACGTCAGTGACAAGGTGATTCCCAAACCGGTGTTGGTTTCCCCGGCCAAGGCGGGCGGAACCTTGCAGGTGCGCTATTTCATGCCCCACAGTTGCCATCGCGCGCTGGCTATCACCGGGTCCATCGGCCTGGCCACCGCCTGTGTCAGCGCGGGCAGTGTCGCCGCCGAACTGCTGGGCGGAGCCACGCAACTGAAGCAAGTGCGCCTGGAGCACCCCAGTGGCGGGATCGATGTCGTATTGTCCTACACCGGCAACCAGGGAGAGACCATTCGCGCCTCGGTGGTGCGCACCGCGCGAAGGCTGTTCTCCGGTTTCGTCTACGCCCCGGCGTCACAACGCCTGGCCGGATAGTCCTGCACCGCAGTGACAGTCGTTCGCATCAGAACAATTCTAAAAATGGGTGATGCCATGAAAGTCGTTAAATCGCTCTACTTCCAGATCATCTGTGCCGTGCTGCTGGGCGTGGTGGTCGGGCACTTCTGGGCCCAGCAGGCCATTGCCCTCAAGCCTCTGGGCGATGCCTTCATCAGGCTGGTCAAGATGATGATCGCGCCGGTGGTGTTCTGCACCATCGTCACCGGGATCGCCGGGATGAACGACAAGCGCTCCCTGGGGCGCCTCCTGAGCAAGACCTTGCTGCTGTTCCTGGCGTTGACGGTGATCAGCCTGATCATCGGCCTGGTGGCGGTCTACCTGTTCAAGCCCGGCGCGGGGATGAACATCGACCCCACCCAGCTGAGTACCCAGGGCCTGTCGCAGTACACCGAGTCGGCGGCCAAGCTGGGTGTGGTGGAGTTTTTCATGCACATCATCCCCGAGACCTTTATCGGCGCCTTCAACAAGGGTGAGGTGCTGCCGGTCTTGTTCATCGCAGTGCTCTGCGGCTTTGCCCTGTCGTCCCTGGGCGAGCGCGGCAAGCCGGTGCTGGATGTGCTGGAAGCCGCCTCGCACATGGTGTTCAAGATCTTCTCCTACCTGATGCGCTTTGCCCCGATCGGAGCGTTCGGCGCGCTGGCCTTCACGGTCGGCCAGTACGGCATTACCTCCCTGGGCGCCCTGGCCAAGCTGATCATGACCCTCTACATCGCCTGTGGATTCTTCGTCTTCGTGGTGCTGGGCGGCCTTTGTCGCGCCCACGGGTTCAGCCTGTGGAAGCTGTTGCGCTACCTGCGTGAAGAATTCCTGGTGGTGCTGGGTACCTCGTCCACCGAGCCGGTGATGCCACGCATGCTGGAAAAGCTCCAGGCGCTGGGTTGCAAGAAAGGCGTGGTAGGCCTGGTACTGCCCACCGGCTACTCGTTCAACCTCGACGGCACGGCCATCTACCTGTCGCTGGCGGCGATTTTCATTGCCCAGGCCTGCAACATCGACTTGAGCCTGGGGCAGGTGCTGACGATGCTGGCGATCATGCTGCTGTCGTCCAAGGGCGCGGCGGGTGTCACCGGCAGCGGCTTCGTCGCGCTGGCCTCGACCCTGACGGTAATCCACGACATCCCCTTGGCGGGGCTGGCGCTGTTGATCGGCATCGATCGCTTCATGTCCGAGGCCCGGGCGCTCACCAGCCTGGCCAGCAATGCCGTGGCCACGGTCGTGATCTCGCTGTCGGAAAACGCCTGCGAACGCCAGGTGCTGCTGCAGGCCCTGGATGGCCAGGCGGCGAATAATACCCAGGCCAGTGACGAAGCCTGGGAGCCGGTGCAGACCGGCAAACACCTCTAGCCGTTCGCGGCGCCCTCACAACACCGTTCGACCCGGTTGCAACCCTCGCCAGGCTCCGCCTGGCGGGTAAGGGGGCCGTGCGCCTGGGCGTCGGCCATGCTTGTCCATAACAACAAGAGAATCCCACATGCTTGCATTACTCGGCCTGGCCATGGTGGTCGTGTTCACGTTCCTGATCATGACCAAGCGCTTGTCCCCGATCGTTGCCCTGACCCTGGTGCCGATCGTCTTCGCGGTGCTCGGCGGATTTGCCGGCAGCACCGGAAAAATGATGCTCGACGGCCTGAAAATGGTCGCCCCCTCCGCGGCACTGCTGCTGTTTGCGATTCTGTTCTTCGGCCTGATGATCGACGCGGGCCTGTTCGACCCGCTGATTCGCAAGATCCTCAAGCGGGTCAACGGCGACCCGGTGAAGATCGCCGTCGGCACCGCGTTGCTGTCGCTGCTGGTGGCCCTGGACGGTGACGGCACCACCACCTACATGATCACCTGCGCGGCGATGCTGCCGCTGTACAAGCGCATCGGCATGAACCCGATGATCCTTGCCACCATCGCCATGCTCTCCCTGAGCATCATGAGCGGCATGACCCCCTGGGGCGGTCCGGCCACCCGGGCCATTGCCGCCCTCGGGCTGGATGCCGGCGAGTACTTCGTGCCGTTGCTGCCGACCATGATCGGCGGTGCGGCCTGGGTGGTGTTCAGCGCCTTTCTGCTGGGCCGCGCCGAGCGCAAGCGCATCGGCAACACTCAACTGCAGAGCGGTGGAGGCAACTGCTACATCAAGGCCATAGTCGAGGACACACCCTGCAAGCGACCGAAGCTGGCCTACGTCAACCTGATGCTGGTGGTGGCGGTGATGGTGGCGCTGGTGATGGGGCTGATGCATTCGGCGATCCTGTTCCTGATCGGCTTCGTGCTGGCGCTGATGATCAACTACCCGCAGCTGGAGCTGCAGAAAGAGCGGATCCTCGCCCATTCGGGCAATGCCATGACGGTGGTGCTGCTGGTGTTCGCCGCTGGCATCTTTGCCGGGATCTTCTCCGGAACCAAGATGGTCGATGCCCTGGCACAGACCCTGGTGGAGTGGATCCCGCCGTCGTGGGGGCACCTGTTCCCGCTGGTGGTGGCCATCACCAGCATGCCGCTGACCTTCGTGCTGTCCAACGATGCCTACTACTTCGGCGTGGTGCCGATCCTCGCCAATGCCGCGGCGGCCTATGGCATCGATCCGCTGGAAATCGCCCGGGCCTCGATCCTCGGCCAGCCGGTGCACCTGATGAGCCCGCTGGTGGCCTCGACCCTGCTGTTGGTGGGCATGGTCGATCGCGACATCGGCGACTTCCAGAGAGCCACCGTCAAATGGGCGGTGCTGACCTCCCTGGTGATTACCGCCCTGGCCCTGCTGACCGGCGCGCTGACCCTGTTTTCCTGAGCCCGTTCTCCTGGGCCATCCCTGAACCACCAAGGGTTCCCCGGCGCGCCACGGGCGTGGCGCGCGCAACACCTCGAATAACAACAATGAGTAGTCCGATATGACCCTTTCGATCACCCGTGGGGCGTTGCTGCCCCTGGCCGCGCTGTTGCCGCTGACAACCGTTGGCGCGGCAGGTTTCGGCGACGACAGCACGCTCAAGCTGCAACTGCGCAATGTCTATTTCAATGAGAACTTCCGTGACGAGCATGGCCTGAGTGCCCGGGCGGCACGCACGGCCAAGAGCGAGCGCACGGAGTGGGCCCAGGGCCTGCTGCTGGATTTCCAGTCGGGTTTCACCCCCGGCACCCTCGGCCTGGGCGTCGACGGGCTGGCCCTGGTCGGGGTCAAGCTCGACTCGGGACGGGGCCGCAGCGGTACCGGCTTGTTGCCGGTGCATGACGACGGTCGCGCCGCCGACGAGTTCGCCAGTGCCGGTGTCACGGCCAAGGCCAGGCTGGCCGGGACCACGCTCAAGTACGGCACCTTGCTACCCAGGAACCCGGTGCTGATCTACAACGACGCGCGCCTGCTGCCGCAGACCTACCAGGGCACGCAGCTCACCAGCAGCGACATCGACAACCTGACGCTCACCGCTGGCCGGCTGGATCGCTTCAAGCTGCGCGATTCCAGCGACAGCGTGCCGATCGTTGCGGACGGTTATGCCGGCGACAAGTCCGGGGACTTCACCTATGCCGGGGGCGACTACAAGCTCGGCAAGAACCTGCGTTTGAGCTACTTCTACGGCGAGCTCGAGAACTTCTACCGGCAGCACTTCGCCGGTATCCAGCACGACCTGAAGCTGGGCGCCGGCGTACTGACCAGTGACTTGCGTTACTTCCACAGCAGCGACAGCGGTTCGGCCTACGGCGGCAACATCGACAACGATATGCTCAGCGGCCTGCTGTCCTATGCCATTGCCGGCCATACCCTGGGCGGCGGCTACCAGGTGCTCAACGGGGATGCCGGGTTGCCTTACATCAGCGGCGCCACGGTGTACTCATTCAGCAACGTGGGCATTGGCAAGTTCATCGAGGAAGACGAGAAAACCTGGATGCTCAGCTACGGCTACAACTTCGCCGCGCTCGGGGTGCCGGGGCTGGCGTTTTCCACCCGCTACCTGAGCGGCAGCGACGGCCGCTCGAACACCGCGATCAAGGAATGGGAGCGCGATGCCGAACTGGCCTATGTGGTGCAGCAAGGCCGCTTCAAGGGGCTGGGGGTGAAGCTGCGCAACTACGTGTACCGTTCCGAATTCGCCCGGGGACGCGACAGCAACCGCCTCTATTTCACCTACGAGATCGCGCTCTGGTAAGGATGGCGGTGCCTGCCCAGGCTGGCGCTGGGCAGGCATGCTTGACCGGTACTCAGAGCGTGGCGGTCTGGGGGGCGCTGGCAGATGCCGGGGAAGACACGGGTTCGGCGACTGCCGAGGACAGCAGCGGTGGCATCGGGCAATCCAGCACATCGGCCACGGCACGCATCAGCTCGGCTTCGGCCACGGTGACCTGGCCGTCGTAGCAGACGCAACGGGCCATGGCCTGCAGCAGCGTCGGCCGTTCCTCGGGCATCAGCTGGCGCAGGCGCACCAGGGCGGCATCCAGGTGTTCGAGGTCGACCTCCGCCGGTTGCGGCTGGGCGAAGGGCAGGCCGGTCCAGGCATGGGCCAGGGCCAGCTGGGCCTGCTGCGCGGTCTTTTGCCCGGCGCTGGCCAGGGCGCCGAGCAGGATCGCCAGTTCTTCGCTGCGCTGGAACAGCCCCCATTTGTATTCGGGCGCCGGCAGGCCTTCGACATTGCGCTGCACGATGCGCAGCAGCGTCCACTCCAGCAGCTCGACCTGGTCGTCGGCGTCGATCAGTTGTCGCAGGTTGTCCATGAACGGCTTGCAGGCTTTCTTGTCCAGCTGCTGCAGGGCCGGAATCGACAGGTCGAGCAGCGGCAGGCGCAGGTTCGGGTCGAGGGCCGCCAGCTGTTTTTGCAGGGCTTGCAGGCAACCGAAGACCTCGGTGGGGCTGTTGGCCTCCAGCTGCGCGAGTTGCCGGCGGCGTATCGAATCGTTGGCGGACAGCAGCAGGCCATAGACCAGCGCCTGGGCGCCGGTGGTGCTGTGGGCGCTGCGCTGGAGCGCCGGGTCGAGGCTGACCAGCGCCGCTTGTGCCGCCAGCAGATGTTGCGCGTTCGGGCTGCCGATGCTGGCAATCGACTGCTTGATCGCATTCAGGTCGAAGACCAGGGCGCTGGTCGCTTGCGACTGGCGGCTGAACTCCCCGGAACTGTCCAGGCCGGCGCGGGCGGGCTCGGCCGGCAGTTCGACGGCTTCGACGGTGGGCAAGCGGCCGTCCCAGCCGGGTTCCAGGCGGCGGATCCGCGCCGAGAGGGGCGGATGGGTCGCGGACTGGCCGTAGACGGAGAGGGTGGCCCCTTCACTGAAATACAAGTGGCTGTATTCGGAGCTGAAAGCGCTGTCGAGTTTCGAGCTGGCGGCATAACCGCCGATTTTTTTCAGCGCGCCGACCAGGCCGGCCGGGTTGCGGGTGAACTGCACCGCCGAGGCATCGGCGAGGAACTCGCGCTCGCGGCTGATGGCGCCCTTGATCATATTGCCGAAAAAGGTCCCGACCGAGCCCAGCAGGATCAGCGCCAGGCCACTCCACATCGCCAGCCCGCCGACCCGATTCTGTGCCAGCCGGCCGGCCTGGTTGACCCCGTTGGCCATTGCCTCGCCGGTCAAGCCGATAACCAGGATGCCGTGGACAATCGCCACCAGCCGGGTGTTGAGGCGCATGTCGCCGTTGTAGATATGGCTGAACTCATGGGCGATCACCGCCTGCAGTTCCTCACGGTTGAACACCATGATGGCGCCGCGGGTGACCCCGATCACCGCTTCCTGTGGGGTAAAGCCGGCGGCGAATGCATTGATCCCGGCATCGGGCAGCACGTACACCTGCGGTACCGGCGTGCCCGAGGCCAGGGCCATTTCCTCGACCACATTGAGCAGCCGTTGTTCTTCCAGGCCGTCCGGGTGCAGGTTGATCAGCCGGCCACCCAGGCGCTTGGCGACCACCTTGCCGCCGGCTTTCAGTTCGGAGTGCTTGCCCATGCTGCTGCCGATCACCACCAGGAACACTACCGCGGCGATCATCGCGGTCAGCTGCCAGTCGAAGCTCGGCGACTGCTTCATCTCCTTGAGAAATTGCAGCCAGAGCAGGTTCAGCGCCAGGCTGGTGACCGTCACCAGGCACAGCACGGCCAGGATCATCAGCAGCACCAGGGTGCCGGTACGCCGTTTGGCCCGGGCCTGGTGTTCAAAAAAATTCATCGGACCATCCATGGTGACAGGGGCTTAGAAGGCGACCTTGGGGGCTTCCTGGATCAGGGCGCTGTCGGCGAATTGCAGCAGGCTGGCGTCGGCGCCATGGCCAAACAGGCCGGCCAGGATCACCGGCGGGAAACTCTGCTTGTAGCTGTTGTAATCCATCACCGTGTCGTTGAAGGCCTGGCGGGCAAAGGACACTTTGTTTTCGGTGCTGGTCAGCTCTTCGCTCAGCTGTTGCATGTTCTGCGACGCCTTGAGGTCCGGGTAGGCCTCCATGCTCAGGTTCAGCCGGCCCATGGCGCTGGACAGCGCGCCTTCGGCCTGGCCCAACTGGGCCATGTGCTGCGGGTTGCCGGGCTCGGCCGCGACAGCCTTGAGACCCGCCAGCGCGGCGTTGCGCGCCGCGGTCACGGCTTCGAGGGTGTCGCGCTCGTGCTTGAGGTAAGCCTTGGCGGTTTCCACCAGGTTGGGGATCAGGTCGTAACGGCGCTTGAGCTGGACTTCGATCTGCGCGAAGGCGTTCTTGAAGCGGTTCCGGCGGGCCACCAGGCCGTTGTAGACGGTGATGACGTAGACCACCAGCAGGGCCAGAACGAGCAGAACCACAATAGTTGAAACAGCCATACGGATGTCCTTATCGGCGTGCGGATTTCAGGGGGGCGCCATGGTAACCGAATTTATCGCGGGCGCCGCCATGGGCAACCGCCGGCATGCGGTCTTCGGCAGCACCTCGGACGAGGAGGCGCGTGCAATCGGCGCTGCCGCGTTCTGAATGATTGCCGCTCGTTGTGGTCGGACCTTGCAGGGTGCGTTGTCGGTGCCGGAGTCCCCGGCAGGCGCGCCACCCAACCTTGAGCCCGCCGGCCACGCCGCGGGCGTCACCTTGTGAAGGATCATCCCGACCATGCTCGAACCCACCTGGACGGCACTCAAACACCATAAGCGGGTGCATCAGATAGTCGCCGTGCTCGCGGCCTTCGGTGCCCAGGACGTGCTACTGCGCCTGGGCCTGGGGCGCCTGCTGGGCGAGTCGCAAGCCGGTACTGAAACGCAGCCGCAGGACTCGACGCCGCAACGGGTGCGCCTGGCCCTGGAAAAACTCGGGCCGACCTTTATCAAGCTCGGGCAGATCCTCGCCAGCCGCAGCGATATCCTGCCGCCGCACTGGATCAGCGAACTGGAGTCGTTGCACAGCAGCGCCGCGACCTTGCCCTGGAGCGAGCTGGAGGACCAGGTACGCGACGACCTGGGCTGCGAGCTGGCCCAGGTGTTCGCCGAGTTCGACACCGAGCCCCTGGCCGCGGCCTCCATCGCCCAGGTTTATCGCGCGCGCCTGCTCAGCGGCGAGGCGGTGGTGGTCAAGGTGCAGCGCCCCGGCCTGCGGCGCAAGATGAGCGCCGACCTGCAACTGCTGGAAGGCGTGGCGATGCTGGTGGAAGAGAACGTCGCCCTGGCCCATTACCAGCCGCGGCAGATGGTCCGGCAATTGGCCCGGGCCATGCTCGAAGAACTGGACTTCACCCAGGAAGGCCAGCACTGCGACACCGTGGCGGCGAATTTCGCCGAGCATCCGCAGATCGCCATTCCGCGTATCCACTGGCAGCACAGCAGCGAGCGCCTGCTGGTCCAGGAATTCCTCCCCAGCCATACACCACTGGAACGCCAGGCCCTGATCGAGCAAGGCCTGGACCCGAGCCTGCTGGCGCAGCGCGGGGCCCAGGCCTTTATCAAGATGCTGCTGGAAGACGGCCTGTTCCACGGCGACCCGCACCCCGGCAACCTGCGGGCCATGGACGACAACCGCGTCGGCTTTATCGACTTCGGCATGGTCGGGCGCCTCGACGAGCGCCGGCGCCTGGAGGTCATGGGCTTTATGCGGGCCATGACCGAGGGCAGTACCGAAGCGCTGGTGGCGGTGCTGATCGACTGGAGCGGCGAGCAGGTGCGCGACCTGTCCGCCATCGAACAGGCTGCGCGGGAATTCATGGGCCGGCACGGCGGCAAGGCGCTGAACATGAGTGCGATGATCGAGGACTTCCTCGGCCTGATGCGCGCATACCAACTGTTGCTGCCGGCTGACCTGCTGGTGCTGTTCAAGGCGCTGATCACCGCCGATGGCGTGCTCACCCGTCTCGATCCTCAGTTGGACCTGGTGGCCACCGCGCGCCCGGCCATCAGCCAGATGCTCAAGCAGCAGTTCAGCTGGAAACTCGCCCGCCGCCTGGGCCTCGACGGCCTGGAGCTGGGCCGCGGCGTCGCCGTCGAACTGCCACAGTTGACCCGTCTGCTGATCAACCGCCTGAAACACGGCATGGTCGACCTGCGCCTCGACATGCCGGGCGTCGAGCGCCTGGAAAAATCCCTGCGCCTGGCCTCGACCCGCGTGTCCCTGGCCCTGCTGATCAGCGCACTGCTGATCGCCTTCGGCCCACAGATCGCCGCGGCCGGACCGGCCTGGCAGGGGCTGTCGGTGGTGGGCTGGCTGGCGGGAGTGGCGACTGTGGGTGGGTTGCTGGCGTTTGTCTGGAGTTTGTTCAAGCGGTCTTGAGGGGGGAGGTTGAGCGTGGGGATCATGTCCGGTGCTGCACATTCCAGATGTGCCTGAGTTCCTCCTTGGTGTTTGCGTTCAGCACCTTTGATCAGATCTTGAAACCCGGTAGGCCCTTGTCACGGCAATAGCTGCTGACAGTCCGCGTTACGCCATCGGCTGAATCGTCTTCCCCAGCCTCTGGATAGAACATTAAATCGTTCCCTGCTGGATGGGGAACGATCTTGTTGAAGTGATCGACAAGCTCGGCTCGCTCTTCCTCAGTTCGTGCATTTTCAATCGCTTGGATCAGGGCCTTGAATTCCTGTTCGGTGTAGTAAGCCAAATGGCTCTTCAATTCCATTACTCAACTCCCCCTATGAGAGCCCACATTGAATGGGCTTTTCTTTTTCTGTCAGTTCTTGATCCCTGTAGCCAGAGCTTTGGCGCCTTGCCCTCTCCCCTAAGCTGGAGCGCATCGCCGGTCACTCGTTGTCTGTCACATCGTCTTGTTTAAGCACGAACTCTAGGCCAATGCCTACTTCCTTTAACACCTCGGTAGCGCGATCAACAAGGAGTTCACCTTGCTCTGAAAGCTCATACTTCCCGATGATGCGGATGATGGGGGACTTACCAAGGGCGCCGGGAATCTCGGTGTAGATGTCGCCGCTTTCGATGAAAGCGATGTACGCATTCAGCTTTTCTTGAAGCGCAAGAAGGTGCTCGCCCTGTTCGGTTTTGTCAGCCCACCCAAGATGGTCTGTGATCCCGAGAACTATTTTGTTGTGATCCCATTTTGGGATTCCCCACATGTCGATGACTTCGGTATCTGTAACTGACATAGCTGTTCCTTGATTGCGTTAGTCTATTTTCGGTCGCAAGATTTGTACTCGGGTTGGCGGTATAACCGTTCCTCCGGGGAAGCCAGGTTTACCTTTACCAACAATGACTCCGCCGCTCTCTTCGATTTCCGGGAACGCCAGCTTTTGATTGCGTGTAAGTGGTGCTGTGTCGGAGGCTTTGCATTCGACGCACGCAATGTCTCCGTTCGCGTCCCTGCCAATCATATCGAGACGAGTTCTGGTGCCGCTCTTTGTTTTCAGCGTTACCTGTTGAGTTGACTCGTCCATTTCTTCGGCAAATGGAGGGTAAGCCTTATCTTCAAAAGCAGCGCCAGCCGTCTTGTTCTTCTCCAACTGTGTACTGAGCACAATGTAGATTGGCTCAATCCCCGAGTCAGGGAACCAGATAATTGCATCTCGGAATTCAGGTGGATGTGCGGGGTTCGCCAACACCGTGTCAGATTGTGCTGTAGGTGGATACACCCAAACAGGTGGCAACTGTGACGCGCCTTCCAGTGCAGGAATACCCAGTACACCGTCACCGCTTGCCGCTGGTGTCCAAGTGAGGCCGATCCCGTTGCCAATGTCGGCGATAAACTTCTCACCGTCTTTCCTGCCCTCAATGACTGGGACATTTTCCCAATCCGTCTTGCCGCCCGTGTAGAAGCCATAGGCGTTAACGGAGCCATCCGGCAAGGTCTTCACATTGACACGAACACGTGTGCGGCCTGTCTTGAGCATTGCGTACTGCTCATTCTTATAGAAGGCACTGTCAGGCGAAATGCTGGTGTTTGGAATCAGCAACGCAACAGTGCCCACTACAGCGCCAGTAGCAACAACACCTGACCCTTCCAGCAATGTGAGAGCCAATGATCCGCCAAGACGTTTGGCAATGGCGCTGCCAGTGGCAGAGCCGCCCACCAATTGGAGAGAGGAACCTTGCGCTGTGATTGCCGTCCCGGTAGCTAATACAGCCCATAGCCCGTAATCAGCTAGCTTCTCAACAGGCACAAATCCGGCCGGATTCTTGTGATCGATCACACCGTCAGGCAGGTTGCAGCTTTTGGCAAAGACACAACCCATGGTGGCGGGTTTGTCTTCTGCCTTTGGCGGCAGGTCCTTGTATTCCGCCCAGCGCTGGGCGCCAAGATCGACGGGCTCTACACCCTTGTTGCGATAGCCCTTCGGGGCGTTCGGTACGTAGCCACTCATCCGTGTTCGCGTCCACATTGTCCATAAAGAAAGCCCCCGTCAGAGGGGAGCGAAGAGCATTTGCAGTTGGCTTAGGGACGCTAGTGGATGCGGCTATGGAAGGTCTGTAGGGACAATCTGAAAAATGGTGGCTGGGCCAGGAGGCATCGATAATGTGCCCTGCCTCAGCCCCTTCCAGGAGCATGCCTGACAAGTCGCGAGGCCGAAAATTTGCTATTTTCCGCACCCTCGGCCGCCACTGTCGGCTGCCGCCAAGCAGAGAGTGAGTGGATGAGCGACCAGTTACAGGTGATCGATATCGAAGTGGGCGAGGGCAAGGCGGTGGTCAAGGGTGCCTTGATCACCACCCAGTACCGCGGTTTCCTGGAAGACGGCACGCCCTTCGATTCGTCCTGGGAGCGTGGCAAGCCGTTCCAGTGCGTGATCGGCACCGGGCGGGTGATCAAGGGCTGGGACCAGGGCCTGATGGGCATGCAGGTCGGCGGCAAGCGCAAGCTCTTGGTGCCGGCGCACCTGGGCTACGGCGAGCGCTCGATGGGCAAGATCCCGCCGAATTCCGATCTGGTGTTCGAGATCGAGTTGCTGGAAGTCCTGACTCGCGACGACTGATTTCGCTTATTGGCCAGATCAGGGCTCTGCCTGATCGGGCCGCGTTACCCGGGCTGGGCGTGGGCTCGAACAGAATCGCCACGCCCTTGCTCCCTAGATCTCCCTTGAAATCGTGCTTCCGTGCTTTCGCCAGGCGGGGCCAGGTTGTGGCTGGTTGAAACGCAGCGGGCTTTGGCCTCTTGCGTCTGTTCCAGTCATCGGCCAGGATGGGTGCCATATAGGTATAGGGGGTATAGGTATGTCGCACACGCACGCACAGAAAGACGATCTGCTCAAACGGGTCCGGCGCATTCTTGGCCAGGTGCAGGCCGTGGAGCGGGCCCTGGAGTCCGGCGCGGAGTGCGCCAAGACCCTGCATCTGGTGGCGGCCACCCGCGGTGCGATCAACGGCCTGATGGGGGAAATCATCGAGGCCCACGCCCTGGAGCATGTGGCTCACCCTGAGCTCAGTGATGAAGAGCGGGCCAAGGGCGTGAACGAATTGCTCGAAGCCATTCGCCGTTATTCCTGACCGGAGACCACCCCATGCGCCCCACCTTGCCCTCTGCAGGCTTGACCCACGACCACCACTTCCTCGGTGCCGCCCACGATGAAAACGCCCGACGCACGCTGTGGGTGGTGGCGCTGACCTTCATCATGATGATCGGCGAAATCGCCGCCGGTTATCTCACCGGTTCCATGGCCTTGCTGGCCGACGGCTTCCATATGGCGACCCATGCCGGGGCCCTGGGCATCGCGGCGGCGGCCTATGGTTTCGCCCGGCGCAATGCCGACAATGCGCGCTTCAGTTTCGGCACCGGCAAGGTCGGCGACCTGGCGGGGTTCGCCTCGGCGCTGATCCTCGGCCTGGTGGCCATCGGCATCGCCGGCGAGTCGTTGCTGCGGCTGTTGCAGCCGACCCAGGTGGCGTTCACCGAGGCGACCGTGATCGCCGTGGTCGGGCTGCTGGTGAACATTGTCAGCGCCTTGCTGCTTTCCGGCGGCCATGCCCATCACGGCCATGATCACGCTCATCAGCCTGCTCATGAGCATCCGCATCCGCATTCACACGGGCACGGCCATCACCACGACAACAACCTGCGCTCGGCCTACGTCCATGTGCTGGCCGATGCCCTGACCTCGGTCCTGGCCATCGCCGCCTTGCTGGCGGGGCGTTATCTGGGGTGGGTCTGGCTCGACCCGGTGATGGGTGTGGTTGGCGCGCTGGTCATCGGCCGCTGGGCCTATGGCTTGATGAAGTCCAGCGCGGCGGTGCTGCTCGACACCACGGACGAACACCTGGCCGGCGAGATTCGCCAATCGGTGGAAGCCGCCGGCGATGCGCGCATCACCGACCTGCATGTGTGGCAGGTGGGCCCGCAGGCGCGGGCGGCGATCGTCAGTGTGGTGGCGGCTGCCGGCGTCAGCGCCGAAACCATCCGCCAGCGCCTGGCGCCGGTCCACGAACTGGCGCACCTCACCCTCGAATATCGCAGCCTGTAACGCTAGGCCCCTGTCTGCACGGCAGGCGGGCAGGGGTAGTTTCTCCCAAGAAAATCCAGCAACCGCAGATTGACCTCTGCGGCCTGTTCGCTCTGGATCCAGTGCCCGCAATCCGCCAGCCGATGCTGTTCCAGGCGTGGCACCTTGCCGGGCATGCGCTCCATAGTGCGAGCTTCCAACTGACCCACCGGGTCGCGGTCGCCGATCATGAACAGCGTGGGTTGGCTCACCTGGCGTTCGCCCAGGTGTTCGGTCCGCTGCCAGTTGCGCTCGAAGTTGCGGTACCAGTTCAAGGCGCCGCGAAAACCGCGCCCCGCAAAGGTGCGCCGGTACACCGCAAAGTCCTCCGGCGTGCACCAGACGGGCGGTGCCTGGTGCGGCGGCATGCCGTCGAACAGCAGGGCCGACGGACTCTTCTCATCCAGCAGGTGTTCGCAGTCGTGCATGAAATGCAGCAGGCTGCGGTCGATGTCGGCGTCCAGTTCCCGCTCGGCGACGCCGGGCTCCTGGAAGTACAGGATGTAGTTGAAACGCTCGGCGAACAGCTCGGCCATGATCTCCACGGCCGGGCGCTTGGGGCGGCCGGCGAAAGGCACCGAGAGTGCCACCAGGGCCTTGACCCGCTGCGGTTCCAGCAGCGCCAGGTGCCAGGCGATCACGGCACCCCAGTCGTGACCGACGATGCAGGCCTGCTCCTGGCCCAGGGCATCCATCGCCTGCTGGATATCCGCGCACAGGGTCAGCACGTCATAGGCGGCTGCATCCTCTGGGGCGCTGCTGTCGCCGTAGCCGCGCATCTGCGGGATCAGCACCCGGTAGCCGGCGGCCGTCAATGGCGCGACCTGCCGGCGCCACGAATACCAGCACTCGGGAAAACCGTGCAGCAGCCACACCGGCGGGCCGTCCAGCGGGCCGTCGGCATGCAGGTGCAATTCGATGCCGTTGAGCTTCAGGGCATGTTGGGTGATCTGGCTCATGATGGTGTCCTCCCAAGTCCAGGCCTGACCCTAGCAGAAGCCCGATGACCCTCTGACCACCATTCATTGGTCGAATAGGCGCCCAGCAGTTTTACCCGGCATGGGCCTGGCGGCTGTCCGCCGGGGCCTGGTCGCGCCGGGTCAGCCCGTAGTCGCGCGCCACCTCGGCGACCCGCAGCCGGTAGTCGGCGAACACCTGGGTCCGTCCCAGGGCCTGGGCGGTGCGATGGCGCTCCAGGGTGCGCCAGGCCTCGACCGCCTGCTCGTCGCGCCAGAACGACAGGGACAGCAGCTTGTCCGGCTCGCTCAGGCTCTGGAAACGTTCGATGGAAATGAAGCCGTCGATCTCCAGCAGCAGCGGTTTCAACGCGGCGGCGATATCCAGGTAACGCTGGCGATGTTCCGGGTGCGGCAGGGCTTCGAATATCACGGCGATCATCAGTGCGACTCCGGCAGGGGGGTGAACAGGGGGATGCGCCCGTTGAGCGAGGGCTTGTAGGTCCAGGCGATGGGCTGGTCGAGGGTCGATTGTGGCAGCAGTGCACCGACCACCGCGCTGGCGATGCTCAGGGCCAGGGGCTGGCCGGGGCATTGGTGGCGGCCGTTGCCAAAGCTGAAACTGCGCCGGGCCTCACGTTCGAGCAGCAGGCGATCCGGCTCCGGGTTCAGTTGCGGGTCGCGGTTGGCCGAGGCCAGTAGCACCAGCACTACATCGCCTGGCTTGAGCGTCACCCCGGCGATGCTGCAAGGGGCGGCGACGAAGCGCCGGGAGTTCTGCACCGGCGGGTCGTGACGCTGCACTTCGGCCAGCAGGTCGGCGATCCGGTTGGGCGTCGCCCGCAGGTCCGCGAGTAACTGGCGATTGTTCAGCAGGGCGCAGAGGCTGTTGCCGATCAGCCCGGCGCTGGCCTCGAAGGTCTGGGACAACAGGCCGATCAGGTTGCCGATCAGGCTGTCGTGACCCTGCCTGTCGAAGCCGTTGACGATCCGCTGCAACAGCGGGCTGGCGGGGGCCTGATCGAGCAGGGCCTCGAAGTGTCGGCTCAACGCTTCGGCTGCCCGGTGGGCGGCCTCCCGTTGTGCCTGATTGCTGGCCGGCGACAGGCAGGCGACAAAGTCCCGGGTCAGCCCGGTAATCTCGGGCAACTGGTGCGCGGCAAAGCCCAGCAGCCCGGCGACCACCGCCACCGGCAGGCGGAACTGGCAATCGTGCAGCCTGGCAGTGGTATCCCTTGGCAGGCCCAGCAGCAGGGCGGCGACCCGCTGCTGGATTTCCTCGGCATATACCTGTTGCAGGCCCGGCTCGACCGCGGCCCGCGGGCAACGCTGGCGTTCGCCGTCGTTCATCCGCATCAGTTGGCCGAACACTGTGCCGGCGGCGCCGTCGGCTATGGCCCGGGGCACTGGCTCGTGGGCGGGACGTACCCGGCACTCGGGATGGGCCAGCACCGCGGCCACCGCTGCGGCGCTGCTGGCCAGCCACATCCCCAGCCTGGGGTCGAAGGCCAGCCCATCCCGGACCCGCAGGCTGGCGTAGTAAGGGTAGGGATCGGCGTGGGTGACGGCGGTGATCGGGTCCATGACGGGCGGCCTTATTCGCGGGGGAGAAGTGTTGCTACTATCGGCAACCTGCGAAGGGCACGATTCGTTCGGGAGCGAAATATGAATGCACAACAGCACGACAACGCCGTATCCCAGGTCGCCGCGGCCATTGCCGAGCCGGCGCGGACGAAGATGCTCTGCGCGTTGATGGACGGCCATGCGCGCACCAGCACCGAGCTGGCGGCGATCGCCGATGTCAGCGCCTCCACCGCCAGCGCGCACCTGGGCAAGCTCAAGGACCTGGCCCTGGTGCGCCTGCATGTGCAGGGCCGCCATCGTTACTACAGCCTGGCCGACCAGCGCGTGGCCCAGGCCCTGGAGGCCCTGATGGTGATCGGCCGCAACGCCATGCCAGCTTTCAGCCCGCGCACCCCGGACCGCC
This sequence comes from Pseudomonas sp. B3G-3, assembly GCF_028640915.1. Taxonomy (NCBI): domain Bacteria; kingdom Pseudomonadati; phylum Pseudomonadota; class Gammaproteobacteria; order Pseudomonadales; family Pseudomonadaceae; genus Pseudomonas; species Pseudomonas sp. B3G-3. Next base: position 39,338 of record NZ_JAQZAB010000117.1, on the reverse strand, counting down.
TGCAGTTCGCCCGTACCTGCTACGACCATATGGCCGGCACCCTGGCGGTGCAGTTGCATGACCGCATGCTCGACGCCGGCTGGTTGCAGGAGCCGCAGGAGGGCGCCCAGGAGTACAGCCTGAGCCCGGCCGGCGAAGGGTTTTTCGCCGGATTGGGTATCGATGTGCAGGCCCTGGCGACCTTGCGTCGACGCTTTGCCTGCCCGTGCCTGGACTGGAGCATGCGCCGCCCGCATCTGGGTGGTGCGCTGGGAGCCGCGTTGTTGCAGGAGGCGATCCGGCGCAAATGGCTGACCCAGGACCTGGACAGCCGGGCGCTGGGATTGACCGCCCTGGGGCGCAAGGAGCTTGCCACTCGGTTCGCGGTCCAGCTCGAAGAGCCCGACAGCCCAACCCTGCGGGTCGGGAGCGCTGCCAAACCGGATCGGCCATCCGTTACCCAGGCTTCATAGGCCGGTCCACAACCCCATGGCTGGCGCTGCTGTCAGCCTGCGCATGCAGTGCTTTGCTTGGAGTTCTCCCTATGCTCATCGTCTTCAGTGGCCTGCCCGGCAGCGGCAAGACCACCATCGCCCGGGCACTGGCCAGCCATCTGCGGGCCGCCTATCTGCGCATCGACACTATCGAGCAGGCGCTGCGCAACGGCGGCTTGGCGGAGGTCGGCAAGGCCGGGTACGAGGTCGCCAATGCCCTGGCCCGCAGCAACCTGGCCCTGGGCAACCGGGTGGTGGCCGACTGCGTCAATCCGCTCGCCGAGAGCCGCCAGGCCTGGCAGGGCATCGCCGAGGCCGAGCAGAGCCCCTTGCTGAATGTCGAGGTGGTGTGCACGGACATCGCCGAGCATCGGCGCCGGGTGGAAAGCCGTGAGGCGGATGTGCCCGGCCTGCGTCCGCCGAGCTGGCAGTCGGTGCTCGATCACGACTACCTGGCCTGGAGCGGCGAGCGCTTGAGGCTGGACAGCGCTGTGCTGGCGCCGGCAGCGGCGGTGCGGATCATCCTCGAACACCTGGAAACCTTGTAGTACCTGACCCACAGCGGCGCCGATCGCCGCTCTCACACGTTTTGGGCGCGCGCGTGAGATAGCTGTTTATAGGAGCGAGCTTGCTCGCGATGGCGGTGTGCCTGATTCACCGTGGCGCCTGCATCGCGAACAAGTTTGAACTGACCTGATAATTCTGGACACCTTCATCGGGTGCTCTGCTAATGCCGCGAGTGTGCAAGGCTGAAGGGAAGTGGTCTGGATAAGATGGACTGTTCAAGTGAGGGTTCTATTGTTGGCTAAAGATCGAAAGTTCATGTCGTTGATTGGTGGTCAGAGAGAAAATCACACAGTGATTAATGAGTCGATAACCTGAAGTGATCAGCACTCAGGGTGGCGGATTGAACAGGGGCAGGCGTGACGAGGCCATGAACTTCAGGGCATGGAGAGGCAGGTGGTAGATGATGGATGGTTTTTTGTGCATGGGCTCATATTGATGAACACTTTCTGAATTGTTTTTTAGATTTTTAATGATGGCTAATTAATATTATTTTTAAGGTGGTTCTTAATTTCTCCTGGATTAAGATTTTTCTTATTGGTCAGTTTGCCGGTTTAGTCAATGTTGTAGGCCTTTTTATCTGGCGAAAAGGCTTTTAAGTTATGAGGTTTGTTAAAAAGGCGACAAGTGTGGCCGTCAGTTCGGCGCTGTCGCTGATGGCCATTTCCATGCAGTCCGTTTCGGCCGCCGACTATGAAAAAATCGATCTATCCTCGCCCGAAGGTGAATCCCTGACCCTGAATGAGGTGAGCATCGACTATTCCGGTACGGACGCGGCAGTACGCGTGAGCGGCGAACAGAACGAGCTGCAAGGCACCGGCTACGACATCCTGGCCACGGGCAGTTCGGCGGTGGGAGTGCAAGCAGAGGGCGGCGGCAAGGTTCACTTGTCGAATCTGAATATCACCACTCTGGGAGACGAGGGTTCGGCGATCCGGATGCGCGGGCTCAATACCCGAGTGGACGTCAAGAACGGCATCCTGGAAGCCCAGGGCGAACATGCGAAGGGTGTCGAGAACGCTGGCGGTGTGTTCTCCATGGACGGTGGCTCCATCATCACCCGGGGCATAGGGGGGCACGCCCTGTACGCATCGGCGAATTCCTTCAATGGCGGGAGTACCGTATCCAACGTCAGCAGGACCCTGATCGAAACCTCGGGACTCGGCGCGGTAGGTGTTTGGGCACAGATGCTGGGGACTAAAGTCACCCTCGCCGACAGCCGCGTCGTCACCCACGGTGATGACGCTTTTGGCCTGATGGCTGTCAATGGCGCCAGTGTTCAGTTGATCGACAGCGAGGTACTGACCGCCGGTACGACGAGCTATGGCCTGGCTTTCAATACCGCCAGCGTATTGCTCCAGGGCTCCCGCGTGCGCACCGATGGCGCGGGTGCTGACGGCATTTACAGTTTCGTCAGCCGAGGCTTCGACCCCGGAGCGGTGAACACTCTCGAGGTCATTGGCAGCAGCATCGAAACCCAGGACGGCGCGGGCATCAAAGTCGAAGCTGGCGGCTTGGACGCGCACTTGACCGACAGCACCTTGATCGGTCGCACTGGCGGTGAGGCGGGCACGGCGCTATGGATCACCGAGATCGAGTACGAGGGTACGGTGCCGGTGCCGGCGGGGGAGGTGAAACTCGATGCCACCAGGTCCCGGTTGTCGGGTGATGTGCGGGTGGATGCCGGCAGCCTGCAACTGTCACTGACGGATCATTCCAGCCTGGAGGGGGCGATCAAGAGCCTGGACCAGGATACCCAACTGACCCTGGACGACAGCAGCAACTGGACCGTGCGCGGGGATTCGGTACTCACCCGGATGACCAACAACGGCAGGGTGGAGTTCGCCGACCCCGGGTTGTCGGGGGCCTTCAAGCAGTTGCGGGTCAAGGGTGATCTGTCCGGCGATGGCCACTACGTAATGAACACTGACCTGGGCCGGTTGCAGGGCGACCGCCTGCTTGTCGACGGCCAGGTCACCGGTAACAACGATATCCTGGTGCGCAACTCCGGCGCCGAACCCGACGCCGAGGGGCAAAGCCTGAGCCTGGTGCAAAGCAGCGGTGGCCCGGGTTCGTTCACCCTGGCCAACCGGGGCGGGGTGGTGGATGCCGGGACCTATCGCTACAAACTGAAAGGCGATGACCAGGGCAACTGGAGTCTAGTGAATTTCAACTCGGGGCCTGATCCAAAACCTGACCCAGAGTCCGATCTGAAGCCTGATCCAGAGTCCGATCTGAAGCCTGATCCAGAGTCCGATCTGAAGCCTGATCCAGAGCCGGGTCCGGACAACCTGTCCACCGGTGCCAGCGCGGCGATCAACAGCAGCGCCATCGCCTCCCTGCGCGCCACGTGGGACGCCGAGCGCGCGACTCTGGTGCAGCGGGTCGGCGAGCTGCGTCAAAGCACGGGGCAGCAGGGATTATGGATACGTGGATTCGGCCAGCAGCAGTCCCTGGACAACGGCGTCGGCCGCGATTTTTCCCAGCGGGTGCAGGGTACGCAACTGGGGATCGATACCCGGATCGATACGGCTGGAGGTGAACTCGTGGTGGGCGCGCTCGCCGGTTACAGCCAGGCCGACCGCAACTTCAAGAATGAGGGCAGCGGCCAGCTCGACAGCTACCACCTGGGCGGTTATGCCACGTATCTGGATGACTCCGGTTGGTACGTCGACAGCTTGCTGACGTTGAACCGTTGGTCCACCGGGTTGGACCTGTGGGGCACCGACGGTGCCAAGGTTTCGGGGCACTTCCGCAGCAAGGGCGCAGGTCTGTCGATGGAAGCCGGCAAGCAGATCGACCTCGACAACCACTGGTTCGTCGAGCCTCAGGCGCAGGTCTCCATGCTCTACGCCCGTTCGGACAGTTACCAGCTGGGCAATGGACTGCAAGTGGAGCCCGGTGCCGCGTTGTCGACCCAGGTACGCGCAGGTGTTCGCATCGGCCGCAACCTGCAACTGGACAACGGCACACGCTTGCAGCCTTACCTCAAGGCTGGCTGGATCGAGGATCTTTCGGCGCAGAACAAGGTCCGTACCAATGGCATCGGTAGCCGTCCGGATGGCAGCGGTGGCGGTTGGTACGCCGGCGCTGGTATCAGCGGACAACTGACTCGAAACCATCAGCTGTATGTCGAGGCCGAGACCAGCGAAAGCTCGAACATCGACCGTCCTTGGGCGGCCAATGTCGGCTATCGCTTCAATTTCTGAGGGGGCTGTAGGAGCGAGGCTTGCCCGCGATGGCGGTGTGCCTGATTCACTGCGGCGCCTGTATTGCGTGCAAGCTGCCCCCCTACAGGGGCAGCGGTAAGTCGTGAATATCTGCGCTGAATCGATAATCAATGGAATGAAGCATTCGGCGGGTAACTTCGGTGAACATTAATCCTGGTGTCGCGAACCACGCAAAGCCGGGAATAGCCGGTTCAATGTTTCCTGGCACTTTTACAAAGTAGCGCTGGCGAAAAGCCGAAATTGCGCCAATAGTTGGCGCTATTGGGTGTTTCGTTCGCCGTTGGTGCGTTTTCCGGACCGCTAATGGTGCGCTGTTCTTTCTCTCGGCAGGCCGCGTCAACTCTTGCTTTGTGCAAAGCGATAACAGCTGCTTTGCCAAAAATCCCCGTGTCAGGGCAAAAAAACCTTCCTCGACAGTTTCTGCACTTTTTTCGTTCGCGCCAGTGTTGTGCAAAGCCGTTCCGGCGGCCTTCCGGATAAAACGTTTCAGCATCAACAGGGAGTGGAGCCCCCTGGTTGAGTGAAAAGTGTCGCCAAACTGTCGTTTTTCCACCCTTGGGGACTTTATTCGCGGGGAGACGGGATTTGGGCACAGCGATTGCTAAAGCAGATAGACAGCCTTTGAAATCCAACGAAGTGTGCTGTTGAAGTTTCGGAAAACTTTCAGTTTGAAAGTTCACATTAAAACGAAAAAGGAGGTGACGAGTTCCACAACCAATGGACGTCATCGCGGGCGATCCATTGCCGAAAATCCATACGGGAAGTTTCGCCAAACGACTGGCGTCAATAAGTGGGGGTATTTCCGTCGGCATCGAGCGGAATATTCAAGCCGCACAATGAGGTGCACAACAGAACAGTTTCTATCGCTCAGCGTAAGGCCCGATTTATTGAAACAGAGAGTTTAAATAAAAAAGCCGTTTAAACCACGGCGAGGAGTTGGGGTATGTCCCGTGCTTTTTTTAACGAAATGTATGATGCGAGTGGTGGCTGTCGCCCACATTACCAGGAGTTCGCCCGCTGGCTGGCGGACACCCCCGTGGAGCTGCTGGACCAGCGTCGGCGCGAAGCCGACCTGCTGTTCCACCGCGCTGGCATCACCTTCACGTTGTACGGTGACGAGCAAGGCACTGAACGGCTGATTCCCTTCGACATCATCCCGCGCAGCATCAAGGCCAGCGAATGGCGGAACGTCGAGCGCGGCTGCATCCAGCGGGTCCAGGCATTGAACATGTTCCTGGCCGATATCTACCACGGGCAACGCATTCTCAAGGAGGGCATCATCCCGGCCGAGCAGGTGCTGGCCAACGAGGGTTACCAGGTGGCGATGCGCGGCCTGGACCTGCATCGCAATATCTATTCGCACATCTCCGGCGTCGACCTGGTGCGTGACGGCGACGGCAGCTACTACGTGCTGGAAGACAACCTGCGCACCCCCAGCGGCGTGAGCTACATGCTCGAAGACCGCAAGATGATGATGCGCCTGTTCCCCGAGCTCTTCGCCGCGCAACGGGTGGCGCCCATCGACCACTACCCGAATCTGCTGCTCGATACCCTGAAAAGCTCCAGCCCGCTGGACAACCCGACGGTGGTGGTGCTGACCCCGGGGCGTTTCAACAGCGCCTATTTCGAGCATGCGTTCCTGGCCCGGGAGATGGGCGTGGAACTGGTGGAAGGCGCCGACCTGTTCGTGCGCGACGACCGCGTATTCATGCGCACCACCTCCGGCGCCCAGGCGGTGGATGTGATCTACCGTCGCCTCGACGACGCCTTCCTCGACCCCTTGTCGTTCAACCCCGACTCCATGCTTGGTGTGCCCGGGCTGATCGCCGCCTACCGTTCCGGCAACGTGGTGCTGGCCAACGCGGTGGGCACCGGGGTGGCGGACGACAAATCGATCTACCCCTATGTCGACGAGATGATCCGTTTCTACCTGAGCGAGGAACCGATCCTGAAGAACGTGCCGACCTGGCAATGCCGCAAACCCGCGGAGCTGTCCCACGTATTGGCCAACCTGCCGGACCTGGTGGTCAAGGAAACCCAGGGCTCCGGCGGCTACGGCATGCTGGTAGGGCCGGCGGCCACCGCAGCGGAGATCGAAGACTTCCGCGCCCGGCTCAAGGCCCGTCCGGAAGCCTATATCGCCCAACCCACCCTGTGCCTGTCGACCTGCCCGACCTTTGTCGAGAACGGCATCGCGCCGCGGCATATCGACCTGCGTCCGTTCGTGCTGTCGGGCAGCGAAACCCGCCTGGTGCCGGGCGGCCTGACCCGCGTGGCCTTGCGCGAAGGCTCGCTGGTGGTGAACTCGTCGCAGGGCGGCGGCACCAAAGACACCTGGGTCGTGGAGGATTGACCGATGCTTTCAAGAACCGCTGCAGACCTCTACTGGATGTCCCGTTACCTGGAGCGCGCCGAGAACCTGGCGCGCATGCTCGAAGTCAGTTACTCGCTGTCGCTGATGCCCCAGGCGGGGCGTAGCGATGGCCATGCCGAGCTGGCGATGTCGCTGCTGGCCGCCGGCACCCTGGACGATTACAACCAGCGTTACGGTGAACTGAACACCGAGCGCATGCTGCACTTCTTCGCCCTCGACGAGACCAACCCCGGCAGCATCTATTGCTGTCTGCGGGCGGCGCGGACCAACGCCCATGCGGTGCGCGGGCGGATCACCGCCGACATGTGGGAAAACATCAACGCCACCTGGCTGGAGATGCGCAACATCGCCAAGAGTGGCCTGGGACGCTACGGCATCAGCCATTTCTGCGAATGGGTCAAGGAGCGTTCGCACCTGTTCCGTGGCGCGACCTCGGGCACCATCATGCGCAACGATGCCTATTGCTTCATTCGCCTGGGCACCTTTATCGAGCGGGCCGACAACACCCTGCGCCTGCTGGACGCGCGCTACGAAATGTTCGGCGAGGAGTCGGAGGAGGTCAGCGACAACTCGGCCCGTGGCTACTACCAGTGGAGCGCCTTGCTCCGTGCCCTGTCCTCGTTCGAGGCGTTCAACGAGATCTACCGCAATGCACCGGGAGCCGAGCAGGTGTCCGAGATGCTGCTGTTGCGTGCCGACGTACCGCGCTCGCTGCACGCCTGCGTCGAGGAGCTGGACCAGATCCTCGCCAGCCTGCCGGGCAATAACGGCCGTCCGGCCCAGCGCCTGGCCGCCGAGCTGAACGCGCGCCTGCGCTACACCGGGATCGACGAGATCCTCGCGTCGGGCCTGCACCTGTGGCTGAGCGATTTCATCGCGCAGATCCGTCACCTGGGGCAGACCGTCCACGAATCCTATCTGGAGGTTGTATGAAACTTTCCATACGCCACGACACCACCTACAGCTACGCCGATGAAGTCTGCACCAGCATCCAGTTCCTGCGCCTGACCCCGCAGAACAGCGAGCGCCAGCACATCCTCGAATGGCATCTGGAACTGCCGCGCCTGGTGCGCAGCCAGCTCGACCCCTACGGCAATATCCTGCACGTGCTGACCATGGACGAGCCCCATGGCGCCCTGGTCCTGAGCGCCTATGGCCAGGTGGAAATCGACCAGGCCCGGGAGGTGGAACACGACAGCCAGTCGCCGCTGCCGTTCCTGCGCAGCAGCCCGCTGACCAAGGCCGACGCCGCCCTCAGCGCCTTCGCCGCGCAGCACTGCGGCACCCGGCGCGACCGCGCGGCGCTGATCGAACTGATGCACGCCCTGGCCGCGCACATGGTCTACAGCCCGGGCGCGACCACGGTGGACACCACCGCGGCCGAGGCTTTCGCCGGCCGGGTCGGGGTCTGCCAGGACCACACCCATGCGTTCCTGGCCTGCGCCCGCGGCCTGGGGATTCCCGCGCGTTATGTCTCCGGCTACCTGTGCACCGAAGACGAAAGCCACCTGGCCAGCCACGCCTGGGCCGAGGCCTGGATCGACGGCGGCTGGTACAGTTTCGACGTGACCAACCGCCTGGCGCGGCCGGAACGGCACCTGAAGCTGGCGGTCGGCCTCGACTACCTCGACGCCTGCCCGGTGCGCGGCATGCGTCGCGGCGGCGGCGCCGAGCACATGCTGGCACAGGTCCAGGTGAACTCGATGTTCCAGGTCCAGCACCAGTAGCCGCGACCTTTCCCGCACCATCGGGCATGCCGGCCCCGGCATGCCCACCCCTTGGGGCGCAGTAGCCCTGCGTGGCCCATCTGCGCTTTCTGTCGTCGACTTTCTCAGCGACTTTCGGACTTTTCCTAAAGACAGTCTTTCCCCCCGGCCCCTAGCATGCGCCGCTCCGCAGGCCTGCAACGCAGCAAGCCAGGCGGGGAAAGGAAAGCAACGTTCAAGGGCAAGTCATGAAGAAATACACCACGGTCTTAAGCCTCTTGCTGGCGATGACCGGTTGTACCAGCAGCCACCAAGACACCTCCGAGGCCACGCTCACGGAGAAAGACGGCTACGTCCTTTCGAAAGGCGAAAGGGCGGTGGCGAAGAATCACCGGATCCGTTTCCTGGTCCTGCACTACACCGCGCTCGACCAGGTGCAGTCCTTCGAAACGCTGACGCGATCGGAACACGTCAGCGCCAACTACCTGATTCCCGATCGGCCGAAGACCCACAAGGGCCTGCCGGTGGCCGACCAGTTGGTCGATGACCACGACCGCTCCTGGCACGCGGGAGTGAGCCAGTGGAAGAACCGCAGCAACCTGAATGACACCTCGCTCGGGATCGAGATCGTCAACGCTGGCTGGGACCAGGACACCGGCCAGTTGCTGGGCGAGCCCTACAACGAGCAGCAGATAGAACTGCTGATCAGCCTGACCCGCGACCTGGTCAGTAAGTACGACATACAGCCGACGGACATCGTCGGGCACTCGGATATCGCCCCCGGGCGCAAGATCGATCCGGGGCCGTTCTTTCCCTGGAAACGGCTTGCCGAAGCCGGCATTGGCGCCTGGCCCGACGAGCGCACCCTCGACGACTACCTGGCTCGCTTCAGCGTGTCGCCGCCGAGCATGGTCCAGGTCACGAAGGCGCTGCAAACCTATGGTTATGGCTATCTGGACCAACAACCGGAAAGGGTGGTGGAAGCCTTCCAGATGCGCTTCAACCAGGAAAATGTCAGCGGGATCGTGGATATCCGCACGGCGGCCATCCTGTTTTCCCTGATCGACAAATATCACGGCAAGGACAAGGCGAGCGCCATTCTGCTGCCGCCGGAAGTGGCGGCGCTCGGCTAGAGGCACAGGTTTCGGCACCCATGAAAAAGCCCGCCGTTCGCGGTGGCGAAGGGCGGGCTTTTCAGCACCTGGTGGCTGGGGTCAGACCTTGACGATCCAGCCCGCTGGCGCTTCGATGTCGCCGGTCTGTACACCGGTCAGCTCTTTGTAGAGCTTCTGGGTGATCGGACCGACTTCCTTTTCGCTGTAGAACACGTGCAGCTTGTCCTTGTACTCGATGCCGCCGATCGGCGTGATCACCGCAGCGGTACCGCAGGCGCCGGCTTCCTTGAAGTCCGACAGCTTGTCGATCAGCACGTCGCCTTCGATCACTTCCAGGCCCAGGCGGGTCTTGGCCAGCTCGATCAGCGACAGGCGGGTGATGCCCGGCAGTACCGACGGCGACTTCGGCGTGACGAATTTGTCGTCGTGGGTGATGCCGAAGAAGTTGGCCGAACCGACTTCCTCGATCTTCGAGTGGGTCAAAGGGTCCAGGTAGATGCAGTCGGCGAAGTGCTTCTTCTTGGCTTCCGAACCTGGCATCAGGCTGGCGGCGTAGTTGCCACCGACCTTGGCCGCGCCGGTGCCTTGTGGCGCCGCGCGGTCGTAGCTGGAGATCAGGAAGTTGTGCGGGGTCAGGCCGCCCTTGAAGTAGGCGCCGACCGGAATGGCGAAAATCGAGAAGATGAACTCGGGGGCGGTGCGCACGCCGATGTTGTCACCCACGCCGATCACGAACGGGCGCAGGTACAGCGCGCCGCCGGTGCCGTAAGGCGGGATGAAGCGCTCGTTGGCGCGAACCACTTCCTGACAGGCGGCAACAAATTGCTCGGTGGACACCTGCGGCATCAGCAGGCGCGCGCAGCTGCGCTGCATGCGGGCGGCGTTTTGGTCCGGGCGGAACAGGTTGATCGAACCGTCCTTGCAGCGGTAGGCCTTCAGGCCTTCGAAGCACTGCTGGCCATAGTGAAGGGCGGTGGAGCCTTCGCTGATGTGCAGCACGTTATCTTCGGTCAGGGTGCCTTTGTCCCACTCGCCGTTACGCCAGTGCGACAGATAGCGCTTGTCTGTCTTGATGTAGTCAAAACCCAGCTTGTCCCAATTGATGCTTTCGTTACCCATGACACCCTCTATCGCTTAACAACCGTCGCAACGGCTCAAGGCTTCTGACGTTTTTTGGATGGGCACAACAATACTGCATTCCGGGGGGCCACCGCATCCCGGGCGATGGGAGGGGAAGCAAAAAAACTTAGCCTGCTCATGAACCCTCCTGTCGTCCTGTGGCGCGAACCCCAAAGGCTGCGGCGAGCTGTTTCTGTAGGAGCGAAGCTTGCTCGCGATAGCGTCGGCATAGACGGCTTGATATCCCTGCCGTGCTCACTGGCCCTATCGCGGGCAAGCCTCGCTCCTACAGACCCGGTGTTTATAGATGCAGCGCGTGGCCCAGGGCCCGCAATGCCGCTTCCTGCACCGCCTCGCCCAGGGTCGGATGGGCGTGGATGGTGCCGGCGATATCTTCCAGGCGCGCGCCCATTTCCAGGGACTGGCCGAAGGCCGTGGACAGTTCGGACACGCCGACGCCCACCGCCTGCCAGCCGACAATCAGGTGATTGTCACGGCGTGCCACCACCCGCACGAAACCGTTTTTCGATTCCAGGGTCATGGCGCGGCCGTTGGCGGCGAACGGGAAGCTCGAGACGATGCAATCCAGGCCGGCGGCCTTGGCCTCGTCCGGGGTCTTGCCGACCACCACCAGTTCCGGGTCGGTGAAGCACACCGCGGCAATGGCCGTGGGGTTGAATTCCCGGTGCTGGCCGGCGATCAGCTCGGCGACCATCTCGCCCTGGGCCATGGCCCGGTGCGCGAGCATCGGTTCGCCGGCGAGGTCGCCGATGGCCCAGACATTGCGCATGCTGGTCTGGCAACGGTTGTCGATGCGGATGGCCGAGCCGTTCATGTCCAGGTTCAGCGCTTCGAGGTTCCAGCCCTGGGTGTTCGGCTTGCGCCCGACCGCCACCAGCACCTGATCGGTTTCCAACTGCAGGCTGTCGCCGTTCGGGTCGCGCACCTGCAAGGTGTGGGTCCCGGCATCGAAACCTTCGACGCTGTGCTTGAGGTAGAGCTTGATCCCCAGTTGCTTCACCGATTCGAGCACCGGTTGGGTCAGTTCGGCGTCATAGGCCGGCAGGATGCGCTCCTGGGCCTCGACCACGCTGACTTCGGCGCCAAGCTTGCGGTAGGCGATGCCCAGCTCCAGGCCGATATAACCGCCACCGACCACGATCAAGCGCTTGGGCAGGGCCTTGGGCGCCAGGGCTTCGGTGGAGGAGATGATCGGCCCGCCAAGCGGCAGCATCGGCAGGTTGACGCTTTTCGAGCCGCTGGCCAGCAGCAGGTGTTCGCACTGGATGCGGGTGTCGGCGCCTTCGATTTCCACGGTCTTGCCGTCGATGACCCTGGCCCAGCCCTGGATCACCTGGACCTTGTGCTTTCTCAGCAGGGCGGCGACGCCGGTGGTCAGGCGGTCGACGATGCCGTCTTTCCATTCCACGCTCTTGCCGATGTCCAGGGTCGGCGCCGAGACGTTGATGCCCAGGGCCGAGCCCTGGCTGTGATGGCGGGTCTGCTGGAACTGTTCGGCGACATGGATCAGCGCCTTGGACGGGATGCAGCCGATGTTCAGGCAGGTGCCGCCCAGCGCCTGGCCTTCCACCAGGATGGTCGAGATGCCCAACTGGCCGGCGCGGATCGCCGCCACATAACCGCCGGGGCCACCGCCGATGATCAGCAAGGTAGTGTTCAGAGTTTGTTGCATGCCTTACTCCAGAAATGCCTATTCAACAAAGAGACTGGCGGGTTGTTCGAGCAGGCCGCGAATGGCCTGGATGAAGAGCGCCGCGTCCATGCCGTCGACCACCCGGTGATCGAAGGAGCTGGAGAGGTTCATCATCTTGCGGACCACGATCTGGCCTTTGATCACCATCGGCCGTTCGACGATCTTGTTCACCCCGACGATCGCCACTTCCGGCAGGTTCAGCACCGGCGTGCTGACGATGCCGCCCAGGGCGCCGAGGCTGGTCAGGGTGATGGTCGAGCCGGACAGTTCGTCGCGGGCCGCCTTGCCGCTGCGCGCGGCTGTAGCCAGGCGCGAGATTTCCGCGGCGCTGTCCCACAGGCTGCGGGCTTCGGCGTGGCGCACCACCGGCACCATCAGGCCGACGTCGCTTTGCGTGGCCACCCCGACATGCACCGCGCCGTGGCGGGTGATGACCTGGGCTTCGTCGTCGTAACGCGCGTTGATCTGCGGGAAGTCGCGCAGGGCCACGACCAGGGCCCGCACCAGGAACGGCAGCAGGGTCAGCTTGCCGCGAGTGGCGCCGTGTTTTTCATTGAGGTGCGCGCGCAGTTCTTCCACGGCGGTGACGTCGATTTCCTCGACGTAACTGAAGTGGGCGGCGCGTTGGGTGGCTTCCTGCATGCGCTGGGCGATCTTGCGACGCATGCCGATCACTGGGATTTGCTCCTCGTCGTGACGCTCGGCGTAGCCGGACGGCGCCGAGCCGCTGCGTGCGTTCTGAGTGCCCTGGGCCAGGTAGGCGTCCAGGTCTTCGTGGAGGATGCGTCCGGCCGGGCCGCTGCCCTGCACCAGGCGCAGCTGGATGCCCAGGTCCAGCGCATGCTTGCGCACGGCCGGGGAGGCCAGCGGGCGCTCGTCGGCGTCGCGGGCCACCGGCGCCTGTGGCGCGGGGCGGCACGCGGCGGCGGGTTTGCTTTCCAGCACTGGCGCGGTTTCGACCTTGGGCGCTGCTACTGCTGGTGCTGCTTCTTTAATAGGGGCAGGTTCCTTGACCAGCTGATCGGACGCCTTGAGGTTGCCAGCGCCTTCGACCTCGATGCTGATCAATATGCTGCCCACCGCCATCACTTCGCCGGGCTGGCCGCCCAGGGAGATGACCTTGCCGTGCACCGGGGAGGGGATATCCACCATGGCCTTGTCGGTCATGACGTCGGCCAGCACCTGGTCCTCGACCACCAGGTCGCCGACCTTGACGTGCCACTGCGCCAGTTCTACTTCCGCGATGCCTTCGCCGATGTCCGGCATCTTGATAACGTGCGTGCCCATTCAGACCTCCATGACCCGTTGCAAAGCCGCGCCCACTCGGGACGGGCCAGGGAAATACGCCCACTCCTGCGCGTGCGGGTAGGGGGTGTCCCAACCGGTCACGCGCTCGATAGGCGCTTCCAGGTGGTGGAAGCAGTGTTCTTGCACCAGCGATACCAGCTCGGCGCCGAAGCCGCAGGTGCGGGTGGCTTCGTGGACCACCACGCAGCGGCCGGTCTTTTTCACCGACTTGACGATGGTCTCCAGGTCCAGCGGCCACAGGCTGCGCAGGTCGATGACCTCGGCGTCGATCCCGGTTTCCTCGGCGGCCACTTGCGAGACATACACCGTGGTGCCGTAGGTCAGCACGGTGACGTCCTTGCCCGGCCGGGTGATGGCGGCGACGTCCAGCGGCACCTTGTAGTAGCCGTCCGGCACCTGGGCCGAGGGGTGTTTCGACCAGGGGGTTACCGGGCGGTCGTGGTGGCCGTCGAACGGGCCGTTGTACAGGCGCTTGGGCTCGAGGAAGATCACCGGGTCATCGTTTTCGATGGAGGCGATCAGCAGGCCCTTGGCGTCGTAGGGGTTGGACGGCATCACGGTGCGCAGGCCGCAGACCTGGGTGAACACCGCCTCGATGCTCTGGCTGTGGGTCTGGCCGCCGTAGATGCCGCCGCCGCAAGGCATGCGCATGGTCAGTGGCGCGGTGAACTGGCCGGCGGAGCGATAACGCAGGCGCGCCGCTTCGGAAATGATCTGGTCCGTGGCCGGGTAGACGTAGTCGGCGAACTGGATTTCCGCCACCGGGCGCAGGCCGTAGGCGCCCATGCCGACGGCGACGCCGACGATGCCGCTTTCCGAGATCGGCGCGTCGAACACCCGCGAGGTGCCGTACTTGGCCTGCAGGCCTTCGGTGCAACGGAACACGCCGCCGAAATAACCGACGTCCTGGCCGAACACCACCACGTTGTCGTCACGCTCTAGCATCACATCCATGGCCGAGCGCAGGGCCTGGATCATGGTCATGGTGGTCGTGGTCATGGCGGTGTCCAACTGGATATTGTTGTTGTGGTCGTTCATGTCAGATTCCCAGTTGCTGGCGTTGGCGCTTGAGGTGCTCGGGCATTTCCTTGTAGACGTCCTCGAACATGGTCGCGGCGCTTGGGATCTGCCCGCCGGCGAGGGTGCCGTACTGCTCGGCCTGTTTCTGCGCGGCGATGACTTCGGCTTCCAGTTCGGCGCTGACCGCGGCGTGTTCCTCTTCGGACCACTGGCCGATCTTGATCAGGTGCTGCTTGAGGCGGGCAATCGGGTCGCCGAGGGGGAAGTGGCTCCAGTCATCGGCCGGGCGGTACTTGGACGGATCGTCGGAGGTGGAGTGCGGGCCGGCGCGGTAAGTGACCCATTCGATCAGGGTCGGGCCGAGGTTGCGCCGGGCGCGTTCGGCGGCCCAGCGGGACGCGGCGTAGACCGCGATGAAGTCGTTGCCGTCCACCCGCAGCGAGGCGATGCCGCAACCGACGCCGCGCCCGGCGAAGGTGGTGGCTTCACCGCCGGCGATGGCCTGGAAGGTGGAGATCGCCCACTGGTTGTTGACCACGTTGAGGATCACCGGCGCGCGGTACACGTGGGCGAAAGTCAGGGCGGTGTGGAAGTCCGACTCGGCGGTGGCGCCGTCGCCGATCCAGGCCGAGGCGATCTTGGTATCGCCCTTGATCGCCGAGGCCATGCCCCAGCCCACGCCCTGCACGAACTGGGTGGCCAGGTTGCCGGAGATGGTGAAGAAGCCGGCTTCCTTGACCGAGTACATGATCGGCAACTGGCGGCCCTTGAGCGGATCGCGCTCGTTGGACAACAGCTGGCAGATCATGTCCACCAGCGGCACGTCGCGGGCCATCAGGATGCTTTGCTGGCGGTAGGTGGGGAAGCACATGTCGTCGATGTTCAACGCCAGGGCCTGGGCGCTGCCGATGGCTTCCTCGCCGAGGCTCTGCATGTAGAACGACATCTTCTTCTGGCGCTGGGCGACCACCATGCGGTTGTCGAAGATCCGCGTCTTGAGCATGGCGCGCATGCCCTGGCGCAGCACCTCGCTGGGCACCTCTTCGGCCCATTCGCCCAGGGCATTGCCCTGGTCGTCGAGCACGCGAATCAGGCCACGGGCCAGGTCGGCGGTGTCAGCGGGTTCTACATCGATTGGGGGTTTGCGCACCGTGCCAGCGTCGGTCAGACGCAGGTAGGAGAAGTCGGTTTTGCAACCGGGACGGCCTGAGGGTTCAGGCACGTGCAGGCGCAGCGGTTCGTACGCTTGGGTCATGGCTTGTCTACGCTCGATCTTGTGAATTTCTTGTAGTGGGCGCGCTTAGCTGACAGTCATTCTTTGGGTAAAAGAAATCTTGTCCTACAACAATCATAGGCCGGGCCAAGGAGAATATTTATCTCTGTTTCGTTGCGCTAAAGACGATTTGCAGATAAAAAAACTGCATAAACATAAAAAACAGGTTGATTTGTCTCATGCGCAAACTGGACCGTACCGACATCGGCATTCTCAACAGCCTCCAGGAGAACGCCCGCATCACCAACGCCGACCTCGCCCGTTCGGTGAACCTTTCGCCCACCCCGTGCTTCAACCGCGTGCGTGCCATGGAGGAGTTGGGGCTGATCCGTGAGCAGGTGACCCTGCTGGATGCCGACCTGTTGGGGCTGCACGTCAACGTGTTCATTCACGTCAGCCTGGAGAAGCAGGTGGAAGAGGCGTTGCAGCACTTCGAAGAGGCGATCGCCGACCGCCCGGAAGTCATGGAGTGCTACCTGATGGCCGGCGATCCGGACTACCTGATCCGCGTGCTGGTGCCGACCATCCAGGCCCTGGAGCGCTTCATGATGGACTTCCTGACCAAGGTGCCCGGCGTGGCCAATATCCGTTCCAGCTTCGCCCTCAAGCAGGTGCGCTACAAGACCGCGCTGCCGTTGCCGGCTAATGGTCTGACGCTGGGGAATTGACTTGATGGGCGAACCGCAGGCCCGGCCTCTCGCGAGCAAGCTCGCTCCTACAAGGACCCGTGCAGTCCCTGTAGGAGCGAGCTTGCTCGCGATAAAAATCGGCAGGCCGCCGCTGTTCTCGGATCGACCCACCGACCACCCGCCCAACGCATAACGCCTCAATCGTTATACGCCGCCTCGCTGTTATCGATCAGCGGGTCCTTCTCCGTCAGCACGATCTGCGCGATCCGGTCCTTGCGCATAAAGCTGACCTTTGGGTGGGACTGGGCGTAGCGGATAAAACGCTCCACCGCTTCGACCATCGCCGGCGTACCGCCGATACGATCGTGCAGGCTCACCGACATCATCCGCCGCCGGCTCACGCCTTCGGCGTACAGGCGATCGAACTCCAGCACCAACTGCTGATAGAACTGTTCGGCGGAGAAGTGTCGGCCCTCGATCAGCACGATGTCGTTGTTGCGCAGGGTGTAGGGCACCACGGCGAATTTCTTGCCGCGCACCAGGGTGACGAAAGGTTCGTCACGGCTGACGTCATCGATGTGGTAGGTGAAATTCAGGTCCTGCAACACCTTCAGGGTGTTGGGGCTGCGCCGCAGCCAGTTGGCGTTGTAGCCGACCGAACGCTGGCCGGTGAGCTTCTGCACTGCGTCCACGCCATCGCCGATGAATTGTTTTTCCTGGGCGTAGCTCATGTTGTAAGAGTCGGCCCAACGCATGCCGTGGGCCGCCACCTCATGGCCTCGCTCGGCGATGGCCTTGACCAGCTCCGGGTGTTTCAGCGCGGCTTCACCGACCACATGCGAGGTGACCTTGATCCCGGTGCGGTCCCACAGATCGAGCAGGCGCCACAGGCCTTCCTTGTGGCCGTAGTCGAACCAGGTGTTGGCCGGCAGGTCGGGGTAGCCCTTGGGCAACGGGCTTGCGGAAAACGGGCTTTCGGCGCCCTCCGGCTGGCCACCGGTCTCGAACTGCATGGAAAACGACAGCACCAGCTGCGAGCCGTCCGGCCAAGGGCGCTCCTGGGCGAACGCCAGGGCCGGCGCCAGCAGGCTGAGGGCGAGCAGGCGCTTGAACCAGCGCAAGTTTTTGTGGGGGGACATGGTGGCACTCCTTGAGGAAAAAGTGCCGATAGGCTGGCATCCGGTTTCTGCTTGAAAAATCCCCTCGAAACCAGATCACCTTTAAAGAAAATTTACCAATCGAGTCCGGGGAGGGCGTCGCTGCCGCTGGCCTCATCGCGAGCAAGCTCGCTCCTACAGAGTTTGCGCAAATCCTGTAGGAGCGAGCTTGCTCGCGATCAGATCCACCAAACGCCGCCGCTCTCAGATCACCCCGCTGAACACCCGCTCCACCCCACCGGCCAGCCGCACCTTGCCCTGGCCGTCCCAGCTGACGGTGACCGGGCCGCCGTCGCACAGTACCCGGACCGGGCTGTCCAGCAGGCCGCGGCGTATGCCGTTGACCGCCGCGCCGCAGGAGCACGAGCCGGAGCCCAAGGGGATGGCGCCGTTGCGCTCCCAGATGCGCAGGCGAATGGTCTGGCGGTCGATGACCTGGACGAAGTGCACATTGGTCTTCTGCGGGAACAGCGGGTGCGCCTCGATCCGCGGGCCCAGTGTCGCCACATCGATGGCGTGCAGGTCCTCGACAAAAAACGTGCAGTGCGGGTTGCCCATGCTGCACGCCGCCGGCTCGCCGGACAGGGGCAGGGCCAGGCTGTCGAGGGCCGTCGCCAGCGGAATCTCCTGCCAGGCGAATTGCGGCACACCCATCTCCACCGACACCGACTGATCCTCCAGGCGCATGCAGTGCTGGATGCCGCGGACGGTTTTCACCCGCACCGAGTCTTCGCCGCTTTCGCGCATCAGCAGGTCGGCCGCGCCGCGGGTGGCGCTGCCGCAGGTGCTCAGGCTGGAACCATCGGCATTCCAGAAGGTCAGTTGCGCCGCTGTCTCGGGGCAATGGCTGAGCACCACCAGCTGATTGAAACCCACGCCGCGATGGCGGTCGCCCAGGGTCCTGGCCAGCTCGCCGGTGATCGGGTTGTCGCGTCCACGGGCATCGACCAGCATGAAGTCGTCGCCATTGGCATGCAGCTTCTGAAAGGACAGGGGCATTGCGGGGCTCCGCGGGAGGCACAGGTGACGGCCGATTCTAGGGGGCGAGCAGCGGCAATGATAGGCAGGGCCTGTGGCGGATTTGCGTCAGCGCCACGGGTATTTCGTCCGGCGGCCGGCAGTGGGCTGAAAAAATCCTCTGCGCCGTGATTAGCTTTGCATAAAGTTCGTCAATCGAGCCCGGCAGTGTGCCTGGATCCCGAGGTTTTCCGGCACACTGCCGGGCAACCCGGAACAACTCTGGAGCGTCCGCCACTCGGGCGGACATGGAACAAGGTCAGCGAATGGCAAGGTCACTGAATGGATAGCTACGCCCCGCGCAACTGGCAACCCCACGAAAAGCCCAGTTTGCCCGGTTCCCCCTCGACGCCGCTGCACCCCACGCACAAGCGCCTGGCCTATGCCCTGGTCGGTCTGCTGGTGGCGATCACCGGCGGCCTCGGCAACTCCCTGGTGGTCGCCAACTTGCCGTATCTGCAAGGGGCGCTGGGCGCGACCACGGCGGAAATGGCCTGGCTGCCGGCGGCCTACGTGATGACCAACGTGTCGATGAACCTGCTGCTGGTGAAGTTTCGCCAACAGTTCGGCCTGCGTGCCTTTACCGAGGTGTTCCTGGTGCTCTATGCGCTGGTGACCTTCGGCCACCTGTTCGTCAACGACCTGAGTTCGGCCATCGCCGTGCGCGCGGCCCACGGCATGGTCGGCGCCGCCCTGAGTTCCCTGGGCCTGTACTACATGGTCCAGGCGTTCCCGGCCAAGTGGCGGATGAAAGCCCTGGTGCTCGGATTGGGGGCTTCGCAGTTGGCCTTGCCCCTGGCCCGGCTGTTTTCCGAAGACCTGCTGCAGATCGCCGAATGGCGCGGCTTGTACCTGTTCGAGCTGGGGCTGGCGCTGGCGTCCCTGGGCTGCGTGTTCCTGCTCAAGCTGCCGCCCGGCGACCGTTTCCGCACCTTCGAGAAACTCGACTTCCTGACCTTCGCCATCCTCGCCAGCGGCGTCGCGCTGCTCTGCGCGGTGCTGTCCCTGGGGCGCATCGACTGGTGGCTGGAGGCGCCGTGGATCGGCTACGCCTCGGCCGGTTCCATCGTGCTGATCCTCGCCGGCCTGGCCATCGAACATAACCGCAGCAACCCGATGCTGATGACCCGCTGGCTGGGAAGCGGGGCGGCGATCCGCCTGGCCCTGGCGGTGATCCTGATCCGCATGGTGCTGTCCGAGCAGTCCACCGGCGCCGTGGGCTTTCTCCAGGCGCTGAACATGAGCAGCCAGCAGATGCGCCTGCTGTATGGGGTGATGCTGCTGGGCAGCATCGCGGGTCTCGCCACCAGCGCCCTGACCATCAACCCGGCGCACCTGTTCATGCCGCTGGTCATCTCCCTGGCGCTGATGGCCGTGGGCTCGGTGATGGACAGCTTCTCCAATAACCTCACGCGCCCGGCCAACATGTACTTCAGCCAGTTCCTGCTGGCCTTCGGCGGGACCTTCTTTCTCGGCCCGACCATGGTTCTGGGCACGCGCAACGTGCTGACTAACCCGCGCAACCTGGTGAGCTTCTCGGTGCTGTTCGGCATCTGCCAGAACCTCGGCGGGCTGATCGGCTCGGCGCTGTTGGGGACCTTCCAGATCGTCCGCGAGAAATACCATTCCAGCCATATCGTCGAGCAACTGGTGCTGATGGACCCGCGGGTGCTGGGCCGGGTGCAGAGCGGCGGGGCGGCGGTCGGCAGGGTGATCGCCGACCCGCAGGCCCGCGAGCTGCAAGGCATCCGCAGCCTGGCCAGCGCCGCCACCCGCGAAGCCAACGTGCTGGCCTACAACGATGTGTTCATGCTGATCGCGGTGATCGCCGTGCTGACCATGATCTGGATCTTCATTCGCAGCCTGTGGCTGATGAGCACGACCAAGGCGGTCACGCCCGCCACCTCGACTTCTGCCCCGACTCCCGTCCAACCCAGCGGTGCCATTTCTTCATGACCGAACCGACCATCACCACCACCAACGCCATTGCCTCGACGCCGGAAGGCAGCGCGCCGCCCTCGATGCCGATCACCGAGCCGCGTTCGCTGCGGGTGCGGATCATCTCGTCCCTGGGGTTCGCCGCGATCGCCATCAGCGGCGTGCTGGTCGTGCTCTATGCCTGGCAGCTGCCGCCGTTCAGCAGCGCCATCGAAAGCACCGAGAACGCCCTGGTGCGGGGCCAGGTGACGATCATCGGCCCGCAGCTCAGCGGTTATGTGTTCGAGGTGCCGGTGCAGGACTTCCAGTTCGTCAAGGCCGGCGACCTGCTGGTGCGCCTCGACGACCGCATCTACAAGCAGCGCCTGGAGCAGTCCCTGGCCCAGCTGGCGTCGCAGAAGGCGGCCCTGGCCAATGTGGTGCAGCAACGCAACAGCGCCGAAGCCACCATCAAGCTGCGCCAGGCGGCGCTGGCCGACAGCCAGGCCCAGGCGCGCAAGAGCGCCGCCGACCTGCGGCGCAACCAGGAACTGATCGCCGACGGTTCGGTGTCCCAGCGTGACCTGGACGTGACCCGCGCCGCCAACGCCCAGACCCTTGCCGCGGTGGCCCAGGCCCAGGCACAGCTGGACATCGCCCGCCAGGACCTGCAGACGGTGATCGTCAATCGCGGCTCGCTGGAGGCCGCGGTGGCCAATGCCGAGGCGGCAGTGCAACTGGCGCGGATCGACCTGTCCAACACCCGGGTCACCGCGCCGCGCGATGGCCAGCTGGGGCAGATCGGCGTGCGCCTGGGGGCCTACGTCAATTCCGGGGCGCAACTGATGTCGCTGGTGCCGAACCAGCTCTGGGTGATCGCCAACATGAAGGAAACCCAGATGGACAACATCCGCGTCGGCCAGCCCGCGAGCTTCACTGTCGATGCGCTCAACCACCGCAAATTCCACGGCCACGTGCAGCGCATCTCGCCGGCCACCGGTTCGGAGTTCGCCTTGTTGCAGGCCGACAACGCCACCGGCAACTTCGTCAAGATCGCCCAGCGGATACCGGTACGCATCACCGTCGACCCCGACCAGGCAGAAAGCGAACGCCTGCGCCCGGGGATGTCGGTGGTGGTGAGTATCGATACGGCGGCCGAGGGTGATGCCCACATCGAGTGATGTGCTCCCTTGTAGGAGCGAGGCTTGCCCGCGATAGGATCTTGAATCTGACACCAGCTTCGGATCTGTATTGGCCGGGCGGGCCTCATCGCGGGCAAGCCTCGCTCCTACAGATGCGCTCAGGCGGCGCTCAGGGGCGGCAGGGTGCCGAGCAGGGACACGGCGGCCACCGCGGCGATCCCCAGCAGCCATTCCAGCAGCACGCTACGACGCAGGGTGCCCAGGCGCTGCTGGCAGTCCTCGATCCGCAGGCGGTTGAACAGGGCCAGGGCGAACATGCCGCACACCAGCAGCACCTTGATCAGCAGGATCAGGGCAAAGCCGGACAGCAAGGGTGTCGGCCACAGCTGGCCGGTCAGCACTCGTACATTGATCAGGCCGGTGACCAGCAACCCACCTACGAGCCCGTAACCCACGCCGCTGAAACGCAGTAGGACCCGCTCCAGAGGCTGCTCGCCGGGCTGCCGCAGAGTCATCAGCAGCACCAGCAAACCGCCGAGCCACAGGCTGACGCAGCCCAGGTGGACGATCTGGTTGAGGATCAGCAACTGGCCGCCGAGGCCGTCGAGCATGGCGCCGTGGCCCACCGGGGCGAGGGTGGCCAGCAGCAGGGCGGCGAGGATCAACCGTAGCGCCAGCCGCTCACCCAGGCGAGTCAGCAGTACAACCATCAGCGCACCATTGAGCAGCAGATGCCAGCTCCATACCTGGCCAAAAAAGGTCTTGCCCAGCACCAGCTGCAAGGTCGCCGGATCCAGGGCCGCGGCGCCGCTGCCGGCCATGCTGGCGGTGATCAGCAGCAACCAGCAGACGCCCGTGGCCAGGGCGATCCCGGCCAGCCAGCGGCCGAGTCGGGTCAGGTTGCGATCCAGTGCGGCGAAGGGCTCGCGCCCCAACAGCAGGGGCCTGAACACCCAGGCCCCGAACAGCAAAAGGACTGCCGCGAAATGCACAAAGCGGCAGAGCACCAACAGGGTCGACATCGGTTACTGGCCAACCTTGAAGCTGTAGCTGCCTTCGCTCGTGTGGGTATCGACCGACACCGCGTGCCACTCGACCTTGTAGGCGCCCGCTGTCAGTGGCGCCGCCGGGGTCACGATCAGGGTCTTCTTGTCCGCGCCTTCGGTGGCCAGGGTCTTAACGGCGACCGCCGCGCCATCCTTGCTCAGGCTGACTTGGGTGAAGGCCGCCTCGACGCCTTCGGAGAACACCAGGCGCAGTTCACCCGGCGCGCTCACCGTGCTGTCGGCGGCCGGGACCTGGCTTTGCAAATGAGCATGGGCGAAGGCCGAGGAAGCGGCAACGAGAGAGGCCAGCAGGGCGCTGGCGGTCAGCAGTTTTTTCAGCATGGGAAATACCTGTTCAATGAGTGTCGGGTCGTCGCTGGGCCTATGAGTATAAGGACCGTGGCAGGGGCCCTGGATGAAACATCGGCGCGGCGTTCAAGGGGTTTTCAGGCGCATATGGATGATCGGGAACGGCCGGCCCTGGCCGTCGGTTTCCGAGCGGCCGATGTCTTCGAAACCGTAGTGCCGATAAAAACCGTGGGCCTGGGGGTTCTGTTCGTTGACGTCGACAGTGAGTCGCGGATGGCGGCTGCGCACGTGGTCCAGCAGTTGTCGGCCGACGCCCTGGCCACGGCGGGCCGGTTCGATAAACAGCATTTCCACCTTTTCGCCGGCGCTGGCGATAAAACCGGCCGGGGTGCCGTCGTCATCCTCCAGCAGCCAGACCTCGAGGGCCGGCAGGTAGGTGTCGCGCACCAGGGGGTAGAGCAGTTGGATATCGTCTTCGCTAATGAAGTCGTGGGTGGCCCGTACCGAGCGTTCCCACAGGGCGGCGAGCTGCGGGTCGTCCGCGGGCCAGCGTTTTCGAATGTGCATGAGCATGATCCATGGCGGCGTTGCAGGATGGCCGAAACCCTCAGGGTTCGGCGGCGAAAGTCCTGCCTGCATGTCCGTGTCGCGAATCAACGCCTGGACGGAACACTTCAGGTGCCTGGGAAGAAGGCGGGAAGGATCCTAACCAATCGTTTTTGCCGGGAAAAGCCAGGTTCAGGAAGTTTCGTTTTTGTACGAAGGCCAATGGTAGTCTTGCAGCAGACTGTTTTCAGGGAGCCCATATGGGCAATCACAAGATCGAGATCCGTCGCAGCAACGTCGAGAAGATCCTCCTGGCGGCGGAAAAGGTATTCGCCGAAAAAGGCTTCAGCGGCACCGCCATGGCCGATATCGCCGCCGAAGTGCAATTGCCGCGCTCCAACCTGCATTACTACTTCAGCACCAAGAGCGAGCTGTACAGCGCGGTGCTGCTGGAGCTGCTGGAACTGTGGAAGCAGGACGCCCTGTGCTTCGAGATGTTCGACGACCCGCGGGTGGTGCTCAGCAGCTACATCCGCGCCAAGATGAACCATTCCCGCAGCCGGCCCTATGGCTCGAAAGTCTGGGCCAACGAAATCATCCACGGCGCGCCGACCCTGGGCGAGGCCCTGGACGCCAGCCTGTACGACTGGGCGAAGATGAAGGAAGCGAAGATTCGTCAGTGGGTCGAAGACCAACGCATCCTGCCGGTGGAGCCGTCGAGCCTGCTGTACATGATCTGGGCCTCGACCCAGCACTACGCCGACTTCGACCACCAGATCATGATCATCAACGAGCACCAGCCGCTGTCGGACATGCAGTTCGAAAAAGCGGTGCAGACGGTGACCAGTGTGATTCTGCGGGGGATTGGGTTGGAGCCGTAGGCGTCCCTGAGATTGCTATCGATATCGCTGGAGCACCAGACAGTATGCGTTATCGTTCACCTCCATCGCGGGCAAGCCTCGCTCC
>NZ_JAQZAB010000117.1:11813-14663 GCF_028640915.1 Pseudomonas sp. B3G-3 | reverse complement strand
GCGGCTGCGAGAGGTCCTTGGCGAATTGCTGGCAGTGCCGCAATCGGCCTGATCGGTCCGCGATGACGTCAGTCCAGTCAATGAGCGTTATCCGGCAAATCCTCTAGCCACTCACTCAAACCGCCTCGCGATACGGATTGCGCGGATCATGCTGCCAGTCGAGGAACGGCTTGCCGGTGTCCTGGGGCACCATCTCGATGCAGTCCTGCACCGGGCAGGTGATCTGGCACAGGTTGCAGCCCACGCATTCGGCGTCGATCACCTCGTACTTATGCGTACCGTCGGCCTGCCTGAGGCTGGCGATGGCCTGGTGCGAGGTGTCTTCGCAGGCGATATGGCAACGGCCGCAACCGATGCAGGCGTCCTGGTCGATCTTGGCGATCACCTGATAGTTGATATCCAGGTACTTCCAGTCGGTGGTGTTGCCCACGGCCTTGCCGGAAAACTGCTGCAGGCTGCCGTAGCCCTGGCTGTCCATCCACCGCGACAGGCCGTCCTTCATCTCCTCGACAATCCGAAAACCATGCAGCATCGCCGCCGTGCACACCTGCACCGCGCCGCAGCCCAGGGCGACGAATTCCGCGGCGTCGCGCCAGTTGCCGATGCCGCCGATACCGCAGATCGGCAGGCCCTGGGTCTGCGGGTCGCGGGCGATCTCGGCCACCATGTTCAGCGCGATCGGCTTGACTGCCGAGCCGCAGTAGCCGCCGTGGGTGCTCTGGCTGCCGACCATCGGATTGGCCACCATGCGCTCCAGATCGACGCTGGTGATCGAGTTGATGGTGTTGATCAGCGACACCGCGTCGGCGCCGCCGCGATGGGCCGCGCGGGCGGCCATGCGGATGTCGGTGATGTTCGGCGTCAGCTTGACGATCACCGGCAGCGAGCACCAGGTCTTGCACCAGCGGGTCACCTGTTCCACGTACTCCGGCACCTGGCCGACCGCCGCGCCCATGCCGCGTTCCGGCATGCCGTGGGGGCAGCCGAAGTTCAGCTCGATGCCGTCGGCGCCGGTGGCTTCCACCAAGGGCAGGATGTTTTTCCACGACTCCTCGACGCAGGGCACCATCAGCGACACGATCAGCGCGCGGTCCGGCCAGTCCTTCTTGACCTGGGTGATTTCCTTGAGGTTGATCTCCAGGGAGCGGTCGGTGATCAGTTCGATATTGTTGATGCCCAGCACTTCGCGGTTGGCGCCGAAGTGCGCCGAGTAGCGTGACGACACGTTGACCGCCGCCGGGTCCTCGCCCAGGGTTTTCCAGACCACGCCGCCCCAGCCGGCCTCGAAGGCGCGGACCACGTTGTAGGCCTTGTCGGTGGGCGGCGCGGAGGCCAGCCAGAACGGATTGGGGGCCTTGATACCGGCGAACACAATCGAGAGATCGGCCATTTACGCAGCCTCCACATTGAGCATGAGTTGGGCATGCATGGCTTCGGCGGCCCGCTTGCCGTGTTGCACCGCCTGCACGGTGAGGTCCTGGCCGAGGCTGACGCAGTCGCCGCCGGCATACACCCCGGGGATGCTGGTGCGCAGTTGTTCGTCGACCTCGATGCGCTCGCCGGCGCGCTTGAGTTCGCGGGCCAGCGGGTCGCCCAGCGCGGCGCCGTCGAACGCCTGGCCGATGGCCTTGAAGATCGCGTCGGCGGCCAGCTCGAAGGTTTCCCCGGTGGTCTG
Organism: Pseudomonas sp. B3G-3; assembly: GCF_028640915.1. Classification (NCBI taxonomy): domain Bacteria; kingdom Pseudomonadati; phylum Pseudomonadota; class Gammaproteobacteria; order Pseudomonadales; family Pseudomonadaceae; genus Pseudomonas; species Pseudomonas sp. B3G-3. The sequence continues at coordinate 12,988 of NZ_JAQZAB010000117.1, read as the reverse complement.
CAGCCGGCCCTCCACCAGGCGGGTGCGGGCGAAGCGCATGCCGCGTACCCGGCCCTGGGCGTCGAGCAGGACTTCCTCGGGCGCGGCCCAGGTCAGCAGGCGCACCTGATTGGCCTTGGCGATGTCCTGTTCGTGTTGAGTGGCGCCCATGTCCTCGACGCCGCGGCGGTACACCAGGTTGACATCGCGGGCGCCGAGGCGGGCCATCTGCACCGCCATGTCGATCGCCGTGTTGCCGGCGCCGAGGACGATGCAGTGGTCGGCCAGGGGCAGTCGGGTGAGGTCGTCGGCCTGGCGCAATTCACGGATGTAGTCGGTGGCGGCCAGCAGGCCGGGGGCGTCCTCATGGGGCAGGCCCAGCTGTTTGCTGGCGGCCAGGCCCAGGCCGAGGAACACCGCGTCGAACTGCTGGTGCAGTTCGGTGAGGCTCAGGTTGTCGCCGAGTTTGTGCCCGTGGCGGATCTCGATGCCGCCGATCTGCAACAGGAAATCCAGCTCCTTCTGGGCGAAGTCGTCCACCAGCTTGTACTTGGCGATCCCGTATTCATTGAGGCCGCCGGCCTTTTCCCGGGCTTCGAAAATCACCACCTCATGGCCGTGCATGGCGCAGCGGTGGGCGCACGATAGCCCCGCCGGCCCGGCGCCGACCACGGCGATGCGCTTGCCGCTGGCGGCGGCGCGCTGGAACGGGTGCTGGCTGAAGTGCGCGTTGTCCACCGCGTAGCGCTGCAACAGGCCGATCAGCACCGGCGCGCATTCCTGGGCGTTGTTGCGCACGCAGGCCTGCTGGCACAGGATCTCCGTCGGGCACACCCGGGCGCAGCTGCCGCCGAGGATATTGGCCGAGAGAATCTTCTGCGCCGCACCCTGCATGTTATCGGTGTGGATATGGCGGATGAACGAGGGAATGTCGATCTCGCTGGGGCAGGCGTTGACGCACGGCGCGTCGTAGCAATACAGGCAGCGCGAGGCTTCCAGGTGCGCCTGGCGGTCGTTGAGCGGCGGCGCCAGGTCGCTGAAATGGCCGGCGAGGGTGGCCGCATCCTCCTGGGGATGGGGCAAGTGGTTCAGGGTCTTGATCACGGTTCTGGCCTCACGGTTTTTTATCGATTGCCTCTGACGGGCATTGTTTTTCTATCGGGCGCGAGCGCCCGGATCGCGAGCAAGCTCGCTCC
>NZ_JAQZAB010000117.1:0-11781 GCF_028640915.1 Pseudomonas sp. B3G-3 | reverse complement strand
CCCCTGTAGGAGCGAGCTTGCTCGCGATAGGGGGCAAGGCCCCCGATCTCAGCGTTTGACGGCCGTCGGCCTGTGCGCCTCGGCGCGTTTGCTCAGCAGGTCGAACACTGCCGGGTAGGCCGGGCGCTCGATATAACGGCCCGCGCCGCGCTCGGCGCGCAGGTCGCCGTCGGCCCAGACCAGCTTGCCCTGGCTGATGGTGTGGCTGGGCACGCCGCGAACGGTCTTGCCTTCGAAGATGTTGAAGTCCACCTGCTGGTGGTGGGTCGCGGCGGAAATGGTGCGGCTGCCTTGCGGATCCCAGAGCACCAGGTCGGCATCGGCGCCGACGCGGATCGCGCCCTTGCGTGGGTAGAGATTGAAGATCTTCGCCGCATTGGTGGAGGTCAACGCGACGAAGTCCTGCATCGACAGGCGCCCGCTGTTCACCCCTTCGTCCCAGAGCACGGCCATGCGGTCTTCGATGCCGGCGGTGCCGTTGGGGATCTTGCTGAAATCGTCGCGGCCGGCGGCTTTCTGCTCGGCGCAGAAGCAGCAGTGGTCGGTGGCGGTGGTGTGCAGGTTGCCCGATTGCAGGCCGTGCCAGAGCGCGTCCTGATGGCCGCGAGGGCGGAAGGGCGGGCTCATCACATAGCCGGCGGCGGTCTGCCAGTCCGGGTGGCGGTACACGCTGTCGTCCAGCAGCAGGTGCCCGGCCAGCACTTCGCCGTACACCGGCTGGCCCTTGCCGCGGGCGTAGGTGATTTCGTCCAGCGCCTCTTTGGTCGAGACGTGCACCAGGTACAGCGGCGTGCCGAGGGTTTCGGCAATGCGGATCGCCCGGCTGGCGGCTTCGCCTTCGACCTGGGAAGGGCGCGACAGCGGGTGGGCTTCCGGCCCGGTGATGCCCTGGGCCAGCAGCTTGCGTTGCAGGTGGTAGACCAGCTCGCCGTTCTCCGCGTGCACCGTTGGCACGGCGCCGAGTTCCAGGCAGCGCTCGAAGCTCGCCACCAGGGTGTCGTCGGCGGCCATGATCGCGTTCTTGTAGGCCATGAAATGCTTGAAGCTGTTGACCCCGTGCTGGCTCACCAGCTCGGCCATTTCCTCGCGCACCTGCTCGCTCCACCAGGTGATGGCGACGTGGAAGCCGTAGTCCGATGCCGACTTCTCGGCCCAGCTGCGCCACTGGTGAAAGGCCTCCAGCAGGGACTGCTGCGGATTGGGAATCACGAAGTCGATGATCGAGGTGGTGCCGCCCGCCAGGCCCGCCGCGGTGCCGCTGAAGAAGTCTTCGCTGGCCACGGTGCCCATGAAGGGCAATTGCATATGGGTGTGAGGATCGATGCCGCCGGGCATCAGGTATTGGCCACTGCCATCGAGCACTTCGCAGCCTGCAGGACTGTCCAGATTCTGGCCGATGGCCTTGATCACGCCGTCGGCGCACAACACATCGGCTTTATAACTTTCATCATGGGTAATAACGGTGGCGCCACGGATCAACAGAGACATTCCGAGTTCCTCGCAGGCATGACCGGCTTATGCCGGTTCTAGTGTTCTTGTAATAAGCAGGCTGCGGAATTTTTATTCCTGTCAGCGGTGTCAGGAATAAAAACTAGCTGGTGTTCGATCAATCGGCAAGATTATTTTTTATAAGCATATATCGATATTAAGTGATTGAAATATAAGGTTTTAATTCGTAAATCCGCAAAATGGTGCAGCCTTTCACCATTTTGACGCACTTGACAGGATCGAAATATGAGCAAGATTTCCTATGTGAAATCAGCCGCTTGAAGGAGGCCTGTGGCCCATACGAAAGTTTGAAAAAAGTTTGCGTGCACCAGATTGAGTCCTGACCCGATGGACAACTTGCCTGGCATTCGGCCTGAGTGAACCGGCATGTTATCCAGGACAGGAAGTTATTCAGAATAAAACTGAAGAAACATCAGTTGTTTACATGGATTTTACCGACTGTGGAGCACCGTCGATGGACCAGCCGGCACGCTTATTGAGTGCCGCCGTCGACAGGATGGCCGGTCGGTAAAAGTCGTCAGTTCTCCGGCCATCGCCGGGCTGGCAGCACGTCTGCCGGCCCGCCCGATGAGCAAAAATAATCAGAAAAAAGTGGAGCGGCCATGCAACAGAACAGATCTCAAGTGACCGAGCGTGCCGGGCTGTACGAGCTGGACGCCGGCAGCGACGTGCTCGACAGCCCCCGTTACAACCACGATATCGCGCCGACCAAGGTCCACGAGCGCACCTGGAACAAATGGCACATCACCGCGCTGTGGGTCGGCATGTCGATCTGCGTGCCGACCTACACCCTGGGCGGCGTGCTCACCGCCTATTTCGGCCTGACCGTGGGCGAGGCGCTGCTGGCGATCCTGCTGGCCAATATCGTGGTACTGGTCCCCCTGACCCTCAACGCCTTCGCCGGCACCAAGTACGGCATCCCGTTCCCGGTGCTGCTGCGTGCGTCCTTCGGCGTCCTCGGTTCCAACGTGCCGTGCCTGATCCGCGCCCTGGTGGCCTGCGGCTGGTTCGGCATCCAGACCATGTTTGGCGGCCTGGCGATCCACCTGTTCCTCGGCTCGATCTTCGAGGGCTGGAAGGCCCTGGGCGGCACCGGCGAGGTGATCGGCTTCATGATCTTCTGGACCCTCAACCTGTGGGTGGTGCTGCGTGGCGCCGAGTCGATCAAGTGGCTGGAAACCCTGTCGGCGCCGCTGCTGGTATTGGTGGGCGCGGGGCTGCTGGTGTGGGCGTTGCCCAATGTGTCGCTGAGCGAACTGCTGGCGCAGCCGCCCAAGCGTCCGGAAGGGGCGAGCGTCTACAGCTACTTCTTCGCCGGGCTCACGGCGATGGTCGGTTTCTGGGCCACCCTGTCGCTGAATATCCCGGACTTCAGCCGCTACGCGAAAAGCCAGAAGGACCAGATCCTCGGGCAGATTTTCGGCCTGCCGCTGACCATGTTCCTGTTCGCCGCCCTGGGGGTGGTGATGACCGCCGCCTCGGTGAAACTGGTGGGCGTCACCGTCTCCGACCCGGTGAGCCTGATCGGCCATATCCAGAGCCCCGGCTGGGTGGCCCTGGCCATGGCGCTGATCATCATCGCCACGCTCTCGACCAACACCGCAGCGAATATCGTCTCGCCGACCAACGACTTCCAGAACATCGCGCCCAAGCTGATCGGCCGTACCAAGGCGGTGATCCTCACCGGGCTCGTCGGCCTGGCGCTGATGGCCCACGAACTGCTGAAAAAGCTCGGCCTGCTGGTCTCGGATGTGAGCCTGGAAACTGTGTATTCCAACTGGCTGCTGGGCTATTCCAGTCTGCTGGGGCCCATCGCCGGGATCATGGTGGTGGACTATTTCATCATCCGCAGACAGCAGTTGGACCTGGCCGGGCTGTACCGCGATGACGTGTACCCGGCGTGGAATTGGTACGGCTTTATCGCCTTCGGCGTGCCGGTGGCGCTGACCCTGCTGTCCCTGGGCAGCGATGCGTTCAGCTGGTTCTACAGCTACGGCTGGTTCACCGGCTCGGCGCTGGGCGGGATCATTTACTACGGACTGTGCAGCCTGGGCAGCCCGCGAACCGCGACCGCCAAGACGCCGGTGTGATGGACGGGCCCTGTAGGAGCGAGCTTGCTCGCGATTGGCCAGCAGACATAACGCGATCCAACAGGCAGACAAGGTTGTTTGCATGTTTATCGCGAGCAAGCTCGCTCCTACAAGGGGCCGTGTCGCTTTTTTGCGCGATGCGATCCACCAGACACCACAGCACCCAAGACGAGCCCGACCTCGTCAACGACAACCAGAAAAGCCTGAGGAGATCACCATGAACGCTGCCGTCGACGTTCTGCAATCCAGCCACCGGCACATCAACCGCGACCGCCTGTGGCAGTCACTCATGGAGCTGGCGAGGCTCGGGGCCACGGTCAAGGGCGGGGTCTGTCGCCTGGCCCTGACCGACCTCGACCGCCAGGCCCGCGACCTGTTTGTCCAATGGTGCGAGGCCGCGGGGTGCACGGTCACCGTGGATGGCATCGGCAATATCTTCGCCCGCCGCGCCGGGCGTAACCCGCAGCTGCCGCCGGTGATGACCGGCAGCCATATCGACACCCAGCCCACCGGCGGCAAGTTCGATGGCTGCTTCGGCGTGCTGGCCGGGCTCGAAGTGCTGCGCACCCTCAACGACCTCGGGGTGGAAACCGAGGCGCCGCTGGAAGTGGTGGTGTGGACCAACGAAGAAGGCTCGCGCTTCCCGCCGTGCATGATGGGCTCCGGGGTGTTTGCCGAGAAATTCACCCTCGAAGAAACCCTGGCCAAGACCGATGCCGAGGGTGTGAGCGTCGGCGATGCGCTGAACGCCATCGGCTATGCCGGCAGCCGCCAGGTCAGCGGGCACAAGGTGGGGGCCTACTTCGAAGCCCATATCGAGCAGGGGCCGATCCTCGAGGACGAGAAGAAAACCATCGGCGTGGTACTCGGCGCCCTCGGCCAGAAATGGTTCGACCTGAAGTTGCGCGGCGTCGAGGCCCACGCCGGCCCGACCCCGATGCACCTGCGCAAGGACGCCCTGGTCGGCGCGGCGGCGGTGGTGGCCGCGGTCAACCGCGCCGCCCTCGGCCATCAACCCCATGCCTGCGGCACCGTGGGCTGCCTGCAGGCCTATCCCGGTTCGCGCAACGTGATCCCGGGCGAGGTGCGCATGACCCTGGACTTCCGGCACCTGGAACCGGCGCGCCTGGACTCGATGATCGCCGAGGTGCGCCAGGTGATCGACAGCACCTGCGAAGAGCATGGCCTGACCTTCGAGATGCAACCGACCGCGGACTTTCCGCCGCTGTATTTCGACACGATCTGCGTCGACGCGGTGCGCGAGGCGGCGCAGGGGTTGGGCCTGAGCCATATGGACATCGTCAGTGGCGCCGGGCACGACGCGATTTTCGTCGCCGAACTGGGCCCGGCGGGGATGATCTTCGTGCCCTGCGAAGGCGGCATCAGCCACAACGAAATCGAAAACGCCGACCCCGACGACCTCGCCGCCGGCTGCGCGGTGTTGCTGCGGGCGATGCTGGCGGCGTCCCAGGCCGTGGCCAAAGGACAACACGTCGCTTGACGACCATCGTCCACCTGTAGGAGCGAGCTTGCTCGCGATAAACCAGAGGGCACCGCATTTCTCCAGGAAGCGGCGCGTTATCGTTGACGGTCATCGCGAGCAAGCTCGCTCCTACAGGTTTGCGGTGGTCGTGAGAACACCACTTCTGTAGCCGCTGCCGCAGGCTGCGATCGCCCGGAACGGGCGCGGCGATCTCAAGGCCGATTGAGGTTCGTCGGGATATCGGGAACCAAGGCCCTGCGGGCCTTATCGCAGCCTCGCGGGCTCGGCAGCGGCTACAGGGTGATGTTGTGATCGGCCATCGCATGCAGCTTGGGATCGTCCGCCCGAACCTAAGCTAATTCCTAAAAAGTATTTATATCTTAATTCTTAGATCGATTAGCTTTTAGCGACTTTCCTGTCTTCCAGAAGGTCCGCCCCCATGCGCCTGCCCTTTGCTTTGCGTCGTAGCTTGTCGATCACCGCCCTGGCCGGTCTGGCGCTGGGCATGGCCCTCGATGCCCAGGCCGATACCGACCTGCGTATCGGCTACCAGAAATCCTCGACCCTGCTGGCGGTGCTCAAGGCCCAGGGCACCCTGGAAAAACAACTGGCGGGGCAGGGCGTGAAGATCTCCTGGCATGAATTCACCAGCGGCCTGCCCCTGGCGGAATCGCTGAACGTGGGCAACGTCGATATCAGCGCCGATGTCGCCGACACCGTGCCGGTGTTCGCCCAGGCCGCCGGAGCCAAGCTGACCTACTTCGCCACGGAAACCCCGTCGCCCGCCGCCCAGTCCATCGTCATTCCCAAGGACTCCACCCTCAAATCCCTGGCCGACCTCAAGGGCAAGCGCGTCGCCGTGACCAAGGCCGCCGGCAGCCATTACCTGCTGATTGCCGCGCTGCGCGAGGCTGGCCTGAGTTTCGCCGACATCCAGCCGGTGTACCTGACCCCGGCCGATGGCCGCGCCGCCCTGGAAACCGCCAAGGTCGATGCCTGGGTCACCTGGGAACCCTTCGTCGCCAGCGCCGAACGCCAGCAGGGCGCGCGGGTGCTGCACGACGGCCAGGGCCTGGCCAGTTACCGGCGTTATTACCTGGCCTCCAACGATTACGCCAAGGCCCACCCCGAGGTGCTGCAGCAGGTGTTCGCCGAGTTGCAGAAGACCGGCACCTGGGTCAAGGCGCACCCGACGGAGGCGGCAAAACTGCTGGGTCCGCTGTGGGGCAACCTGGACGTGAGCACGGTGGAGCTGGCCAACAGTCGCCGCACCTACAAGGTGGAAGCGGTGCAGCCGGACGCCCTGGGCGAGCAACAGAAAATCGCCGACGCCTTCTACCAGGAAAAACTCTTGCCCAAGCCGGTGGATGCCCGCGCGGTGCAGCTGTGGAGCCCCACGCATCTGTAACTGAGCCTTGGCTCGCCTTCTTCGGCGAGCCCATTCCCCTGGGGTAGCCGGCTGGCCGGCCCCACCCATTTTCCCTTTGTCATCACCGCCGGTTACGCCGCTGCGCGCCCGGCGTCAGGAGTTCCCGTGTCCGCCGTTCACCCTCAAGTGGCCTTTGCCGTCCCAGCCTCGTCCGCCCCGCAACCGGCCAGCGCCGAGGTGGTGCTGGAGCTGCGCAACCTGACCAAGCACTACGGCCGCGGCTCGTCCGTGCCGCCGGCGGTGGAGCAGGTCAGCCTCAGCGTGCGCCGTGGCGAAGTGCTGTGCCTGATGGGCACCTCCGGCAGCGGCAAATCCACCTTGCTGCGGCACATCAACCGGCTGATCGAACCCAGCAGCGGCGAGGTGCTGATCGACGGCGCGGCCATCAGCCAGCTCTCGGCCAAGGACCTGCGCACCCTGCGTTCGCGGCGCATCGGCATGGTCTTCCAGCACTTCGGCCTGCTGCCCCATCGCAGCGTGCGCGACAACGTCGCCTTGCCCCTGGAACTGCGTGGCGAACCCGAGGCGCTGTGCCAGGCCGCCGCCGATGTGCAGCTGCGGGCCATGGGCCTGGACGGTTGGGGCGATCACTATCCCCATGAGCTGTCCGGCGGCATGCAGCAGCGGGTCGGCCTGGCCCGGGCGCTGGTCAGCGAGCCGGACATCCTGCTGATGGACGAACCCTTCAGCGCCCTCGACCCGACCATCCGCCGCGACCTGCAAAGCCACTTCCTGCGCCTGGTGCGCGAGCGCGGCATCACCACCTTGCTGGTGACCCATGACCCGGCCGAGGCCCTGCGCCTGGCCGACCGCATCGCGGTGCTGCGCCAGGGCCATCTGATCCAGCTCGGCAGCCCCGGCGAGTTGCTGGAGCACCCGGCAGACGCTGAGGTGGCGGACTTCTTCCAGGAGCACGGCGCGCGCAGCGACACGGTTGCCGCGGCGCCTGTGGCTTCGAGTAAAACAGCACCCGCTCCGGCGCCCGTAGCCCCGGGGTTTTCCTTCTGGCAGGCGCTGTTGCTGGGGCCGGCGGCCTTGGCCGCCAGCGGGCATGGCGCCTTGTATTGGCTGGGCTTCGCCCTGGAATTGGCGGCGGCCAGTGCAGTGGGGCAGTGGTTGACCAGCGCCAGTCTCGGTTGGGCTGGGTTGGCGATTCTTGGCTTGCTGCTCAGCCGCCTGCTCAGCGTGACCCTGGCTCGCCGTCCGAGCAGCCAGGGCCGTTCCGATTGGCGCCTGCCGTGGCTGGTGCTGCTGTTGTGCCAGGGCCTGGTGCTGTGGCGGGTGGCGGCCGTGGATGCCAGCGGTCCCTGGCTGCAATTTCCTGCCGACCGCCAGGCGCTGCTGAGCACCGCGGCCGCCATCGATCAATTGATCAGCTGGTCCCAGGTCACCTTCGAAAGCACCTTCGTCGGCGTCATCGTCGCGGTGCGCACGGTGATCGAGAGCATCGAAAGCCTGCTGGGCTGGCTGCCCTGGCCCGTGCCGGCGCTGGCCCTGGTGTTGCTGGCCTGGCGCTCGGCCGGCGCGGCCCTGGCCCTGACCAGCGCGGCGGCCTTGCTCTATATCGGCCTGTTCGGCTTCTGGGAGCGGACCATCGCCACCCTGGCCCTGGTGGGTTCCTCGGTGCTGCTGTCGCTGCTGATCGGTGTGCCCGCCGGCATCCTCCTGGCCAAGCGCGCCCTGGCGCGGCGTCTGATCACGCCCTTGCTGGACGTGATGCAGACCCTGCCGACCTTCGTGTACCTGATCCCGGCGGTGGCGTTTTTCTCGGTGGGCAAGACCCCGGCGGTGATCGCCACGCTGATCTTCGCCCTGGCGCCGATGATCCGCCTCACCGCCCTGGGGATCCAGGAAGTGCCCAGGACCGCCGTCGAAGCGGCCCTGGCCCACGGCGCCACGCCGTGGCAGATCCTGACCAAGGTCGAGCTGCCCCTGGCCGCCGGCTCGCTGCTGCTGGGGATCAACCAGACCCTGGTGATGAGCCTGTCGATGGTGGTGGTCGCGGCGCTGATCGGCGCCGGCGGCCTGGGCTACGACGTGATGACCGCGCTGCGCAATATCAAGGGCGGCGAGGGCATGTTGGCCGGCGCCGCGATCGTGTTCTGCGCGCTGATTCCCGACCGCATCATTCAAGCGACCCTGCGCCAGCGGGATCGCGCTTTCCATCAGTCATGAGGTGTCTCTTGAACAAGTCGTTTTCCCGTACCCTGGGCGCCGCCGCGCTGCTGTTGGGGTTGTCCCTGCCCGTGCTGGCCAAGGACAAAATCGTCATCGGCGAACAGAACTGGACCGGCGCCATCGCCATCCAGAACATCCTCGGCGAGGTGATCAAAAGCCGCCTCGACGGCGACGTGTCTTATCTCGCCGGTGACATACCGGTGCTGTTCGCCGCCGCGGCCAAGGGCGACGGTTCGGTGGATGTGCTGACCGATATCTGGCTGCCTAATCAATCCGCCGCCTGGGCCAAGTACGTCACTGGCGGCACCCGCTCCCTGGTACCGAACAAGCAGCCCTACCTCGGGGTCCAGGGCTTCTATATCCCCGGTTACCTGCAAGACAAATACGGCGTGAAGTCGGTCTACGACCTGCAGAAACCCGAAGTGGCGAAACTCTTCGAACCCCTGGGCGGCGGCAAGGCGCAATTGCTGGTGGGCCCGGCGGGCTGGGAGTCGACCTATATCGGCCAGATCAAGGCCAAGGATTTCGGCTTTGCCGACCAATTCGAGTCGGTGTCCACCGAAGCCTCGGTGACCTACGCCAAGCTCGCCGCGGCCTACAAGGCCCAGCGCGGCGTGGTGTTCTACGCCTACACCCCGGACTGGATCTTCTCCGCCTTCGACCTGCGCCGCCTGGACGAGCCGGCGTTCGACGGCTACGCCCAGGACAACAAGAAGGGCGACCCGCTGTACAAGGCCGACGGCTGCTGGAAATTCGTCAGCCCGACGGTGGACGCCGACTGGCTGAACAAGAGCAAGATCACCTGCGCCTACCCGGACGCCCGGGTCTATGTCCTGGCCTCCAGCGCCTTGCAGAAACGCGCGCCACGGATCGCCGCCTTCCTGGAAAACTTCAGCATCGACCCGCAGGTGTTGAATGACCTGATCCTCAGGATCGAGAAGGAACAACAACCTGCGGCGCAAGCGGCCAAGGCTTGGGTCCAGGCCAACCCGGCGATTGTCGATCAATGGCTGGGCGCCAGCGGCGAGAAAGTCGGAGCGGTGCAGTGAGCGAGGAGTATCGGAACATGAGCGGGATCAAGCAGGCGACCTTCGGCGCGGGCTGTTTCTGGGGCGCGGAAGCTGCGTTCCGGGTGCTGTCGGGGGTGGTGGATACGCGGGTGGGCTATGCGGTGGAGGCGGGCGATGAGTCGTTGCGGATCGAGGTGGTGCAGGTGGATTTCGATCCTCGGGTATTGGCTTATCCGCGCCTGATCGAGCACTTCTGGGGGCTGCATGATCCGACTTCGGTGGATCGGCAGGGCGAACATGGTGGGGTGAAATATCGTTCGGCGATCTTCCACACCGACGCCCTACAGGCTGAACAGGCACGGCAGGCCAAGACGGCCCTGCAAGACTCCGGCCGTCTCAACAAACCTGTGGCCACGGTGGTGGTGCCGCTGGGGCGGTTTGAACTGGCGGACGAAGCGCACCAGCGCTACCTGGAAAAGAATGGCTTGAGCAGTTGCCATATCTGAGGCGTTGGCCGCAGGTGGTTTTGCTCTCGCTGCAGGTCGGCTTCTGTAGGAGCGAGGCTTGCCCGCGATAGCGTCGGCTCTGGCACTGCACTTTTTGGACGGTGTACATATCCATTCCTGCGGTCACGGCGGCTTAGGGTTCCGCCCTTACGGCCATCCCTTTCAAGGTCTTGGGTAAAATCCGCTGAAATTCAGTCAGGAAGACCCGAACGATGTGGGCCGATGTACTAGCGCGATTCGAGAAAAAAGCACCTGCCAGCGTGATGGCCAAACTTGCCTTGGAGCAAGCCATTGCGCCGGAGTGGGTCGATCAGGTTTTCGAAGAACACCGGCAACGGCAGTACTCCCGCGAATTGCTGTTCTCAACCATCGTTAAGCTCATGTCCCTTGTTTCATTGGGCTTGAAGCCGTCATTACATGCCGCGGCCAAGCAACTGGAGGATCTTCCGGTTAGCCTGGCGGCCCTTTACGACAAGGTCAGCCGTACCGAACCGGCTCTGTTGCGCGCCTTGGTCACAGGTTGCGCGCAGCGCCTGACTCCGACGATCAAGGAGTTGGGGGGCTCAGCCATGCTGCCCGATTGGCAGGTTCGGGTGGTAGACGGCAGCCACCTGGCGTCCACCGAAAAGCGCCTTGGAGCACTACGGCACGAGCGCGGAGCGGCTCGTCCCGGATTCTCGGTCGTGGTCTACGATCCCGACCTGGATCAGGTCATTGACCTGCAACCCTGCGAAGACGCCTACGCAAGCGAGCGAGTCTGCGTGTTGCCGCTACTGTCCGATGCCAAGACGAACCAGGTTTGGATCGCTGATCGGCTCTACTGCACGCTTCCTGTAATGGAGGCCTGTGAACAAGTGAAAACGTCATTTGTCATTCGCCAGCAGGCCAAGCACCCGCGCCTGATTCAAGAGGGCGAGTGGCAAGCATCTTTGCCTGTTGCAACAGGTACGGTGCGTGAACAAAGCATTGAGGTAAGAGGGGGGCATCAGTGGCGACGCATCGAGTTGACGCTCCATTCACCAAACGACTCAGGTGACCGCAGTTTGATGTTCTGGAGCAACCTGCCCGAGAGCATCAGCGCACCGCAGATCGCGGACTTCTATCGCCGTCGTTGGAGTATTGAAGGGATGTTCCAGCGACTGGAAGCCATTCTGGAAAGTGAAATTGAATCTCTCGGCAGTCCACGAGCTGCCTTGCTTGGATTCACCACTGCCGTGCTGGCGTACAACGTACTGGCCTTGCTCAAGCGCAGCGTCGAACACGCTCATCGAGAGACTCAGCCTGAGGGCTGGGAGGCTTCGATCTATCACTTGGCGATCCAGGTCAGAGCTGGATATGAGGGCATGCAGATCGCTCTGCCCGTCGAATATCTACCGATCGTCTCAATGGAAAAACTGGCCCAGCGCTTGTTGGAATTAGCCAAGAACATTCAACCCAAGCAAGTCGCCAAAAGCCAACGAGGCCCCAAGGTACCCAAGCCCAGGACATGGGTTCAAGGGACGGCGGTACATGCCCACGTTTCAACAGACAGGGTCATCAAGGCTGCCAAAACGAAAAGACCTTGAAAGGGATGGCC